>JBCBZA010000106.1:0-13729 GCA_039815575.1 Bacteroidota bacterium | reverse complement strand
GATGGACTCCTTTGTATCCCAAATTACATAGGCTGCTTTATTTTGCCATAGGGTATCACGCAATTCCAGGTCGCTTACCCTATTAATCAACCCATATGCTGAATTTGGAAATATGCCTTGTCGCTCTAGTTTTGAGTAACCCATGGACTTATCATCCTGGAATAGTACCAGTAAGGAGGCTATGGAATCTGTAAGTACCAATGATACCAAAGAGTCATTCACATAAGTCTCTACACGACTGTTATAAGGGAATTTTGCAGTTGTTATTCTACTTTCCTCAAGAACATTGTTATCATTTAAGGATTTGGAGAATTGCAACTTAGCAATGATCGTTGATAGCTCACTCCAATTGTTTGCTTTGCTAGTAGCCTCAAGGTTCTGCTCCAAAACCCACTCAGCCGTTTTTGGTCCATTATCACAAGACTGGAAAAAAGAAACGGTAAGTAATAGCAATACAGTTATTCGATTTGACATAATTTGAATTTATTTGCGTTACACATTTTTTATGAAAGTGGGAAAGCACCTTACTATTCAGGAAATGGATTTTTTAATTGTTTATCAACTCCCGATCCGGTTGTTCTCATCAGTAAGACCTGTCTTTCGTTTCCTTGCTTTTTTAATTTCGTTTCGCCCAAAATCATAGGTCAACCCAAAAGCTACTTGGCGACTGTCACTACCTCCACGACCATTTATAAAGAGGTCACCAAACTGCGTTGTGCCATTCCATGGGGAGGTGAATAAGATGTCATTGAAGGAAAGCCGGGCGGTAAATCGATTATCAAAGAGTTTCTTTTGAAAAGCCAAGTTTAACGACCCTATGGATCGGGTTTGATAGGTTCCACCCCAAATGGAAGGGGAACTATACCACCCTGAAATTTCCATTCGTAGGGTTTTTGATAAATTCAAGGTGTTCTGGGCATAGAGACTAAGGGTTTCTTGTCTTACAGCTAAGAACTCGTCACTGGTGGCCTTAAAATCACTGATAAAGGCATTCAAGCTAAAATAAAGGTTCCACCATTCGTAAATTTTCTTAGGGTATGAAATACCAAGATTAATCACCTCTTGATCGGCAACATTGAGGGTAGTCAAGAAGTTGGTCGTTTCAGTATCGGCAATAGTCACCCTGGCAAAAAAGTCGCTCACATAGCTATAACTGATCGAGGTGGTCAAACGGTAATTATACGTATGGGCTAATTTGATGTTGTTGGTATATTGGGGCTGTAAAAACGGATTCCCCTTGCTAAACGATAACTCATCCAGTTGATATTCAAACGGATTTAAGGATTGATAGTTGGGTCGTTGGATCCTTCGGCTATACGTTAGGGCAAATTGGTTTTTACGGTTCATCTGATAGGTTAGCCCTCCAGAAGGAAAGTAGTCAGTGTAATTTCGCTGTACCCTGTCATCTTCATTGTCCTGTTGGCTGGTAAGGATACCATCAGAATCAGTATTTTCTATTCGAAGGCCGAACTGGAGATTCCATTTTCCCCATTTTCGATTGAAATTGACATAACCCGCATTTATGTTTTCCTGATATTCAAATTGATTGCTTTGATTGGTATCAAGAATATTCTGTCCATTAATTTGATTGAAGAAATCAAAGGTGTTGTCCGTGTTAATATAGGATAGTTTAAAGCCTACCCCCAATTTTCCTTTGAAAAGGTTTTGTTCATAATCCCCTGTTATGGTAGCAATGTTAATATCTATTGGGGTCTCTTGAAACGTAATGCGTTCACTCAGCACTTGGGATTCATTTGCATCGAAATACGTATTTGGTTGAAGGGCATCACGCTCACTATTATAGCGACCATAGTCCAAATCCACATTAATGGAACGACCCAGGGTATCCGCATACTTATAGTTCAAGTTGGCATTGATGTTATAGGATGTATTTTGTCTTTGGTTCAATGCTACCAATACGCTGTCATTTTCTACCGTACCTACTTCCCGAATTGGGGTTCTGGTTGTGGAATTGGTAAATCCATTATTAAAATTCCCGTTAACAATAGCACCTAGGGTGTGTTTTGAATTTAGATAATAATCATACCCTAGTTTAATATTGTTCGTATTTCGATCAAAAAGGCTTGTGGAGCGTGAATCGAATTGGGTACCAAATTGACTTCGCAATAAATCTGTAAAGCCAGTGCTTTTTCCAAATCGGTTGCTGTAGGTACCATAAAAATTACCTTTCTTTTCCCTATTATTGAAATTTACACTGGAATTGGTACGCCCATAATCCCCTACGGTTAAGCCTGAAGTAAACGTGCCGTTGGTGCCCAAGCTTTTATCTTTTTTTAGTTTGATATTGATGATCCCAGCATTCCCGGCGGCATCATATTTGGATGAGGGTTGGGTAATAATTTCTACCGATTCCACATCTGTGGCCTGAAGGCTTTCCAAGTAATTGTTCAAATCTTCGCCTTGTAAAATGGAGAGTTTTCCATCAATGAATATTTGAACCCCAGTCTTTCCTTCTACAATAAATCCCCCACCATTGTCTACAATAACCCCAGGGGCCTTTCGCAGTAGTTCAAAGGCACTTGTGCCTGTGGCATTAATAGTATTCTCCACATTGAATACCGTTTTATCCGCCAAGACCTGTACCATAGGTTTTTCAGAAACTACAGTCACCTCTTCTAAGTTTTGGGCTTGGGAGTTTAGGGAAAGGATACCCAAATCCAACACATCTCCAGTAAAGTCAATCCGCCTTACATAATCCGCATAGCCAATATTGGTAATCTTCAAAATGTATTTTTCAGGCAAAATCCCATCAAATTCAAAGATTCCAAAATCAGCGGTGATGGTGGCTTTAACCAAACTCGAGTCTTTAGTATTGTTCAAAGTCACCGCAGCAAATATTACAGGCGCTTCGTTTTCATCTATTACCTTTCCTTTAATGGTTTGGGAGGAAAGTGAAATACTAAATAGTAGGGCTAAAGAAAAAAATAAAGTTCTCATGACGGTTCGTTTTTTAATATGCCCAAAATTGCTCCATTGGTTACTACCTTACAATCAAGTTCTGCTCAGTTGGACTATATACCGATAAATCGACCCGGACCATTCAACTGTGCATAGGTCAATTCATCGGAAATTTTAACAGCCATTGACCCAGAAGTCCTTAATTTCCGTTCAAATTCAAAACCATGCAGCGGAAAATAATTTGGGGAATCACCTTGAGGGAAGTTATCGGTATCATCTCCTTCTACTTTTTCTTTTCCCTTTTATATCATATTGTACTATGGTATATATCGTATTACTATGAAGAAAATGGGATATGGAGTTGGATCAATCTTTCTGATTACTGGTTTGCATCGGGTATGCAATATGTTTTCTTCTTTATTGCATCATTTGTGATTTGGTTTTTGGGGGTTTATCTCCTGAAAAAGAAATCCAAGAAATACCAAATTACCATGGTGGTCATCCTCATTCCTATTGTCGTTTTTGTAGTTAGACATATTCGATATGGTATCATCGACGCTTTAGGCCTGGGGAGATTAAGGGAGGCCGGCACCATTTGGGACCTCTACATACCCCTATTGTTTTTCTTGATCCAATTTGGGTGCTTTTTTGCCTATCGCTATTTCATTGAAAACCAGAGAAAATTAATAGTTGAGGGAGAATTGCGGCAGGCAGCGCTTAAAAGCGAATTGACAGCCATCAAAGCGCAGCTTAACCCGCATTTTTTATACAATGTTTTCAATACCATTAATGCCTCTGTACCTCCAAAACAGGAAAAAACAAGGCAGTTGATCGCCACCTTGGCCGATTTGTTCCGCTATCAACTTAAAGCCTCCAAAAAAGAATTGGTGCCACTCTGGGATGAAATTGAGTTTGTCAACAAATATCTAGAATTGGAAAAAGCGCGTTTTGAGGAACGTCTTGAAATCGAAATAGACGTTCCCAAGGAACTTCATTCCGAAATGGTACCCCCCATGTTATTGCAACCTTTGGTTGAGAATTCCGTAAAACACGGTATTGCCAATTCTTTGAAGGGGGGTAAAATTTCCATTACTATTTTCAAAGATGGGGATCAGCTCAAATTCGAAATCGCAGATACCGGAAAAGGCGTAACTGACAAAAAAAGTCTGTTCGGAAAGGGTATAGGATTAAGTAATACCCAACTGCGCTTGCAGAAAATGTATCAAACCCAATTGGAGTTTTTGGACAATGAACCGCAGGGACTTAAAGTTCGGTTTGCCATATGAAATGAACATCAACTTTTATCCTGTAGAAATTAAAACGTCTTGACGAATAAAATTTATGCGAACTACTGAATGCCTTAAAATTTTTAGAATACTCCGATTACATAATTTAAAAATTTTATGCAGATGAAAAAGGTTCTTATCGCTGATGATGAAAAGGCAGGAAGAACATTGATTAAAGAATATCTTGAAGATTTTCCAGATCTGGTCTTGATTGCCGAAGTGAACAACGGCGTGGATGCCATAACCGAAATCAACCGTTTTAAACCGGATTTGGTCTTTTTGGATATTCAAATGCCAGGAAAAACCGGTTTTGAAGTCCTTACCCACTTGGAAGAATTACCAGCCGTGATTTTCTCTACCGCCTACGATGAATATGCGTTAAAGGCCTTTGAAGTCCATGCGGTGGACTATCTATTGAAACCTTATACGAAGGAGCGCTTTCGATTGTCCATTGAACGCCTTAATACCGATAATCAAAAATTGGGCCAACTCACCGAAAGCCTGCTCATGGAAAAAAGTGATTACCCCTCTCGCGTATTGGTCCAACAGAATAAAAAGTTGATAACCACAGCGGTGGACGAAATCCAATGGGTGGAAGCCTATGGTGACTATTCCAAACTTCATGTGGACAAACAGATATTTCTAAGCAATTTTGGTATTTCCGATTTGGAACAAAAACTAGATCCCCAAAAGTTCTTAAGGGTTCACCGTTCCTCCATCATTAATTTGGATAAGGTAAAAGAGTTGAACAAATACGGAAAAAGCTACGATGTCACCATGATGAATAATGATGTGGTCCGAGTAAGTCGCGGCTATATGGATGCTTTGAAGAAAATAATGCTGTAAGTAATCAGTTTGAAAATGGATTTTTATTTTTTCTTTTGGTAGCTACCCATCCAAAGGTAAAATTCAGCAATGGCCCATATCCATCAGGAACCCCATCACCACGATAATAACCAAAGCCCACCTCTGCATTAAAATTGAAGCCCTTTTTATAGGTTCGTTGTATTCCATATACACCCCCATAAAAGGCCACAGCGAAATCATCGGGACCGTTCAGGTTGTCCGACAATTGTAAGGGCCCCCAGAATACACTTCGCGCCGGGGCCAAGTAATCTGCAGAATTACCCACAATGTTCTTATTGATATCCAATCGGGTCTTAAAATTATGGTAGTATCGGATTCGAGTATGCCATGCAAAGCCAAAAGTATAGCCCTCCTCATAGGTGGCCAAGCCGGGGGTAAAACTGGTGGAGACACTTACATTTCGGAATAGGCCCAACTCATACCGAAACCCGGGACCAAAAAGGTTAAGGGTAAATTGATGACGTTCCAAATTGATGATTCCCAATCCTTTTTCCTGTAGGCGCTGCCCAAATAGCTGGGAGCCAAAAACTAAGAATAGGACTAAAAAAAGTAGGAACCGATTTTTCATGATCAATGGTTGATCCATAAATCTAAATCGATCCCTTTTGGGAAGCACCCTATTTATCAAAAATTTAGCATGGGCCTCTATCGGCCTACACACCAACGCTTTTCACTTACGATCCATCCCAAACTAAAATTGAATACCGGCTGGATTCCCCCATTAAACTCACCCAAATAATAGGCCGCACCAATATCCAATGAAAAACTTAATCCAGAATTATAGCTTCTTTGTATTCCGGTAACCAAGCCTGCGGTCGCAAAGGTACTTCTGGGGACATCGTCATTTTCAAAATCGTCACCAGAAAAAAATACAGAGGCAGAAGGGGCAATATAGTTCGCTGAATTTCCATAAATCTGCCTTCCTCCCGTAGCTCGCTTATTAAAATTGTAGTAATACCTATTTTGAAGGGTAATTGCTGGAAATAGTTTAAGATTTTCTACCGGTTTTTCCACGAATGGATCGGGAGAAAATTGATACGCCACCCGGGCGTCTAAGGTAGAGTTTACCCCCAAGCTCATCTCGTATTCAAGACCTGGATGAAACATATTTATTTTTATCTGCCGAAGTTCACAGTTTTTACCAAACTGGGCATGGCCCAACTGAAGAATGCATAAAAATGCAAAAAATATAAAACGCTGCATAGTAGGTGATTGGGTCTTGAACTCATTTAAACTTTTTCAATTGGTTAAGAAATTTTGTCTTTGCACCCACTTTTTGTCTTTTTCTTCTTCCGTAGCCCAGCTATGCAACTCAAAAAAGTCTTCAATTGGGTACAAATCCATTTATTTCCACTTCAATTCTAAAAGTTTAAACGAGTTCATTATTATAACGTTTTTATTCTAGAATAGTATTTTTGTCGAAAAAGGTTTCATGTCTTTACGCGATATCCCCAAAATAAAACACGCCCTTACGGATAACTTCTTTCTTTTGGCCGGTCCCTGTGCAATTGAAGGGGAAGACATGGCCTTGCGAATTGCCGAAAAAGTGGTCAGTATTACTGAAAAGCTTAGGATTCCCTACGTTTTTAAAGGCAGTTTTAAAAAAGCCAATCGCAGTCGTATGGATTCCTTTACCGGAATTGGTGATGAAAAGGCGCTGCATATCCTAAAAAAGGTATCGGAGACTTTTTCGGTACCCACAATTACAGATATTCACGAAGTCGCTGATGCCGAAAAAGCAGCCGAGTATGTGGATGTACTTCAGATACCTGCTTTTTTGGTACGCCAAACGGATTTGGTAGTAGCTGCGGCCCAAACGGGAAAGGTTATCAACTTGAAAAAAGGACAGTTTATGAGTCCCGAAAGTATGCAACATGCGGTCAGAAAAGTAACGGATTCCGGAAATAAAAATGCTTGGATTACCGATAGGGGGACGATGTTTGGTTATCAAGACATGGTCGTGGATTTTAGGGGTATCCCCACTATGAAACAATATGCTCCGGTAGTATTGGATGTAACGCATAGCCTGCAACAGCCCAATCAAGCCTCTGGAGTTACTGGAGGACGGCCAGCCCTAATTGGTACCATGGCCCGCGCAGGAATCGCTGCCGGAGTGGACGGACTCTTTATCGAGACCCATTTTGACCCTGCCAATGCCAAGAGTGATGGAGCCAATATGTTGGATTTAAGCTTATTGGAAAAATTATTGACAGATTTGGTTGCCATCCGTGAGGTTGTAAACTCCCTTTAGCTCCTTCTGCGATAAAATAGCAGTTAGCTATTCAAAAAACCACTTTCGCCATTGGTATGTCCTTCTTTTTTGGCAAATCGTCTAGGTCTTACATCTGGCAGCGAAGTGGTCTTATATCTTTTAATTATCTCTCTTATAAAACCCTTTATACTTTAAAGCATGGGCTTCTTCAAGAACTTCCATTAAAATTGGATCATTGATTTCCTCTAGGGTAAAATATCGAAAGGATTTGACCACCTTTCGTTTTTCAGCATGCATGAGTTCAATATGCTTGGTAAGGTGGGCCGAATTCCAAAAAGCAATATCCACATATTTTCCTTTATGTGAAGCATTTAGGTAACAGATAGGATGTTTTCCGGAATAAAAGCAGGGGATCCGCCACTTATATTTCATGTCCACTTCAGGAATTACGGCCTCTATTACCGATTTTAAATGCAGTAAAATACTTCTGTAGGGTTCGGGTTGATTTAGTATATATTCTTCAGCGGGGTTCATAGCTTAAAAGTAGAATTAAAAAAGAAGGTAAGTGAAAGATTAGGAAAAAACAGAACAATTAAGAGGCCAAAGGCGAGAAGTTCAGCTTACCATTGATTTCAGTGTCAAAATCAGCTTTAATTTTATCGGTATAGGTTTTGGGAGTTTCCTGACCTATCCAAACCCATTTGGACGGGAGGTCCACATCAAAATAAAAACTGCTCAGGTCACCGTTGCATTCGGTATCTAGACGTTCCAGCAAAAATTTGGTGATTTTGGGCCGTAATTGGTATTCAAATTCGATACAGGCTTTCTTGAGTTCTTCACTCAATTCGTTGGTCGGGAACTTCCAGTTAAACTTCATTTTGTTTAATAAAAAGCTTTTGAATATACCGCTTTTTAGAATATTCTTTTGAAAAAAATTAAACAAAAAGGGCCAACTACAGTATTAATCGCCATCAACATAATCTTGAAGGTAGGCATACCCTTTTGTAAGCCGACCATTTTCCGTCATTTTGGCTCTTTGCAAAATACCTTCTTTATCCCCATTAAAGAACGATGGGATAACATATTTAGCAAAAGCTTCCCCAAAACCATCACTGGCATCTCTGGGTAATTCTGCGGGTAGATTGTCCACGGCCATTACAGCTATGGCCTTAGGGTCTTTGTAATCCACAGCCGATTCTGATTGGGGGTCATACCCATAAATGGGGTCCGCTATGGTAGAAGGTTGTATGGTGCTCGCCACAGGTCCGTCAATATCGCAACTGATATCGGCCACGACCTTTATCTTAAAGTCCGGATGTTTGACATCGTCCCGGGTATAGAGATAGGGTGCCCCATCACCATAAAAATGACCGGCAATATAAAAATCGGTGACCTGCGCGAAACGAAAAAAGTTAGATTTATAGGCCTCGGGGTTGGCAAAAAAGTCGGCTTTATTGCCTCGCACGCCATCTTTACGTTTGTTGTATTCTGAGGCATCAATTTGACAATACACAGCTTGATCGAAGGTTTCATTAAGATAATCGCCTACATTGACCTTTTTGAGATGCATGGCATCCAACATTTCGCGGGCACCATTGCCGACCCTACCCCTGCCAGTCAAAAGTATTTTGATACTAGGAAGTTTCACCTTATTCAACTCACGAATCAACGCTTTTTGGTCCTTTAGCTTTTCAGCCTTTGGTAATTCAAACCAATCCTTTTTTAGGCCCAAAGCGCGCATTCCATTGTAGGCACCAACAATACCGGCATACCTCCCAAAGGCCACCAAACGCATGCCCTTGGGGTTGGTAATGACCTCATGGTCATAGAGTTCAATATTCTTTTCCAAAATGGCACGAAGCAAATCACGATTGTAGGGTTGCTTTTTTATGGTATGGGAAAAAAAGAAGTATTTCTTATTGGGGATCAAGGCCTTAATGGGCACTTCCTTTACCCCTAAGAGCACGTCACACTCTTCCATTCTTGAGGCGACTTCAATACCCAATTCTTGGTATTCACTATCATCAAAAACGCGAATTGGGGAAGGTTCCACGACAATCGAGGCCCCTAGATGATTTTCTAGGACATTTTGACATAATTGGGGGGACAATACCACCCTTTTATCAGGGGGATTCTTGCGTTCTTGTATGATACCGAATTGCATACTGGATTTGGTATAGGATTTGCGCTAAAAATAGTGGGTTGGGAAAGGGTACGCAAACTTTTAAGTAACTTTGCGCTCCTCCGTCAAAAACTACGGATGACAAGCCTTGTTCACCAAAACCTTTATTAAGGTGAACGGTTATTCTTAGTAGCTGCTTGCAGCGAAGAAGAAGCGTTAGGGATTGAGGCAAATACCAGGTATGGCCGAAAGCCCGACCGTCTGATGCTTTGGCGGAAGAGGGTAACGCCCAAATGATCTTTGAAAATAAAATGGGAACTGTTTTAGGCCCTTCGACTTCGCTCAGGGCATAATTCGTTTACGGTAAGCAAAGCTTACCTAACTCATTATGGGGCCGACTGGTTTTGACAGCGAGACCAATGGCGGTGTAAGCATGTCGAGCTATGGGAATGATGCTCGTAAATTCAATATCCCACACTTTTAAATGGCGAGTCTAACTACGCTTTAGCTGCTTAATTGACTGAATTATAGTAAGTCCTAGCCTAGTCGCGCAAGGCGCGAAAGCTAAATGTTCCTGAATAGCCCTTGTTGACGGCGATTCATTTAGGAGCACCATAAAAGTCAACACCGGATTTCTAGGGCTTCGCTAGAAATTCTAAACTAAAGAAGCTAAGCGTACGATAGGCAGTCTTGGGTCGGTCGGGCGTCGAAAATTGAACCAGGACTAAGCATGTAGAAAGCTCAGTTATTGCTTGTTTGGACGAGGGTTCGAATCCCTCCGGCTCCACCTACGCTCCCCGAAGCCTTGTGCGAAGGGGAGCCTTTTTTTTCTTACCCAACAAAGTCAAGTAATGCATCAATCCATAATTAATTTCGGGGAGCTTCGGTGGACACCGGTCTACCATCCAATTACTCCGAAGCTTTGAGCAAAGCGAAAAGCGAAGGAGGGCAATTAAAACTTTTCGTAAAGCCCAAACAATTCCAGAAGTCGGGCTTCGGTGGACGCATCCGCTATCTTCATTCTCCGAAGCTTTGAGTCCAGCGAAAAGCACAAGAGTATGAACGATTAGTCCTATATTCGAATACATTTCCTTTCATCATGTCCAAAGGCACATCTTGGTTACGGACCCTTATAGAACTCATCGAAGTCTTTTTGGATAGTTCCAAACGCAACAAAAGAGGACGCACCTGGCATCAACATGTAGTGCCCTATGAGCACGGTTGGGCCGTGCGAGGCGAAGGGAATAAACGCATCACCAGCAAACACCGTAAACAAAGCACGGCCACCCGAAAAGCCAAAAGTTTAGCCCGTAAATACAAAGCAGACGTCATAATTCATAGAGCTAGCGGTGGAATTAGGGAGCGGATATCTTATGGTGAGTGAGAAAACTTCAGAATATCGATTACCTCAATTAAATTATGACAGAACCAAATAAAGTCATTTCTTAGTATTATTCTTTTATGCTTAACCTTTTTTTCAATGAGAAAACTCTTTAAGCTCCTCATATTAGTATGTATCGTTAGTTGTAGTTCAGATTCAGAGATGGTTGAACTACCTTCAACCGGAAATCTCCAGGTTCTTGTTCAATTTCCTAGTGGAGGAGGACCTGTTGAAGGGGCTATTGCAACTACCATACCCGCTACATCAGAAATAACCACCGGCGCAAACGGCATGGTCTTGTTCAATACTATTGAAGCCGGCTCATACATAGTTAGTATTGATTTGCCTACAGACGATATTATCTACAACAGTTTACCTGTAATTGTTACGGCTGGCGAAACCACTTCCATTACCATAGAGGTGGGATCCGAACCGATAACAGAATCACCCATCAGTATCGACCTGCTACTTGATGCCTGTTATGATAGGCTTAAGAGTGAAGAACTTTTTGATGCCTCAGGCTATATATTGTATTGGGGAGATATCGGAGCCGATGTTTTGTACAACAATTCCCCCTTCAATCCGAATGAATTGGATAGGTATAATTTCTCTCCCAATAATGTAATTATTAATAATATTTGGGGAGAGCACTATAATACAATTAGACTTGTAAATGGGGGGTTGGATGCCATTGAAAGCAATGAATTCACTTCGGAAAATCCTGTGGACATAAATGAAGTCAAAGCAGAGTTCCAATTCCTACGTGCACTTTTATATTTTAATCTTGTAAAATTATATGGCAATCCTGTTGTTGTGACCACAGCAAATGTTGATTTCAATAACCCTCCCCCTGTCGTTCAAGGTATGGAAGAAGCCTACACGCTTATCGTATCAGATTTAATAGCAGCCCAAACAAATCTTAGCGCCTCCGGCACAAATACAAGAGCAACTTTGCCGGCAAGTCAGGCTCTCTTGGGAAAAGTTTATCTCCAAATGGCCGGATTTCCATTACAAAGACCAGAAAACTACGCACTGGCCTTAACAGAGTTCGAAAAACTTGAAGGCAGTTTCTCACTAGAGACCAATTATGAAGATATTTTCTCCCTTGATAACGAAGCTAGTTCTACGGAAATCATCTTTAAAATCCCCTTTGATGCAGATGGTAGTTATGGTTCTCTTTGGGGTCCTTTGGGAGTTGTTCCTGAAGATAGATTTGAAATGGCGGTAGGATTTCCAGAAAGTTTCTTTGAAGACCCTTCAAGCGTAATGAGTCCTGTTAGTTTTCCTTTGGATGTACAAGATTTGAGATTCAATCAAAACATAGCCTCTTTTTCATTTGAAAATCAAATGGTTGTAAACGAACAGAACATTGCTGATTGGCGACCATATAAGTATAGGAAGTCCTTGGACGAGACCGTTAGTTTTAGATCTGAGTCCTTTGATTTTCCATATTTGAGATATGCTGATGTTCTCCTTATGATAGCTGAAGTAGAAAATGCCATTAATGGCCCAAGCGCTAAAGCCTATTCAGCAATAAACGAAGTACGAAGAAGAGCTTTCGGAAATTCTGATAATAACCTTACTCCTGGATTGGGTCAACAGGATTTCTTGCAAGCTGTACTGGACGACAGAAGGCGCGAACTTTGTTTGGAAGGACATAGGAAAGATGATCTCATCAGAAATCAATTGTTGGAAAGCGTTATTTCTGACTTTAATGTGAATCACCCCCAATTCACCAAAAACTTTGAGTCTTTCATGTACGTCTGGCCTATTCCACAAGCTGAGATAAATTCAAATCCAGAGGTTCAGCAAAATCAAGGATACTGATTGAGGACATCTACATTGCTTGTTGATTTACTTGGGTTAGTGATTCTTTGACCAAAAGCCAGTTTTTAGATAGATAAGGTCTGCTGCATGGCTTTAGCGCGCTACCCTCTTGCTTTACCTTCTTCATCCTACTAGCAGGACAAAAAATGTAAACACTACATGCTATAAGCATCTATTGAATGACCACAAAAGCAGGCAAATTTTATGGAAACTTAAAATTCAATGTTGCCACTTTTTATTTAGTTGTAAATGAATTCAATTGAAAAGGAAATCTATTATCAACGGATTTTCTAATACGTTTTCTTGAATTCTCAGATTTTGGTGAGTTATTCGGTGAGTTGCGAAAATGATATCCTTGAGAAACCAGTTATCAAAGCAATTCCAAAGTTAGGTTCGGGAGTTTATACGTCTATTTTAAATATTGATATAAGCCTTTTCCTGTTTCCAATATTTTAAAATAGTTCTACATTGATTGGTTTAACCAAAAAACCAAATTATGTATTTAGACTACTTTTTAACTCATTGTAAAACAGAAAAAAAATTAAGTGAAAAGACTATTGAAGCCTACACTTCCGATCTCAAACAATTCAAGAGGTATATTAGAAAAGAATTTAATATTCAGGATTTTAGATTAATCCAACGAGAGCACATCAAGAAACATTTAGCTCACATAAACAAATATGCTCCCAGAACGGTCAAAAGAAAAATTGCAACCCTTAAGGTATTTTATAGCCATCTGCTTTATGAGGATTGTATTTCTGAAAATCCATTTGACAAAATAAGAGTGAATATAAGGGTTCAAAAATCCCTTCCCTCAGTATTGTCATTAAACGAGGTTACATCAATTCTCAAGCAACTTCAATCACAAAAGTTAGAAGCTTCAAAGAGCTCAATGAAGTACACACTAATAATAAGAAATATAGCTATTGTAGAGTTGTTGTTTGCTACAGGTATGCGTGTCTCAGAACTTTGCTTTTTAAAAAAGTCAAACATCCATTACGATTTCAGTACAATAAAAATCCTGGGGAAAGGCTGGACTTTGCTGTCGATTCAAAAAGACCTAGCGGCGCAAATCGAACAAATACCCCAACGCTCTAATTCTCCCTGGGGAGTTG
>JBCBZA010000144.1:0-9918 GCA_039815575.1 Bacteroidota bacterium | reverse complement strand
TCTATTCACACCCGAGAAGCTTTCTAAAGATTTTCATTTTCATTATGAGAATCAGGAAACCAAGGAATACAATATCGAGACTCGGGATGGAGCTACCATCAACGGCTTACACTTTTTGACTAAAGACCCGAAAGGAGTGGTGTTCTACCTAAAAGGCAATTCTAAGAGTATAAAGGGCTGGGGAAAGTTTGCTGTCGACTTTACTAGGCATAATTTTGATGTTATCATGGTGGATTACCGAGGTTTTGGAAAGAGTACCGGTAGGCGTACCCAAAAAGCGGTAAAAAGGGATATGCAAGTGATTTACAACAAAATTAAAGAAAAGGTCCCCGAAAAATACATCATCTTGTATGGAAGGTCGTTAGGTTCTGGATTCGCCACAAAACTGGCGTCGATGAACCACCCACGAATGCTGATTTTAGATGCCCCCTATTACAGCTTAAGTAAAGTAGCCAAAAAATATATTCCTTTTATGCCCCTATCCCTTTTGATCAAATTCCCGATGCCTACCTATAAATGGTTAAAGTATGTAAAATGCCCTATCCATATTGTCCACGGTACGGATGATCAGTTAATTCCTTATAAAAGTAGTGTAAGACTCTCAAAAATTAATCCCGAACTAACTACTTTGTATTCCGTAATCGGCGGCGGACATAAAGACCTTAACCGATTTGAATCGTATCATAAAATGCTAACGGACATCATTAATTCCAAACCACATAAAATTGATTTGGAAGGTTCCAGTATTAACGTAAAACACACATCCAAATCCAAGAAGGCCAATGCGAAAGCTTAAAATAGTTGGTTTTTCCCTAATTCTAGTCTACATGTCCCTAGCTGCCCTGTTGTACACGCTTCAAGAAAAATTTATTTTTTTACCAAGTCAACTTGGACAAGACTACACCTATTCCTTTGACGAACCTTTCGAAGAATTTTTTTTGGAAACAAAAGATGGGGCGAAACTGAATGCCTTACATTTTAGGCAGCCTGATCCGCAAGGGGTATTGCTATATTTTCATGGCAATGCCGGGGACCTCTCACGATGGGGTGAAATCGCTACCTATTTTGTCAAAAAAAACTATGATGTTATCATCATGGATTACCGAACCTATGGCAAAAGTTCGGGTAATTTAAGTGAGGAACACCTTTTTTCGGATGCCGATTTATTTTACGAATATGCACTTAAATTCTATAACGAAAAGGATATCACTGTCTACGGAAGGTCTTTGGGAGCAGCTATAGCCACGCAGCTGGCCTCAAATCGAAATCCCAAAAAACTCCTGTTGGAAACCCCATTTTTTAACTTGATTGATGTAGCACGGAATCGATTTCCTTGGTTACCCATAAGGTCGCTATTGAAATATCGCTTTGAGTCAAATAGGTATATTAAAAACGTAAGTTGTGCTATTTCAATTTTTCATGGTACCGAGGACGCAGTGGTTCCCTATGAATCCGGCCGAAAGTTATTCGATGCCATCGAAAATGGGCAAAAGAAATTTTATAGTATTGAAAATGGCGACCACAACGACTTAATTAAATTTTCAGCTTTTCATGACAATATGGACATTGAGCTCAATCGAACAGGTGGGAGGAAAGGTAGCGGTCCCCGCGATCACAAACAATGGAAACAATAGTGCCACTTTCCATCTGTGAGGCAAGCTTCAAAGCAATAGTGGCAGCCCCGCCACTGCTCATACCCGAAAAAATACCTTCTTCCTTGGCCAGACGTTTCGCCATTTGAGCTGCCTCTTCTTGCGATACATATTGGATTTCATCCACCTTGCTATCATCGTAAATGCTTGGTACGTAGTCTGGGGACCATTTGCGAATTCCCGGTATTCGTGAACCTTCCTTTGGCTGTACCCCTATAGTCCATATGTTCGGGTTTTGTTCTTTAAGAAAGGTCGAGGTCCCAGTAATGGTCCCTGTAGTGCCCATACTACTTACAAAATGCGTAACCTTGCCCTTGGTATCATTCCAAATTTCGGGTCCTGTGGTCTTGTAATGCGCTTTCCAATTATCTTCATTTCCAAATTGGTCCAGCATCACAAATCCTTCATGGGCCACTTTATTTTCAACATAGTCCCTAGCGCCTTCAATACCTATGTCAGCTGAAGTCAAGGTCACTTTGGCGCCATAAGCTTGCATGGTCTGAATGCGCTCTTTGGTAGCATTTTCAGGCATAACCAATTCAATATTCAATCCATGGATTCCTGCTGCCATGGCAAGGGCAATTCCGGTATTTCCACTTGTCGCTTCGATAAGTCTGCTGTTTCTATCAAAGTCGCCTCGCTCTAAGCCACTTTTTATCATATTAAAAGCGGGACGATCCTTAACACTACCCCCAGGATTATGCCCTTCGAGCTTAAAGAGCAACCTTATATTGGGATTGAAATTCAGCACCTTGGAGATTACCATTGGTGTGTTCCCTATTAAATCTAAAATGGAATTAGACATTAGAAACTGTTTTTATTTTTATTTCTGGAGTATGAAAGACCGTCGAATTTGGCGGTACTGAATCTGTGAGCCAGGCATTTCCGCCAATGATTGAATTTTCACCAATTACGGTATCGCCACCAAGAATTGTGGCATTGGCGTATATGGTTACATTGGATTCTATGGTCGGATGCCGCTTTACCTCATGCAAGCTTTTGTCCACATATAAAGCCCCCAAAGTAACCCCTTGATATACTTTTACATTGTCTTTAATAATTGCGGTTTCGCCAATGACCACGCCAGTCGCATGATCGATAAAGAAGGCGTTTCCAATTTTGGCGCCGGGGTTGATATCGACCCCCGTTTGGCGATGTGCATATTCCGTCATCATTCTCGGTACGAGGGGAAACCCCACCTTATAAAGTTCATGGGCCAAACGATAAATGGCTATGGCGTAAAACCCAGGATAGGCCATATATACTTCTTCAATGGATAAGGAAGCAGGGTCACAATTTAAAATGGCCTCAGCATCCAAATTTAATTTTTCAAGAATCAAGGGAAGTTGTGCTACATAGTTGCCCCAGACTTTTGAACAAGGCTTATGGGTTTTCCAACACGCAAGCTCTACCAGAAGATCAAAATCGTCTTGTAGGATATCCAAATTTTCCTCAACCGGTGTGTTGATATCGAATAAGGTATAGAACAACCTATCGGTGAACTTTTCTGTATTTCTTTTTAATCTATAGTCTAAGTAGGGTTGTTTTTTATGAAGCTTTAATCGCTGAATGATTTCTTGCTTGTCCATTTTATGATTGTTGTTTCGTCTTTATGTTAAAAGTAGCTATTTGCATGAGCTTGAATGGTTAACTTTAGCATAAATTATTTAACTCTTTTATCCTATGGAAGCTCCAGTTATTACATCGACTTCTTTCGATTTTTTAAAGAAACTACAAAAGAACAATACCAGAGAGTGGTTTACGGAGCACAAGAAGGAATTTAAAATTCATGAGGCGGGAACAAAAGATTTCTATAATGCCATTTTAGAGAAGTTGAACCAGCATGATGAAATCGAGAAAATGAAGATGTTCAGAATTTACAGGGATGTCCGTTTTTCAAAGGACAAGACCCCCTATAAAACTCATTTTGCAGGTTCTTTTTCGCGCGCTGGCGCACATAGGAGAGGCGGATATTATTTAAGGGTCAAGCCTGGAGAGACTTTTGTTGCCACTGGTTTTTGGGAACCTAATAAGGAGGACCTTTTTAGAATTCGAAAGGAGTTTGAATTGGATGCCGAAGAATTCAGGAGCACCATTACAGATCCAGGTTTCACATCGATATGGGGTGAGCTTCAAGGGGAGGGGGTTAAAACCGCTCCCAAGGGATTTGATAAAGCACATCCGAACATTGATTTAATCAAAAGAAAGCAATTTATCTTTGTCAGAAATTTTACGGACAAGCAGGTGCTTTCCACTTCTTTTTTAGGTGAAGTAGACCATTCATTTAAGGCCATAAGGCCTTACTTTGATTTAATGAGTTCCATTTTAACCACTAATTTAAATGGGGAATCACTGATAGACTAAGGTGTCTTTTTCCAATAATTGAAGCTGGTCTTTTATCCGGCTGATGACCATATTCATCATACGCTTGTTTAGGGCGGAAGAGTTTTTAATGTAAGCTTGGTATTCCCTTACAGTAAACTGTCCAATTATCATGCCTTTTAATGAATTTCGGAATTTAACATCCTTTTGAATAGCAGTTTCAATATATAACAGACGGCGCTCCAATGGTAGCTCGTAGTATTTGTTTTTATGTTTCCCGACGTAGTTTTTGAACGCCTCTAAGAGCAGTATATTTTGAAATTTGATTATTGGTCGTAATGTCACATTCTGAAAATACTCGTCATCTGAAGTGTCTGCATTCACTTTGGCTTTCTGCAAAACTGGACGAATTTTTAAAAGGTGGGATGACCTTGTGTCCATAATGAAAGTTTTAATAAAAGTACGCAATCGACCTACTGGCTATAAAAGGAAATCATTTAGTTTTCCACTAGGATATAAACAAAAAGAGCCGCGAAAAAACGGCTCTTTTACTTGTGGAAAAGGCTGTAATTTACTTGCTGCCCAAGAACTCGTTAAAAGACTTTAACTGCAGTTCCTGTTTTTTCAAGTATTTATCCTTGATTTTGACAAAATCCTGCTTTGCGTTATTAAATCTTGTCGCAATTACCTTTAAGTTACTTAATTCGGCAGGAGAAGGTTTGTCATAGCTTGAGGCCACCTTACTATAAAGATCGGCCATTCGCTCCCGTAATTGTGGTTCTGCTGCCCCAACATAGTTATCACCCGTAGTGACCACCAGGGTTTCTTTTAATGCATTTAATTTGCCTGCCGTTTTCTTGTCTCCCTTATCCGAAGCATTGGTAACAATTTCATCCAATTCATAGACCAAATGGGCCAATTCTTGGGTCATATCATACAATTGCATGGTGGTAGCCTCTTTTAATTCCCTGTCCTTTTCAGATAAGGGTGAATTCTCATCGTAGATCAGATTGAAGGTGTGTTCAAAGGTTTCTTTACCCTTTATCATCACCGCCTTATACATTCCCGAAGGGACTTGGGGCGACGTGAAACCACCAAAGGTAAAGGTTTTGCCCTTTGCCATTTTTGGTTGCTTTCTGGTATAGTTCCAGTTTACAATATTAATACCTTTGGATTTTCCAGGACCCAGTTCTACAATGGTATTTCCGTCCATATCCTGTATTTCCAATACCATCTTCCCAAACGTGTGGCGTTTCTTCATATAGTATTTGATCTGAACGTCCTTGGTTTTATTTCTGCCAGCAAACTGTGTTTCATCACCAAAACTTCCGGAAAAAGAACTGGTTTCATCAATTACAGTGTCTGGAGTATCAAAAAAGTGAAGGGTTTTGGTCAACACCTCGTCATTGATACTTCGCAATGGGGAAATATCATCAATAATGATTACTCCCCGTCCATGGGTGCCCAAGACCAAGTCATTGGTCCTTTTCTGTAAATCAATAAAATGAATGGCAACGGATGGCATATTGTTGGTAAACTTTTTCCAGTTTTTTCCGCCGTCCATTGTGATGTAAAGACCAAATTCAGTCCCCAAGAAAAGTAAATCGGGATTTACATAATCTTCCTGGATATTCCTAGCAAATCCGACAACGTCATCAGAAATGATATTGGTCCATGTCTTGCCAAAATCTGTTGTCTTATAGGCATAGGGCGTCATGTCATTCATGGTATGCCCATCAAAGACCGCATAAGCCGTTCCTTTATTAAATACACTTGCCTCTATATGGTAACACCAGGTATTTTTAGGTAAGCCTTGAATATTTTCTATAGTATTGGTCCATGTTTTACCCCCATCTTGGGTAACCTGGACGTTACCATCGTCCGTGCCCACCCATATCACCTTTTCATCTAAGGTAGACTCTGCAATAGTGAAAATGGTGGTGTGATTTTCCGCACCCGAATTATCCATGGACAATCCTCCTGAATCCTCTTGATTCTGCTTTGATGGGTCATTGGTAGAGAGGTCTGGTGAAATGATTTCCCATGTTTCGCCCATATCCTCAGATTTGTGCAAATACTGACTACCCATATAGAACCTATCCGGTTGATGACCACTAATCGCCATAGGGGCATTCCAATTCCAACGTAATTTTTGATCTTCCGAAACAGTCAAGGGCTGGACGGTCTTGCTTAATTGCCTATCTACATCAAAACGCCAAACATTTTCTGCCCCTTGCATCTCAGAATAAATAATATTTTTTGTTGGATGTTTTAACACTCTGAAACCATCACCAAAACCTACGGAATTCCAATCCCTGGCCTCGACTCCACCAGGAGAGGAGGAAGGACCCCACCACGAGCCGTTGTCCTGTAGCCCGCCATAGACGTTATAAGGCTCGGCATCGTCAACGCTAATATGATAAAATTGGGATAAGGGAAGATTTTCCACTATTTCCATGGTGGTGCCTCCATCCCAAGTGCGATAAACCCCTCCATCGGTTCCCACGTACATCACATCGGAGTCCTTAATACTGAAAACGATATCATGGATATCGGAATGCATATTCCCCAAATTCTTAAAGGTTTTGCCCCCATCCCTGGATATGGACCCTATTAATCCGCCTTTCACCACAACATCCTCATTTTTGGGATCAACCACAATTCTTGAAAAATAAAAAGGTCGTACGGTAATGCCGAAATCATTGTTCAGTTGCTCCCAAGAACTCCCCGCATCGTTACTTCTGTATAGCCCTTTTCTTTCATCCTTTTCTGCTTCGATTACGGTATAAAGGACATTTGGATTGGTGGGAGCAACGGCAATGGCCAATCTCCCCAATTTGCCTGCGGGAAAGCCATTGTGAATTTTGTTCCAGGTTTTACCAGCGTCGGTAGATTTGTACAGAGCGCTATTTTCACCACCGGACTCAAATGACCATCCGGTTCTTCTGAACTCCCACATGGAAGCGTACAGGATATTTGGATTGGTTGGATCCATGGTCAAGTCGGCACATCCTGTTTTAGGGTTGACATACAATAATCGCTCCCAGGTTGTACCACCGTCAGACGACTTATAAACACCTCGTTCCTCACTATCACCCCAAAGGGCACCCAATACTGCTACATACACTTCTTTCGGGTTATCTGGATGTACAATGATATTGGCAATTCGTTCTGATTTTTCAAATCCGATTTTATTCCAATTTGCACCACCGTCCGTGGATTTATAAAGACCATCACCAACAGAGACACTATTTCGGGTCCATGTTTCCCCGGTTCCAACATAAATGGTTTTATCGGGATCGTTTGGATCCAATTCCACTGCTCCAATAGATTGGCAATATTCATCGAAAATAGGGTTAAACGTAGCGCCTCCATCATTTGATTTCCAAACCCCACCGCCTGCGGTGCCTGCATAAAGAATTCTGCTATTGGTTGGGTGGGCTTCCATATCATTGATACGTCCGCTCATTAAGGCAGGACCTATATGTCTAGCACTTAGATCCCCAAACAGGGCTTTACCATCAATATCACTAAGGCTCTGGGAATGCCCAAGGGATACAAAACCGACCGAAAGAATGGCCAGCAGTATATTTCGTTTTTTCATCGTTAGCCAGTTTAAAAAAAGCCCTAATCGCTTAGGGCCTTGTTATTTTAAAATTATTCTTTTTCGGTTTTACCCATTTCTTCAGGGAAGGAAAATTCGGCATCATCCACTTGCGGATTGAGTTCTATGGTCTCAATGGTAAAGGGTTGGCCTTGCCCATCTTTTACCCCTTGGGTCATTGAAAAAGGAAAATACATCCCATCCACTTCTTGGTAATCACTCATTGTGGTCTGTCCGGTCTGACCTTTAAAGGGACCACTGGTAATCTCGGATTGTACTGCTATGGGAACAAAGTTGTCCACATCAAAGAAATAAAAGGAAATATCATCTTGCTGATTACCGTCAACCATTTTAGGCTCTTTAATCAGTTTGATTTTAAAGGTTTCAGCTCCATCAATGGTTTCCTTGCCCAATAGCTCTACGGTATACCCCTTTTCTTTATAATCTATAAAAGAATCTGGGAAATCATTGATGTCCAATTTAAAGTTGGCTGTTGCCTCGGCATCTGATTTTTCAGCCTTCATGGATTGAAAGTTTGTTCCCCAAAGGGTTTCGCCATCAAATACGCCTTGGTAAAAGGCTTTCCCTTGAAGACTTATTTTTGTCATTTGTCTACCATCTTTCAATTGATAGATCTCTAGGGGGATTTCCATTCCCTGTTGATTGACCTTTGCGGTCATTTTCATTCCTTCCAAACTTTTCCAAGCATCTATACCTCCTGTATTTTCAAAATAATTCTCCAAAATTTCATCGGCTGTCTGGGCCTGAACTGAGCAACTAAGTGCCATGGCAATGAGGGCCAAACTGATTTTTAGTGTTTTCATTTTCTATATTTTTATTTGAATTAACTGGTAAGTACTAAAAGTAGGGGAATTGTTACAGGAAATTCTAAATAATTGGTTAATCTTTTTGATTTTCAATTGCCCATTGGGATTTCTTTCAATTGCTTATCTTTAAGGGGTTATCTTAACCCTAACTTATGAAATTTGGAAAGGTTGATAACCCAGAGCTCGTAGATTTTACTTTCCCCCAAGACGATCCGAGCACAGCGGTTATTTTGTCACAAGCGGACAAAAATCAAAATTTGAACTTGTTCATTGGATGTGCAAAATGGAATCGGCAAGATTTAAAGAATTTTTATCCTAGGGGCACAAAAGATGAATTGGAATATTATTCCACCCAATTCAATTGTATTGAACTCAACGCAACTTTTTATAGGATTTTCCCATCGGAGCAATTTGCAAAATGGTATGACAAAACCCCATCCAGTTTTAAGTTTTTTCCGAAGCTGGTCCAAGACATCAGTCATCGAAGAAGGTTAAATGATCAATGTTACCCGATAGTCGATACCTATTTGGAGGCAGCTAGCAACTTAAAAGATAAGCTAGGGACCATTTTTTTGCAGATGCACAATAATTTTGGACCCAAAAACTGGGATAGGGTAGTTCGTTTTGTGCAATATTGGCCCAAAGAGTTTCCACTGGCCATTGAGTTCAGGCATACCGACTGGTTTAATGATGAAAAGGTCGCTCAAGAGTTGTACCACCTTTTGGAAGAAAACAATATCTCAAATGTATTGGTGGATACAGCGGGCAGACGGGATCTTATGCACATGAGATTGACCAATAATGAAGCCTTTATTCGCTATGTAGGGGCCAACCATCCTTCTGATTATCCCAGATTGAACGATTGGGTAAAAAAACTAAAGTCATGGTCAGCTCTTGGATTAAAAAACATCCATTTTTTTGTACATCAAAACCTGGAGTTGGAATCACCATTGCTATCTGCCTATCTTATTGATGGTTTGAATCAAGAATTGGAGACCAACCTGCAAATACCAAAAACTTTGGGCGGTACTCAGAAAGAATTGTTTTAATAACTCATGCCTACCTCAACAAACGTATTTTTTTGATGGAACCTTGGTTTGACAGGGGCCGCCATACAACACGTGGACCCAAGGTAAAATAAGCCTATTTCACTTACTTTTTTAACTTTTGCTCCGATTCGTATTTTGGGGCCCAATTCAATGGTTCCTACCGCAGGACCACCAACAATGGATAAATACCAGATTCTACCTTGGCTGTCCTCAATATCTATATTGTAGCGTTCGTTTCTAAATGCCGGTAATGACGGGTTTTGCTTATAAATCCATGGACGCAATACCACGAGGTCTCCTGGGATATGTTGAATTCTAACCACGGTTCCCTCTATTGGGGCATGAATTCGATGGTAATTCTTATTATGTAAAAAGACATTGGTAAAAGAATAATGGGACGGGATTTCCCCTTCCTCCAACCCAAAAACAGTCTCCACATTTCGCAAGTCACATTTTACCTGGGC
>JBCBZA010000014.1:0-40329 GCA_039815575.1 Bacteroidota bacterium | reverse complement strand
AGGACATTTTTCATTTTTAAGGCTGCTACCTGTGAAAAATCACGCCAATCTTCGAAATAAAATTCTTAGTTATACCCAAGTTGATGAAGAGCTATTGATGGGAGAGTTGCTCCATTATGACCAAATCGTACTATCTAAAGGGGATACCCTACTTACTCCAGGGAAAGTAGAGAATAGGTTCTATTATTTGGAAAAAGGTTGCGTTTGTTACTATAAAGAAGAAGATGGTGAAATTAAGGTTCTGGAATTTTATACCGAAGATGTTTTTTTTACGGATTTGCTCTCCTATGTCAATGAGAAAACCTCAAACTGTTACCTAAAGGCGTTGGAGGATACCATTGTTTTTGCTGTGAACAAAAAAGTGGCCGAAACCAGTTTTGACAACTCGCATCAATTGGAACGCTTTGGTCGGTTATCAATGCAAGAGGCCTTTATGAAGCTTTTCACTAGAGTGGAACGCATGACGCTGCGTAGTAACGAAGAAAGGTATTTGAGGCTTTTGGAAAAGCGCCCGGAATTATTTCAGCGGGTCCCTAACTATCTTATTGCAAGTTATTTGGGTATGACCCCTGTAGGGCTTTCAAAACTTCGAAAACGGCTGAGTGCAACCATTTCGGCAGGCTGAACGTTGAAAATCAATCTGTTTCCTTGCGCCTTCCCAGTACCCACATCAAAATACCACCGGTAATGAACATCCAAATGCTGTAAGCGGCGATGGGTATTCCCATTTCAGTATTCTTTAGAATAGTGGAAACAATGACAAAGGCCAACGTGCCATTTTGAATGCCACTCTCAATGGTGATTGAAATAGTGTTTTTAAAGTCCAATTTGAATAATTTTGATGAAAGAAAACCGAGCCCCATTGTTGCCAGGTTTAAGATTAGCGTCACTACCCCTACTTCTTTTAAGCCTCTCAGAATGGTTTCGGAATTCGCAGCAATAACCGCCACAAGTACGAGAATAAAAAGAAGGGCCGATGCCGTTCTCATTGGTTTTTCCATCTGCTCCGTGAATTTAGGTTTGAGCTTCTTGACCAGCATTCCAATTGAAATAGGAATTACGGTGATGATCATGACCTGAAGGATGGTATCCATAATAGGTAATTCTATGCTGACATCAGCCGCGTTACCATAGAATTCCAATGTCTTTGATAGGATAAGGGGTATAGTCACAATAGTGACAAAACTGGCAGTTGCCGTAAGGGTAACGGATAGTGCGATATTCCCTTTACAGGTATGCGCGATTAAATTACTTGTAGGGCCGCCGGGTGAGACCGCTAAAACCATTAAACCAATCGCCATAAGGGGTTCCAGCTTAAAAACCAGGGTTATTAAAAATGCAATGAGGGGAAGAAGAACGAGCTGATTGCTAAGACCCAAAAGGACCGATTTAGGATAGATAATAATTCTTTTAAAATCAGCAAGGGTCAGTGTCATGCCCATACCTAGCATGATAATGGCAAGGGAAATCGGAAGAAATACAGTACTCAGCAGTTCAGCCATGCGTTACGATTTTAGAAAATAAGATAGTGATTGCTGATTGATTTTAAATTTGAAGTCCACTTTTTTATCAATTTCTTTATGGACACACCTTTTTATTATACTGGTTTAACAAGATTGGCCTGAATAAGTGCTAATTTTCTTCCTAGATAAAAACAAAGTGCTATGCCCAACGAATATATAGATATGGACACCCTGAAATTCTTGCTTTTTCAGGTCCAAAATGTTAATGAAGTACTTGATCAGGAACGATTTTCAGAGTATGATGAGGAAGCCTTAGAAATGTTTATCGATTCAGTGAAGGACTTCGCAGACAAAGAGATGTTTCCCTTTTTCAAGGAAATGGACGAACATCCAGCACATTTCAAGGATGGTGAGATTGTAGTGCACCCACAGATAAACAAATATATGCAGCAAGTTGGTGAAATGGGTTTCGTAGGTGCTCCATTTGATTACGAAATTGGTGGACTGCAAATGCCTTCTATGGCAGTGAATGCCTCTGCTTTTATTCAAGAGGCCGCAAATAACCATATGCCAGGATATGCCGGGCTTACTCTAGGGGCAGCAGAGCTGATTATCCACTTTGCAAATCAACAATTAAATGACACCTACGTTCCAAAAATGATTTCTGGAGATTGGGGAGGGACCATGTGTTTGACCGAACCGCAGGCAGGAAGCTCCCTGTCTGATATCGTCACCTCAGCAACCCCAGATGGGGATGCGTACAAAATCCATGGACAAAAAATATTTATTTCCGGGGGTGATTATAAAGGAGTCGAAAATATTGTTCACTTGGTATTGGCACGCATCAAAGGTGCCCCATCAGGCACCAAGGGCATTTCGCTTTTTGTGGTTCCAAAAAACAGACCTAAGTCTGATGGCACCTTGGAATCCAATGATGTGACCACAGTGGCAGATTTTCAAAAAATGGGTCAAAGGGGCTACTGTACTACACATCTGTTCTTTGGCGATAAAGAGGACTGTATGGGTTGGTTGGTCGGTGAGCCTCACCAAGGATTAAAATACATGTTCTTGATGATGAATGGGGCCCGCATTGCAGTGGGGCGGGGTGCAGCGGCCATTGCCACTGCCGCGTACCACGCTTCTTTAAACTATGCCCATGAACGTCCCCAAGGCCGTGAATTGCAAAGTTCAGGTAAAAAAGACGCTACCATGGAGCAGACGCTTATTGTCAACCATCCCGATGTTCGTAGGATGCTTCTTCTGCAAAAGGCGGTATCGGAGGGATCTTTGAGCCTGGTTTTCCTTTGTTCCAAATATTACGACCTTTCCATTTCAGCAACGGATACGAAAGACCGTGAAAAGAACAAATTATTGCTGGAAATTCTGACTCCTGTAGTGAAAACATATCCTTCTGAAATGGGCGTTACCTCCGTAAATAATGGAGTTCAAGTTCTTGGGGGATATGGCTTTTGTTCTGATTATATTTTGCAACAGTACCTTAGGGATATTCGGATATCTGCTATTTATGAAGGCACTACGGGCATACAGTCGCAGGATTTATTGGGAAGAAAGATACCTATGGAGAACGGTAAAGCACTAACACTCTTGTCTGAAGAAATCAAGCAGTCTATTGGAGCGGCTATGGCCCACGAATCCCTTATCCCTTACGCCAAAAAACTAGGAGCAAAATTGGAATTGACCCAGCACGTTCTGCAGTCGTTAATGGGGTATGCCATGCAGGGGGATTATCAGCGTTTTCTGGCAGATGCTACCCCTTTTATGGAACTTTTCGGTACGATTGTGGTCGCATGGCAATGGCTGGTCATCGGTACCAAGGCACAACAGGCATTGGTGGTGGGTTCAAAACAATATACTGAAGAGTTCTACGAAAGTAAGCTTCACACAATGAAGTTTTATTTTAAATATGAACTGCCAAAAACCCAAGGACTTGCAGAAATTTTGATGGACAAAGAAGCGTTGACCTTAAATACGGATAAAAAGATTTTTGCTTAGATGAGTGCGATTAAAACGAAATTTAACCTTACTGGTAAAGTGGCCATTGTAACGGGGTCCAGTAAAGGAATTGGTCGTTCCATTGCCCAAGGCCTTGCCGAGAACGGTGCCAAGGTGGTTGTAAGTAGTAGGAAAAAGGATGCTGTGGACGTCGTTGCATCCGCATTCAAAAAACAGGGTTTGGAAGCCATAGGAATTGCTTGCCATATTGGGGACGCTGAACAACGCCAAAACCTTGTTGATGAGACCCTAAAAACGTATGGTCGTATAGATGTTTTAGTAAACAATGCCGCTATTAACCCCTATTATGGCCCTTTGGAAGCCTCTGGGGAGGAAGTCTTTGACAAAATTATGGACGTCAATGTCAAAGCCCCGTGGCTATTATCAAATTTGGTGCAGTCCCATATGAAGGATGGGGGAGGTAGTATCATCAACATTTCTTCGGTGGAAGGGGTACATCCTGGTTTTCGTTTGGGATTGTACAGCATGACTAAGGCGGCTTTGATCATGTTGACTAAAAACCAAGCAAAGGAGTGGGGAAGGTACGGTATTCGTTCCAATGTGGTATGCCCTGGATTGATTAAAACCAAGTTTAGTCAAGCCCTATGGACCAATGAGAAGACCCTAGGAATGTATACGGAAACCATACCTTTAAATCGAATGGCGGAACCCGATGAGATGGCCGGATTGGTTATGCTATTGGCTTCCGATGCCGGTTCTTATATGACCGGAGGGGTATACGCAGCAGATGGGGGTTATCTGATTTCAGGATAATACGTTTGATATGAATTTTGAATATAGCAAAAGGTCATTACAGCTTCAAAGGAAGCTAAGCGATTTTATATCGCAACAGATTTTACCTGTGGAAGAGCAAGTATATGCCTTTCATTCCAATCCTGCCAATGCTTGGAAGCGCTGGCCAGGCACTGAAGAATTGAAACGAAAAGCAAAGAAAGAAGGGCTGTGGAATCTGTTTTTGCCAAAATCGTACACAGCATTTAGTCCAGGGCTGAGCAACTTGGAATATGCCCCTCTGGCAGAACAAATGGGTCGGATTATCTGGTCTTCAGAAATTTTTAATTGCAGCGCTCCTGATACCGGTAATATGGAGGTGCTTGCCAAATACGGTTCCAAGGAACAACAAAACAACTGGCTAAAGCCGCTGCTTGAAGGTGAAATCCGCTCTGCTTTTCTAATGACAGAACCTGAGGTGGCTTCTTCTGATGCAACCAATATTGAAACCTCTATTGTAGCGGATGGTGATGAGTACGTCATTAATGGAAGGAAATGGTGGTCTTCAGGTGCTATGGATCCCAATTGCCGAATTGCCATTGTAATGGGTAAAACCGATTTCGACGCCCCACGCCACAAACAGCAGAGCATGATTTTGGTGCCTATGGACAACCCAGGGCTGGAGATTGTACGACCACTCACCGTATTTGGATATACCGACTCCCCAGAAGGTCATGCGGAAGTTCAGCTAAACGATGTGAGGGTTCCAAAATCCAATCTTATTCTTGGTGAAGGTAGGGGGTTTGAAATAGCGCAAGGTCGCTTGGGTCCGGGACGTATACACCATTGTATGCGTTTGATTGGCATGGCGCAACGCTCCTTGGAAATCATGGCAAAACGAACCGTTCAGCGGAAACCTTTTGGTAGAACATTGGATACCTACAGCAGTGTGCGGCAGGCTATAGCCAAATCTGCCTGCGAAATAGAGCAGACGCGGTTACTGGTATTATCCGCTGCAGCTAAAATGGACGCGTTTGGCAATAAGGACGCCAAAGACTTGATTGCCATGATTAAAATTATGACACCGAATATGGCATTACAAGTAATTGATAGGGCCATCCAGGTTTTGGGTGGAAAAGGGGTTGGCAATGATACCCCCTTGGCTCATTTCTTTGTAGCTGCCCGAATGCTTCGCCTTGCGGATGGCCCTGACGAAGTGCATATGAGTCAGTTGGGCAAAAACGTCATTAAAAAATATACCGAATAGGCCATGGCTTTGGACAACCCTATAAGAGCTGTGCGCCGAGGTGAGGAACTAGATGCCCAAAGGCTAAAGAAATTTTTGGTCAAAAATGCTTTAATTGGTTCAACCACCAGTGAATTGGTGACCCACCAATTCTCAAATGGCTATTCCAACCTTACCTATTTGTTGCAAATTGAGGAGCGGGAGTATGTATTACGCCGTCCTCCATTCAATGCTCCCAAGCGAGGTCACGATATGGGACGGGAATTCAGGGTACTCAAGCATTTAAATCCTGTTTTTGAAAAAACGCCTAAAGTGTTTGTCTATTCAGAAAATGAAATGATTATAGGAGCGCCTTTTTATCTTATGGAAAAAGTGGATGGGGAGATTTTATCTGCTAAGGCTGCATTTAAAAGACAAGTATCTCCCGAGGAGTTTAAGACCATTTCCAATACATGGTTGGATACTTTTGTGGCGTTTCATGAAATCGACTATAAAGCCGTGGGATTGCATGATTTGGGAAAACCTGATGGATATGTTCACCGTCAAGTGATCAACTGGGGCAAGCAATACCTAGCTGCTGCCACCGATGATGTCCCTGAAGCCGAAAAGGTAATGCGCTGGATGGAAGCCAAGCAACCTAAACACTATGATCACTGTTTAATTCACAATGACTTTAAATATGACAATGTGGTTTTCTCAAGAGATGATTGGAAAGACATAGCTGCCATATTGGACTGGGAAATGTGTACACTCGGTGACCCTTTAATGGATTTGGGCACCTCTTTGGGCTATTGGACCACACACAGCGATGCGGAATTTATGAAACAGGGCTTACCCTCACCTACAGTGATGAAAGGGAATCCTTCCCGGAGTGAGATTGTGCAGCAATACGCCTTAAAAAGTGGCCGATCTATTGACAATCTGGTGTTTTATTATGCCTATGGCCTTTTTAAAATAGCTGTTATCGCACAACAGATCTACTACCGCTATAAACACGGGTATACCAATGACCCCAAATTTGCAAACCTAAATCACGCTGCGGCCTTGTGTTGTAGGACAGCTTGGATGGCCATTCAAAAAAACGAAATAGATAACCTTAACCTTAACTAAATGGAATCCTATCTAAATGTGAACCCCGAGGTATTTATGAATTTCAAAGAAGCTACTGGTGAAGAACCGGTCATTATGTTGAATCTTTTGAAGTATAAGCCGCAGGTTGAGGAGACCGGTGAAACTGGTAAAGAAGGGTATAGTACCTATCTTAACGCTGCTGCCCCTTTCTTGGAAAAAGCCGAAGCCATAGTGTTATTCTTTGGTGCGCCCAAACATATGTTGATTGGTCCAGTTGATGAAGCACTTTGGGATGCGGTCATTGTCGTCAGGTACAATTCATTTACGCACTTTATGGGAATGGTAAAGGCAGAGGGATATCCATCCCACCTTCGGGAACGAGCCTTGGAAGATTCTAGATTAATACATTGTAAATCAATACAATAAAATGGATTTAAAAGATAAAATAGTCATTATTACAGGGGCTGGAAGTGGTATTGGAAGTGCAACTGCCAAACTGTTTGGGGCCTATGGGGCACAGGTCATTGTTTCCGATATCAATCTCCAAAATGCCCAGCAAGTTGCTGAAGAAATTTTATTGGATGATGGAAAGGCGGTAGCTCAAAAGACCGATGTTACTGATTTTAAGGAGATGGAACGACTGATATACGGAACACGGGAAAAATATGGGAAAATAGACGTGATGGTCAACAATGCCGGGATAGGCGGTAAAAATCAAGCAAAAACCGCTGACCATACTTTGGACGACTGGCATGACGTTATTGCGGTCAACCAAACTGGCGTTTTTTACTGTATGAAATTGGTTTTGGGAGTTATGGCCAAGCAAGGCCATGGTACCATTGTTAATGTGGCTTCATTGGCAGGGCTTAAACCCTCGGGAAACAATTTATCCTATTCGGCGAGCAAGTTTGCCGTCGTGGGCATGACCAAATCAGCGGCATTGGAATACGGCAGACGAAATATTCGGATTAATGCGGTCTGTCCTGGGTTTACGGAATCTGCTTTGCTAGACCAGTTATTGGCCGTGAGTCCCGAGATGGGCGATAAATTAAAACGATTTATTCCCATGGGTCGTTTTGGTAAGGCGGATGAAATTGCCGAAGCCATATGCTGGCTGGCCTCTGACAGTTCAAAATTCATTACGGGACAGACCATTACCCTGGATGGTGGAAATTCATTGATTTAGGATATATGAGTACAATAGCATTAGTTAAAAAAGAGGCCTATGCCATTATTCAGTTGGATAGGGGTAAAGCCAATGCCATCAATTTTGAAATGGTACAAGAGCTTAGGGAATCCTTCCATATGCTATCTAAAAGTGATGATATTAGGGGTGTGGTCCTTACGGGAAAGCCACATTTTTTCTCTGCGGGATTGGATTTAGTGGAACTCATCCAATACGACCGGCCCAAAATGGATGATTTCTTTATGGCATTTGGAAGCCTGTATACCGAAATGCTTCGGTTTCAAAAGCCGCTTATTGCGGCTATTACCGGACACTCCCCTGCAGGAGGCTGTGTCCTGGCCGTGACCTGTGACAATAGGTATATGGCCGAAGGTGACAAATACGTCATTGGTTTGAACGAAGTGGCCGTCAATGTTCAGATCAGCCAGGACCTTACGGAGTGTTATGCGTATTGGTTGGGCAAAGGTTTGGCCCATCGCTACATTTTAGAAGGAAAATTACTGAAGGGGCAAGAAGCACTGTCTTGTGGTTTGGTAGATGCATTAGTTCCATTACAAGATGTTTTACCTCGCGCCGAAAAAAAAATGCAACAGTATTTGATGGCCGATCAGGAAATCCTTAGGAACACGAAAGCCAAATTGAGAAAATCATTGTTGGATAGGCTGGAATCCAAACCTGAAAATGCAATGAATCAGGCTGCAGAATTATGGTGGAAACCAGAAATACGGGCAAAAATGAAAGCCTACGTCGAAAGCTTTACAAACAAGAAAAAATAGAACAACAGAAAATGAACAAACAGCTATTATTCGTAAAAAGACCAGTAGGGGAAGCTGATACGGATACTTGGAATCTAGTTTCCAATCCTATTCCAGAACCCCAAGAAGGAGAAGTATTGATCAAACAACATTATGTATCATTAGATCCTGCAATGCGGGGTTGGATGAACGACGCCAAATCCTACATTGAACCGATGGCCATTGGTTCGGTGATGCGTGCGGGTTCCATTGGTGAAGTCATTACATCCAACAACCACCCGAAATTCAAGGTGGGTGATTTTGTTTCGGGTAATGGTGGAGTGCAACAATATGTGGTGACGGATGGAAAAGGATACTATCCGGTTGACCCAACTTTAGCACCGCTACCTACTTATATTGGAACTTTGGGAATGCCTGGCATGACGGCCTATTTTGGCATTCTAGAGGTGGGAAAAATTAAGGAGGGCGATATGGTTTTGGTTTCTGGAGCGGCGGGCGCTGTAGGAAGTGTCGTCGGTCAAATCGCAAAAGTCAAGGGCTGTACCGTTGTAGGAATTGCCGGTGGGCCTGAAAAATGTAAGTACATCAAAGAGGAACTTGGTTTTGATGGGGCCATCGACTACAAAAACGAAAAAGTTCGGGACCGGCTTAAGGAACTTTGCCCGAAGGGCATTGATGTATATTTTGACAATGTAGGAGGCGAAATCTTGGATATGGCCCTATCCCGACTTCGAATGCATGCGCGGATTGTAATATGCGGGGCAATTTCACAATACAACAACAAAATGGCCATCAAAGGTCCCAGTAATTACCTTTCGCTTTTGGTCAACAGGGCTACCATGCAAGGCATGGTCGTTTTTGATTGGGCAAAACGATATGGTGAGGGTGCACAACAAATGGGCATGTGGATGGCACAAGGGAAACTAAAAAGCAAAGAAGACGTATACGAAGGCATTGAAAATTTCCCAGAAACCTACAATCGACTTTTTAGTGGCGAGAAAATGGGAAAACTTGTCTTAAAAGTTATGGAAGAATAGGTATTATGAAAGCGATTCGTTGCACATCCTATGGTCCCCCTTCCCATTTGATTTTGGAAGATATTGATGACCTAAAGGCGGGGCCCAAGCAGGTGGTGGTAACCACAAAAGCATGTGGACTTAACTTTCCGGACACCCTGATTATTCAGGGACTATATCAGTTCAAGCCAGATCTGCCTTTCACGCCCGGTAGTGATTTAGCCGGAGTTGTTAAGGAAGTAGGGGAAGGGGTCCAGCATTTAAAAGTAGGGCAAGAGGTGTTCGGATTTGTACCCTATGGGGCATTGGCAGAAGAGGTATTAGTACCGGCCAATGCTTGTTTCCCTAAGCCACCCCAAATGGATTTTGAGACGGCGGCCTCGTTTTTAATGGCGTATGGCACATCCTATCACGCGTTGCATGACCGTGGTAAATTGAAAGAGGGAGAAACCTTGTTGGTGCTGGGAGCGTCTGGGGGTGTAGGACTGGCTGCTGTAGAGTTGGGCAAGTTAATGGGGGCAAAAGTTATTGCCGCTGCATCAACAGATGGAAAATTAGAACTCTGTAAACGGTATGGGGCGGACATGACAATTAATTACAACGAGCAAGACCTGAAGAATATATTAAAGGAACTGACCAATGGTAAAGGCGTTGATGTGGTCTACGATCCCGTTGGAGGTGCTTATTCAGAACCCGCTTTGCGTGCCACTGCACGCTATGGACGGTTTTTGGTGGTTGGATTTGCTGCCGGGGATATTCCAAAAATTTCTTTGAACCTGTCCTTGCTCAAAGAGGCTGAAATTGTTGGGGTATTCTGGGGGAGCTTCGCTATGAAAGAACCCCAGGCCAATATGGCCAATAGCATGCAATTGATGAAATGGCATGCTGAGGGAAAGTTGAAACCCCATATTCATAAAACATATCAACTACGGGAAACCTCTGTAGCCTTGGAGGAAATGATACAACGCAAGGTTATGGGAAAAATGGTAGTAACTATTTAAAGTAAGCACATGAGACTCAAAGATAAAGTAGCTATAGTAACCGGAGGTTCGCGAGGCATTGGACAGGCGGTTTCAGAATTATTTGCAAAAGAAGGGGCCATCGTCATCATCGTTGACTTGCTTCCTCAGGGAGCGGAGGTAGCAAAAGGAATTAATTCAAATGGTGGTAGGGCCGAATTTCATTCGGTATCCGTGACCGATAAGGCGGTCATAGAAGCACTGTTTGAAATGGTGAATTCTAAACATGGGAAAATAGACATTCTGATAAATAATGCCGGAATCACCCGAGATCGAACCCTGGAAAAAATGAGTGAAGAAGAATGGGACGCCGTTGTAGCGGTCAACTTAAAAGGAGTCTTCATTTGTACGCAGGCCGTTGCACCTTATATGAAAGTGAATACATACGGACGTATTGTAAGTGCGGCTTCCAATGTAGGATTACGTGGTAATTTTGGGCAGACCAATTACGCAGCTACCAAAGCCGGGGTGATTGCCATGAGCAAGACCTGGACTATGGAATTGGGCAAATATGGAATCACGGCCAATGCTATTGCCCCGGGGTTCACGATGACGGATATGGTCAAAAAAATTCCTGAGGAGCATTTTGCGGTGATTAAGGCAAGTATCCCTTTGAGAACGGTGGCCCAACCTATTGATATCGCATACGGATATTTGTATCTCGCCTCGGATGAAGCGCGCTTTGTATCGGGGATTTGTCTCACCATTGACGGAGGAACTTCAAGATAAGCGCAAATGGCAAAGCTGGAACTGGAAAATTTAGGGGTAATGCAAACTTGGATAGGAAAAGAATTACCTCATGGGGAATGGCTCACGGTTACCCAAGATATGATCAACGATTTTGCAAAGGCAACCTTGGATTTTCAATGGATTCATGTGGATGTGGAAAGAGCAACCCAATTTTCTCCTTTCAAAAAGCCTGTTGCCCACGGTTTTCTTTCATTATCCCTGCTATCAAAAATGCTTGGAGATTGCATTAAGGTAAAATCTGTGACGATGGGGGTAAATTATGGTCTTAATAAAGTACGTTTTCCCAGTCCGGTTGTGGTAGACAACAGGGTTTGTCTACATAGCAGTATTAAGGAAATTGAGCCGTATGGTGAAAACGGAATCAAAGTCACATGGAATTGCACGGTGGTTATTGAAGGTTCGGATAAACCCGCCTGCGTTGCGGAGTTTATTAGCTTAATGTTTGGGTAACTCTCAAGTTGCTAAGTCTCTTTTTGGTAACCTAACGGTCAATTTTGTATTTTAAAGGTCTACGAACCAACTCTGTTGACCTAATGACGCGCTTATTTGATTTACTATATCATCAACTCAATAATTTCCCATCCCCTAAGGCCTTAAATGGAAGAAATGGCGAAGGTGAGTGGGAGTCCTATAGCACCGAACAAATTGCTTCCATGGCGGAAAGGGCAGCGTCCGGACTGTATTCCCTTGGGCTAAATAAGGGGGACAAGATTGCCCTGGCGGCCTACAAAAATCGTCCAGAATGGTTGATCATGGATTTTGCCATCCAACTGGCCGGAATGGTGAGTGTTCCGTTGTATCCTACTATCAGCGTTAGAGATTACGAATATATTCTTAATGAAGCCGAGGTAAAAGCAGCTTTCTGCGGCGGTTTGGATTTGGTGGATAAGCTGAGTTCGGCCCAAGGTAAGGTTAAAAGCCTAAAAAGCATTTTTGTTTTTGATAAGGAAACCAATGGAACCTATTGGGAGTCAATTTTTGATGACGCCCATAAGCAAACCATCAATCAAAATAGAGAGACCATGGCGTCCGAAGATTTAGCCACTATTATTTATACCTCTGGTACCACTGGAAATCCGAAAGGAGTGATGCTTTCCCATAAAAATATCATGTTCGTCATCGAAAAAACAGCTCCCCACTTGATGGCTGTCGCCGGAGATAATGTGCTCAGTTTCCTTCCCTTATGCCATATTTTTGAGCGAGCGGTTTCCATGGCCTTTGTTATGGCGGGGGCCCAGGTACACTTTGTGGGTACTGATAATTTGAGTGGTCCTAATGGTGATTTACAAGCGGTAAGACCGGTGACCTTCTCTTCTGTACCCCGATTATTGGAAAAGGTTTACGAAGCCATATATAACAAAGGTCTTGCACTTGAGGGAACGAAACGAAAACTCTTTTTCTGGGCATTGGAACTGACTAAAGACTATCAAGTGAACCAAAAATTACCATTTGGGAAAAAACTACAATGGAAGATTGCGGACAAACTTATATTCAGCAAATGGCGGGATGCCCTTGGCGGTAATGTCAGGGCCATTGTCACCGGAGCGGCGCCTTGTCCGGTGAAGGTGATTCAGGTATTTTGCGCTGCAGGAATACCCATCCGTGAAGGGTATGGATTGACCGAAACTTCACCAACCATTTCCCTAAGTACCATGGAACCTGATGGAGTAATTATAGGTACTACCGGACCCATAATTGATGGGGTGGAAGTGCGAATAGACTCTGAGGGAGATTACCGCGATGGGGAAGGCGAGATATTGGTGCACGGCGATAATGTAATGATGGGTTACTATAAAAAACCGGAAGAGACGGCTAAGGTATTCAAAGAAGTGGACGGCAAAAAGTGGTTTTGTACGGGGGATATTGGATTATTGGTTACCGGAGCAACAGGAAGAACTTTTCTCAAGATAACAGACCGTAAAAAAGAGTTGTTAAAAACTTCTGGGGGAAAGTATGTGGCCCCAGCACCCATAGAGAACAAAATGAAGGAGGATTTTTTAATTGAACAAATGATGGTGGTAGGTGATAAACAAAAATTTGTGACAGCCTTGATTGTTCCAGCTGAAGAGGCCTTAAAAAGCTGGTGCGCAGAAAAGGAAATTCAGTGGGAAGGATTGGAAAATATGGTTAAGCATAAAAAAGTGCAAAGAAAATATCAAAAAGTCATTGATGGATACAATCCCTTGTTCAGTCATATTGAACAGATCAAGAAGTTTAATTTGCTGGCTTCGCCATGGTTGCCAATACATTCGAATGGGGCCGAAGCCGAATTGACCCCTACCTTAAAACTAAAAAGAAGGGTCATCCGTAAAAAGTTTAGCGAAGAAATTGCCGAACTTTACACGGACTAACTTTTGATGCAATCAATGAAACCCCCTTCCGTTTTTAAAATCAATTTGTTTACGTTCTTTAAACTTCCGTCTGCCTGGTGGTGCGGAGTACGTTTAAGAGCTATAGACGAAAAAAGTACCGTGGTCACCGTTAGGCACCGATGGTTCAATCAAAACCCATTCAACTCTATGTTTTGGGCCGTACAGGGTATGGCCGCGGAATTTACCACGGGTGTTATGGTTTCGACCGCCATTCGGCAAAGTGGTCGGAAAATTTCTATGTTGGTCCAGAACAACAATGCCAATTTTTCCAAAAAGGCGACAGGAACAATAACCTTTAGCTGTGAAGATGGACATTTGATAGCAGAAGCACTGAAAAAGACCATAGCTAATGGCGAAGGACAGACTATTTGGATGAAATCAGTTGGAGTAAATGAAGATGGAGTGGTAGTTTCGACCTTTAACTTTGAATGGACGGTGAAATTAAAAAGTTGAATTTCCATGGTGACTTTTTTTAAAATGGGTGTCCAATACGTGTATCGAGATTTGAAATAGTGGTTTTTATCATATTATGTATGAATCGACCAAAATTTTAGTAATTTCAAAACGTATTACGAATAACCGCAAATTAATTTATACATAGATGGGAAAATTTGAAATTAAAGCTTCAGGATCAGACAAGTGCATGTTCAACCTAAAGGCTGGTAACGGTCAGGTAATCTTGACAAGTCAGTCGTATGCCAGTATGGATGGCTGCAAAAACGGAATAGAATCCGTTCGTAAAAATTCACAAGATGATGCGCGCTTTGAGCGCAAAACGGCAAAGGATGGCAGCCCTTTCTTTACGTTGAACGCTACCAATGGTCAGGTCATTGGAAAAAGTGAAATGTACAGCTCCACAGATGCCATGGAAAATGGAATCGCGTCCGTTAAGAAAAATGCCCCTGATGCTGACGTGGTAGACGCCTAAGCTTTTACACATCGAAAACGAAAAAGGCGGCTTTGGGCCGCCTTTTTTATTTGGTATCCGTAACAAAAAGATAAATTGACTTACCAATGGTATAAACATATTAAAACAATCAAGAAATGAACGCACACGAAATTGACTATGAAATCCACGGGGAGGAAATGCAATATGTAGAAATTGAATTAGATCCCCAAGAGGCCGTAGTAGCTGAGGCAGGCAGTTTTATGATGATGGACACCGATATTAAAATGGATACCATTTTCGGTGATGGTTCCAATCAGGATTCCGGTGTCTTGGGCAAACTATTCTCCGCTGGGAAACGCTTGTTGACAGGGGAAAGCCTTTTTATGACCGCTTTTTTAAATGTAGGTCAAGGGAAAAAGCAGGTAAGCTTTGCTTCACCCTATCCAGGCAAAATTTTACCGATAGATCTTTCTGAGGTGGGGGGTAAGTTCATTTGTCAAAAAGATGCTTTTCTATGTGCGGCAAAAGGGGTTACCGTAGGTATTGAATTTTCTAAACGATTGGGTCGTGGAATCTTTGGAGGTGAAGGTTTTATCATGCAAAAATTGGAAGGTGACGGTATGGCCTTTGTCCATGCGGGTGGAACTATGGCAAAAAAGACGTTGGGTCCCGGTGAGGTGATAAAAGTGGATACGGGATGTATTGTAGGTTTTTCTAAAGACGTGGATTATAATATTGAATTTGTAGGGGGTATTCGAAATACCGTTTTCGGAGGTGAAGGCCTCTTTTTCGCAACCTTGCGTGGGCCTGGAACGGTCTATGTACAATCCCTACCCTTTAGCCGATTGGCAGGACGCGTCCTTGCTGCAGTTCCAAGGGGTGGAAAAGACAAAGGCGAGGGTAGTATATTAGGTACCCTTGGGGATATTGCCATGGGAGACCGAGGATTTTAAATTAAAAAAAAGCGTATTGAAAAGAACATCCCTAGCACTTTTAGGGGTGTTTTTTAGTATGTTCGCTTTATGGACTTTAAAAACCAAATCAACTTTTTAAAGGAGCTTCAAAAGAACAACTCCAAAGAATGGATGGATGTCAACCGAAAATGGTATAAAGAGGTTCGCAATGATTATGTTCGGTGGTTGGATAAAGTCAATGTGAGTTTGGCATCAATTGATGATGGGTACTATGACACTCCTGGCAAGAAGGGTATCAATAGAATCAATAACAATCTCATGTTCCATCCCAATAAACCCATTTACAAGGACCATTTCGGAGCTGGATTTGACAAACGACCTAACACCGGTGATTTTTATGTGGAAATTGGGATTGACCGTTCCATGTTTGCGGGAGGGCTTTGGAGACCGGATACCCAACGACTTAGAAGTATTAGGGATGCCATAGACTACGACGGGGAGGAGTTACAAAATATCCTAAATGAAAATAATTTTAGAAAGCGTTTCGGAGGCCTTTACGAAGACGAAAAATTAAAATTAGCCCCCAAAGGCTTTTCCAATAATCATCCACATATTGATTTACTAAGGAACAAGACCTTTGCCGTAGCTACTGAATTTCCGTCCAAAGAAGTCCTTAAGAACGACTTCGAGGACTTTTTAATTCAGGTTTACCAAGAGATGCTACCATTTAGGAGATATCTAAATAAGGCGATAACCGTTTAAAATGGATATATCCAGGGAAACCAAAAATTATATCTTGATCGGTATCAACTTATCTGCCCTATTAATCCAAGGATTCAAATGGTTGGTGTTGGAAATTTCGCTTCCAATCTCAATCAAAGTTTGGGTCTTTGCCGTAGTACCGATTCTACTGGTCAATATTCCCTTTGCTTCCAAAAAGCAAGGTGCGCAATGGGTTCACGGATTCCTTTTTTTAGCTACGGGTGCCATTATTGCCTTTTCATTAACTACTATCTTCAAAGACAGCCTTCAGATACTAACCATGGAATATTTTTGGTTAGGTTTGGCATTGGTTGCCGTGGTCATCCATTATTCCAAAAGCAATAGGGATAGCTATCGTTTGAAATGATTTTGACACTTATAACTAATTGTCCGAAACAGGGATTAACCTAGCACTTAAATCAGGTTCAACCATATCCATATCCAAAGGGAACATGGGTCTTTTGATGTTTTTATACCCCAATCGCTCCAAATTTTGGTCCACACCACCGGGGGTAAGGGCCATGTTCCATCCGCCCCGCATATCGTACAATTCTGGAACCAGATACCCAATCTTTACCACTACAATATCAGTGGTTATTGGGTTGAGGTCCAAATCAGTAAAATCATTTTTGAAATGATATGGTTTTCGTTTATTGGTCACAATAACATGAACACTTCCCATTTTTACCACTACTTCGACCTCGGCGTTGCGATCTCCTTTTTTTATTGCCGTGATGGTACCCTCCAATTCTAAAGGAGGTGAAAATCTATCGTCAACCTGAGCACCGGCTTTGGCCTTAACTTTTCCACCTATGCCAACCTTTAGTGCCTCTTTAACAAGTTCCGGGCCTGGAATTGATGCATATATCAACGATGGGCCTTTTTCATTTTTGAACACCTCTTTGTTTAAAATCTCCCGAAGGGTCCAAGTTACATCTCCTGCACCACCAGCAGTTGGGTTGTCGCCCATATCACTAATGATATACGGTTTTTTATCACTTTGAAAAGCAAATTGTAAGCTTTCTTCCAATGTGGTTGTTGGTGCCACAAATTCGAATTCATTACGCACATCCCAAAAATAATGGGCCAGTTTTTCCGCACCTTCTACAACTTGCTCCTTATCGTCACCATAGGTCATTACCACAGCATGGTTACGCGGTTCGTCTGCCCATGCATAACCTACCCATATACCGGCATCAGTGACCCCTTCCTGGGACGCTACAGATGGTATTTGTGCATAAAGGCTTTTGCCAGGTTCTATTCGCGTGCTGGTCTTTTCTCCTGGTAACAGTATTGGCACGGGAATCCATGCCTTGTATTTGGGTTTTCCTTTTCCACTTTCCAATCGGTCGATCAAATTTGTTATGGAACGGGCTTTTGATTCAATAGCGTCCTCATGGGGCGCCAATCTATAGCAGGTAATTAAATCACTATCTAAGGCCAACTCTTTTGATACATTGCCATGTAAATCCATTGAGGTTGAGATCATAACATCAGGACCAACTACTTTGCGAATACGTTTGATTAAATCCCCTTCCGCATCAATAAGGCCTTCCACGCTCATGGCACCATGTATATCAAACCAAAGCCCATCATAAGGTAGGTTTTCCTTAAGCATGTCAAGCGTTTTTGATACCATTGACTCATAAGCTTCTCTGGTTACCATACCTCCTGGTAGCGATTTACCCAGAAATGTCGGAACCCATTCCGCCCTATTACGTATGTCTGCATCAATCGAGAAGAAAGGATAACGAGAGAATATAGAATCACCAATGCGAGCATGAAAAGCCTCTTCATGCGTTCTGGCCGGAGAAAATGTACTGGATTCTATACCAATACCTGCTATAGCAATTCGGGGCAGTTTTTTTTCTTCAGGTTTTGAATTGCAAGCTAAGATTAGACCAAATATCAGAATAATTAAACCTATTTTTTGTTTCATGATCGAACCATTTAGAAAGGACAGTACTAAAGATACTAATATGTCAATTCAGTAAAGTCCAATTAAGATATAAAAGAATGTAATGGCTACCTTTAGTAGTATCTATATAAAAAGTGGATTTTGGAAAACAAGAGACTTAAAAATATTAAAAAAGAACTTCTTTCCGATAATTGGTACTCCCTAACGAAAGTTACTTTTGAGTATTTAAGGGATGATGGTGTTTGGGAAACCCAAGTTCGTGAGGCCTACGACCGGGGAAATGGCGCCGTCATCTTACTTTATAATAAGAAAAAGGGTGCGGTGGTACTTACACGTCAGTTTCGAATGCCCACCTATCTCAATGGTAATAAGGATGGTATGATGATTGAAGCCTGTGCAGGTATACTTGAAAAGGGCAATGCCGAAGAAACCATAAAAATGGAAGTAGAGGAGGAGACGGGCTACAAAATTGATAAAGTGACGAAAGTCTTTGAGTCGTACATGTCTCCAGGCTCCGTAACTGAAATCCTATACTTTTTTATTGGGGAATACGAAGATGCAATGAAAGTCAGTGACGGCGGAGGTGCAGCAGATGAAACTGAGAATATTGAGGTATTGGAAATACCTTTTTCCAAAGCTTTAAACTGGTTTCGGAAGGGCAAAATCAAAGATGCCAAAACCATAATGCTATTGCAATGGGCCGAAAATAATAGGTTATTTGAATAGTCTTTTTACGACCAAAGCCCTATGGAAAGAATTGGTTTAGGTGGAGGTTGCCATTGGTGTACGGAAGCTGTTTTTCAATCGTTAATTGGTGTGAGCAAGGTTGAACAAGGTTTTATTGCACCTAAGTACGATCCAAATTCCTTTTCAGAAGCGGTCATTGTTCATTACGACCAAAATATAATCAGCTTAAAAGACTTGATAGAAATACATCTTCTTACCCATAAGAGTACAGTTTTGCACTCCATGCGCGCTAAATATCGCTCTGCTATTTATGCCTTTAATAGCCTATCCCTCAAGGAATCGGAATCCCAATTGGGAGTTTTGCAAAAAGGATTCAGTGATACAATTGTCACGGCGCTATACTGTTTTGGAGCTTTTAAGCCTTCCGATTCCCGTTTTCATAATTATTATTATAAAGATCCGGAAAAACCCTTTTGTGAGACCTATATCTCCCCAAAGTTGAAATTGCTGTTGGATAAATTTTCGGTACTCGTGAATCCTAATCTACCTAGTACCTTTCATGAATCAACTTAAGAATGGCATACATATCTCTCCGAACCTCCTTACTTGGCCTCCTAAAATGATTGTTCATAAAACTAAAGGCGAACAACCTTCCGGATGTCGTTCTTAGGTAACCACATAGATTGTAGATGTTTCCCATAGAACCTGATTTGGCATGGATGAAGGCTGCGTCCGAGGAATTTTCCATGGTGATGGTGCCATTGAAATCCCATTGGGGTACTAAAGAAAATAATCTAAGGGAATCGGTTTCTGAATAGAGACGTTGGAGCACCGTTACCATAGACTCCGGGGTAAAGAGGTTATATCTTGAAAGCCCTGAGCCATCCACCCATCTCGGTTTTTGTCTCAACGTGCTAAGATGATTGTCCATAATACGATTCTTTGCTTTTTCAAAACTTAAGGTATCTGACAAGGTTGAAGAACACGTCAACATCAATTGTTCGGCCAAAAAATTGTCACTTTGCCAAAGCATGCGTTTAAGAACGGAATCCCTTGGAATTCCTGGAAGCATTTTCCAGTTTTTTAAGGGTAATGAATCCAATAACCGCACCTTTCCTTCAATGACGCTATGAAGTAGTTTTAAGGTCAGTTTCTTAGAAGTGATATAAGGTACATACAAGGTGTCCTGCGTAATATCGGGTAAATAAAATTGGTTATGCTTCCAACCCCTAAGTGGCATAGCATTTTGTCTTTGAATTCTTTTGGAAAAGAAATTTGGAGTGACCTTTAGGGAATCATTGACTTCCACGGTAATGACATTTCCATAAAGAGGTAAGGGACTAATTTCAGGGGAAAAATAATAAGGGTAATCTTCCCATGCCCAACCAGGGCCAAACCTATCTCCAGCATAATTGTCCAGAAAAAACGCGACAGAGTCGTACTGTGCGATAAAATTGATAGGAATTTCATTTTTAAAATGGGGGTGCAGCCAAGAGGGATCCCCCGTGCCAATAGCGGTGAGTGTATTATTTTTAGCTGTGTACTTCAATGAAGGTAAGCTATCGCCTAAAAGCGCCAAGGAAGAGTATAGGGTGAAGAGTTTCGCAGTACTTGCCGGTGTAAAGTATTTGGCCCCATTTAAGTTCATTAAGGTATCATTACTGGTCAAATCCACCACTAAAAAACCGGTATGTTGTGATTTGAACTTTTCAGATTGGAAATCGCGAAAAATCTCCTTTTTTATTGGTTTTGAGGGAAGACTAGCACAACCTGCGATTAGGGAAAAGGGTAAAACTATGCGAATCGTTTTCGACCTAAGTTGTTGATTAAAAAACACTTGAAAAGACCCAATAATTGGATTTAACATCAAATTATTCAATTTTTAACGGATTATAACTTCCAATTTAGACCTTTTCTAAGTATTTTAGTAGGGCAACTTGTTTAACCTTAAATAAACTTTTTTGACATTATGGCTAGAGCAATGCTGGAGTATACCAAAACGGTCTTGCAAAAAGTAAGTTTTGATGCGAAGTTGTTCGCTAAGGAGGTAAGAAAAGCAGTTTCCAGGCTTCTGCCGGAGGAAATTGAAGAGCTGAGAATCTGGTTAAAACAGTTTATCACTGATAAACCAGAATTACAACAAAGTTTAATGTATCTTAAAGCATAGAAAAAACCGCCCAAAAGGCGGTTTTTATTTGTTTAAGGGGCTAATAATCTCCACATCCTGAAAAGCTATGGCTCCCCTTACAATCCCCGAAATCGTATCTTTTAGGGCTTCTGTAATCTGCATTTTTAGTTCACTCTTATGAAATATTAAGCTTATTTCCCGAGCAGGCGAAGGTTTTTCAAAATGCCTAAGGTTGGTCTCTTTTCTTTTATCCAAAGAAAGTGTATTAAGGTAGGGAAGTAGGGTCATACCCAGTCCTTCATCCGATAGGTTGACCAAGGTTTCAAAACTGCCACTTTGAATTTGAAAGTGTTCGCCTTGTACATTTTGATTGGACTTACAAAGGTTAATCACACCTTCCCTAAAGCAATGACCGTCTTGTAATAATAGAATATCGGAAATATCCAAATCCATTGTGGAAATTTCTTTCTGATTTGCCAGTCGATGGCTCTGCGGAACATACCCAACAAAAGGTTCGTAATACAGAGGTCGCTCAACAATAAAATCCACTTTTAAAGGTGTGGCTGCGATTGCTGCATCCAGGTGATTGTCTTCTAAATTTCGGATTAGGCTATCCGTAGACTGTTCCTTAATGATGAGATTGACCTTTGGATACTTTTTTATAAAGGTGGCTAAAAACATAGGGAGCAAAGTAGGCATTACTGTTGGGATGATGCCCAATACAAAATCACCACCAACGTAGCCTTTATCCTGATCGACAATATCCCTCATCCTTTCGGCTTCTGCTACAATATTTTTTGCCTGCGAAACAATTTTTTGACCGATTTCTGTAATGGCTATGGGCTTTTTGCCCCTATCAAAAATCAACACGTCCAGTTCGTCCTCCAATTTTTGAACCTGCATGGACAAGGTGGGCTGCGTTACGAAGCTCTTCTCTGCGGCCAAGGTAAAATTTTGATATTCAGCAACTGCTAGAACGTATTGTAATTGTGTGATGGTCATGTTAAGTAGTTAAAATATAAAACTACAAATCTATCGATAAAATCTATTTATTTCTACAATAGAAATTGAAATCATCTATAAGTAAAAAACCTTCAACCAATAGCCTTTGGTTGAAGGTTTTAAAGCGTATTTAGTGGTATTTAGAATCGAATGGTAAAGCTAATATCTTCATTGGCGACCTCAAATTTTGCTGCATCGAAGGTCGGTGGTCCCATGGTCATATCATTGCCGCTCATCCCATAGCTTTCTTTGGGCATACCGTTGGATTCATAGTCCATTCTATTGTTATTATTGGCATCGTGCATTGCCATGATGGCATAACTACCCGGTTTAATATTTTCAAAAGTTAGGGTTACCGGACCCTTTTGTGCTTTTTCCGAAAGGTTAATAATTCCTCCGCCTTTCATAAAGGTATCTGCAGTATGCAAGGATACCAATACCGTACCCTCGTCATTCAATATGTTTTCAATGGTGACCGTAAGGGTCACGCTTTCCTCTTGTGCTACAGCGTTAAAGCTCATTAATGCCAGTCCTAAAAAAAGTGCAATTGTTTTCATTTGTTTTTTGATTTAAAAGTTAATGACTGTCCAAAACTCGGAAGCAAATTGAAAATCTAAAATTGAAAATAACCCAATTGTTGAAATCTGTGGATGGAATGTTGGATTACATAGCCTAACTATTGGCATGGTACTGGGTACATTTAGACTATGTGTTATGGTTCTTTAAAATTAAAACTCAGTTGACTATCACCTTGCCGGGAATAGTAGTACCACCAATTATTGTTTCCGCCCTGGACTTACGACCTGACAGGGTGTTAGCGATGGGTGGTATAAAAAAAAGACAAAGTACTTGTAAAAGAAAATATGGGACTCAATTGGAAATGGAATTTATTTCAATACCAATTCCATTTGTATGTTGCACCTTTTGTACGGGGTTTTTATATGATCTATTTCCTTAAAGCCTAATTTTTTGTACAACCGGATTGCCGGTCCCAAAATGGTATTGCTCTCCAAGAAGATATTTTTGGCGCCAAATTCCCTTGCCTTAAGAATCACCTTAGTACCCAATTGGTATCCCACCCCTAAACCTTGAGCTTTAGGGGATACCCCCATTTTGGCCAGTTCATAGTCAAATTGGCCGTTCTCCATTTTCATAAGGGCACAGGTACCCACTGGCATTTCTTCCAATAACGCTATTGCAATATATCCGCCCTTATCAAGAATATGCGCTTTTGGATGATCTAAGGCCCTAAAATCTGCATCTTCCATCACGAAATACTTCGTTATCCATTCCTCGTTCAATGCTTTAAAAGCATGCTGATAGGAAGGATTGAAATCTACGATTTTAATGGTTTTGGATATGTTTGGCGTCATACTATTTGAGGATGTTCATTTCTTTTGCCAATGATTTCTACAAGCCAATACATCAGTTGGCCTATTCCACCAATGAAAACAAAAAGTAAGACCCACACAATTAATAGATTACTGCCTTTTAAATTTGGATTCTGAACGGCGTGAACAATATAAAATATTAGGCTCGAAAGTGAAATCAACAGTATTAGCATTACGAAACCCATGAACCAAGCGATATTGCCCAATATCATACCAACCTCCGGTTCCGTTCCCAGCGCTTGGGCCGCTTCGATATCGCTGACCAAGTCAAAAACGAAGTACAGGTAATAACCAATGGATAATATTCCGATAACAATGGGAGCTAGTGCAAAGAAAGCTTGCCAAAATTTGTTCTGTAGCATGGTTTGGCTGTTTTTAGTTGTTCTTGGAATGTTTTCTTATTTGTGTTGCGATTTCCCCTTCTGTTACACTTTTTTTGGATAAATGCTGAATAATGGATTGATGATCTTCCGGTCGGTTTTGACTTAATTTATAGGCCGCCTGTATTTTTCCAATCGTAATGGAAAATGCAACAATTCCCTTTACCTGCCTTAGGGTCTTGGGGGACAAGTGATGCAAGGAAACCGGATTCCTGGAGCTAGCCTCATAACGGTCCACAAGGCGCTGAAGGGACTGCATGGTTTCATCGTGGTTTAAAACCCTCAGGGTACCATAGATGTGTACCGCAATATAATCCCAAGTGGGAACTTCTTCTGCTTTGTACCATGAAGAGGATATATAGGCATGGGGCCCATTGAATATACAAAGGACCTCGGCATCTTTGGAAAAGCTCTTCCATTGTGGGTTGGCCTTGGCAATATGTCCAACGAGGACATCTTTTCCATTACTATCCTTCTCTAATTCCATAGGAATATGGGTCGCCCAAGGTTTCCCTTCAACCTGGTTGACCAAAATACCAAAACTATACTCCTTTACAAACGATTTTACCTCCTCTAGGTTTTCATTTTTATAGGAACTGGGTATATACAATGAAGATTAGTTTGAGTACTGTTTTACAATATTGGAAACGTCATGGTATCTTTTCCATGATTTTGGTCGCTCGTAATCGAGACCCGATTTCATGACTTGGGCATTTGGGTATTTTTGTTTGACCTTGCCCCAAGTAGTATCTTCCCAAAATGCATCTTCTAACTTTTGCAATTGTACCCCTTTTAGATCACCGGATACCGCCCTATCCACAAGCGGCCACCATAAGCTTTCGGTTTCCCTATCCCATAGGATAAATCCATCAAGACCTTCCCAAATTTCGGGATCATAGTACGTATAACCACTCAATGCAAAGGTGAACACCTTATCGTCATAGGTGCGTTTGTAAACGGCACCCAAATCGGCCAAGATACAGTACGCTGCAAAAATAGGTTCCCCCTCCAACAGATCGTTCACTACTTCATGCCGCGTCAAATCACTTATGGAGTAGGCCTTTACGGTCGCTCCTTTTTTGGCCACCAAAAAGCGGGCATCATCGGGCCAATTTTTATCAGCCGTCCCAATGGTTTCAAATTCTGGTTTTAACAGGGCGGGGAAACGTTCTCTACCTATTCCATAATGAAACTGTTCGGGTTTTAGTTCCAAATTGTTGATGATAAAGTGTTGTGCCTCCAATTCCCCACCATATAAGAATTGATTTCCATCTTTTTCAAAAAACTTGCCGTTCTTTAATGCACTGGGGCGTTGGGCAAAACCTATGAGACAAACTAAAAACAGTAGCATCAAAACCTTATTTTTCATGTGCACTCCTTTAAGGGTTGGGTTCAACAAAATTATACTTTTACAGGTAATGATAATAGGAGGTTTTGTATTTTGAATAATTGAAACGAAATGGCATTATGGAAAGAATTCAATTTTCTTCTTTCTGGAAATATCCCAATACCCTGTTGCAGGATAAAAAGGACAAGAGATTCTTGGTCTTCTTTTTTACCGTCTATGTTCCCCTTTTTTTGTTGGTATTTCAACCTTTCGGTGTCAATAACTATGACCCTACCCACCAAATACGATATGAACTTGTGTTGGGCTCTTTGATTTTTGGCCTGGTATGTGGTGCTACCTTGATTCTTTTTGAATTTTTGATAGCGCCCTTCTTTTTTTCAAAAACAACGGGTGGGGTATTTGTTTTGAGGTTAATACTTGAGCTTATTTTAGTGGCTTCAACCATATTTTTATTTTACAATATCATTGGGAATTTCCATGATTGGAAATGGACCAGCTTTATAGCGTTTGTACGAGACAGCACTTTGATGAGTATTTTACCAATGATTATTGTCCTGCTTTACCTTACTTACCGAAATACGGATCGGGAAAATGAAATTTTAAAAATACAAAAGCCCTCAGGAGGAATTTTGGATGAACCCTTACTACTACAATCTTCCAACGGAAAGGAGCGTTTGATTATCCTTTTAGCATCCTTGCTGTTCATTGAATCCGAACAGAATTATGTTTCGGTCCATTATATGGATAATGAATTGATAAAAAAGACTTTATTACGAACGACTATGAAAAAACTGGAAGAGGAACTACGGCCATTTTCCATAGTACGATCCCATCGTTCTTTTTTGGTAAACATGCATAATGTTATAAAAGCAAGGGGTAATTCACATCAAATGCTGCTGTACCTTTCAAAAAATAATACCCCGCCAATACCTGTTTCAAGGTCATATATTTCAAATTTTAGGGATTACTTGGATAGTTATCCCAAATAGAAAGGATTCATCACAAATTCTTTAAAAACAGTATCTCCATAGTGCCATATGGATAGATTTGTTTCAAAACATCAATCATGAAACCTATCGTGTCCAGTAGACAACGCTATTCCCTTTTCAACATTCTAATGTTCTCTATTGCATTCACCTTTCCGGTTGTTTGGTTGCCTTTTTTACGCTGTCTTTTTGACGGAAAATCATACAGTTGGGGTCAGACTTATTTTGGAAAACAATTGTATAGTGAGGGGATTGCGCCTGACTATATCTGGCTCATTATTTTTTTGGTTTTTTACGTTTTTCTATTTTATTCATTTTATTGGCTTGGCAAACGCATTATTTTTTATGTTTTGCTACTTATATGGTGGCTGCATTCCTTTGGGAACCTATGGTATGATATTATCAAAAATGGTGATACCATGTTTCATGGCGACACCTTGAACGTGCATATATCACTTACTGGAGTTATTGCGCCTATTTCAATTGTGGCGGCAGTATTGATTATAATGGTCATTCTAAAAGATAGGAAAATGCCAGATTTTGGTATCGCTTGGGGCAAGAGAAATACGTTTTGGGCTTTCATCATACTGGGACCTCTTGTTGCACAGATTTTTTTATTTGTCATGGGAGAGCCCCATGGCACAACAGATGAAATTGGGGTAGTCATTGCTATTTTACAAGCACTGTTGTTTCCCTTGATATTTCTGCCACCCCAATTAAAAATGTAGAGATAGTTTTGCTTTTTGACCATCAAAGGACATCCGTATTTTTTTATGCCCTTTTAATCGCATATTCTAGATAGTTGGACCAATTTTTAACGTTCTATTCCGTCTTTCTTATGCGATTGAAAAATCTGGCCATGTTACAATGAATTTAGTCTTTCGAATTGCTGATTTGAGGGGTGATGAGGATACCTAAAACTAAGATGGATTCCCTATGGCGTAGCATCGATACCTCCTTAAATTCCTTTCTTTATAACGGCCTTGGGGAATTTTCCATAATAATCAATCATTTAATTTTCAGATATTCCTGTTCCGGTCTACTACCCAAGGTTAATTTGAATCCAATAACTTCATTGCGTTCATCGCGTATCAGTTTGGCAAACCAAATGGCAAGAACAAATTCATCCTTGCTTTCAGGATATAACGAATAGGTGTCGGAACCATTTTCATCAATCCAGTCATAGACCAATTTGTTATTTTTCTTTCTGATGATGAAGGTGTCTTTCTCCTGTTGGTTTTGCAGTACATAGGTGCCCTGATAATGTTCAAATTGGTCAACGGGTCTAATAAGGGTACTATCCAGTGCTAACCTTAAATAATTGGACAAATCACTATAAAGGTCTTTTGCAGCACCATTAAAGTATGCAGTATATCTAAAATGATTGTTGAGACCTGTGGACTCATAATAGGCTACATCGTTCAGATATAAAGTGTCGTTCAAGAAAAAATGATAGGCCGTTCTAGGTAAATCTTCACGATTATTACTTAAGTAATACCAAGAAGTCGTTTTTTTTAGTCTTGCTTCAAAATCATTGACCACCTCCCCAATCTCCTCATCGCTGTCATCCAAGGTGGGTTTATATGATGCATACAGCTGATTGATCTTTGATATCAGGGTGTCTTGTTCCCTGCTTAAAAGATCGGAGTAGCCATCAAGTTCCCTGGCCGCATCATCCGATAAATCCAATGTGGTATTATTCCAAATTAAATAGACCAAACCGGAATTCTCGTAATCTTCCATTGTTACTTTTTTGCGCAGGACGTCCCCTATACTTTTTTCCTTAAATCTATAGAATGCGGTGACATCATCGGAATTCTGGATGTTCAATACCAGCTCATCCCTTACCTTTTTTAGTACCTGGTCTATTTTAAGGCGGCTTTTTCGGTTGTCATTCCAATTATTGATTTGAAGGGCGAGTAGGATGCCTATTACCACTAATAAGATTTCGCCCAGGGCATAGAGCAGATAATTACGGAACTTGCTTTGGGCGAGGAGGGATTGACGTATTCTTCGAAAGAGTTTAATCATGGGTAGGTCGGTCTTTTTCCTCTTTTTTCAATTGTTTATACTTGAAATACAATCGTACACCTAATCTAGCAAAAAGGATGATAGCGACAAGGGTGATGATATCAATTGCGCTCATGTACTAGGAATCGCCAGTTAATCCATCGCCATCAATATCTTTACCGATGTGGTTTTCTAAGGCTTCCAAGGTTTTCCTTAATAATGATTTCGTTTTTTCCAACTCCACCTCAAGCAGTGCTACACGCTCGTCCACATTATCGGCCTGTTTTTGTTGTTTTTCCAGTTCATTCTGTTGCAGAAGTTCCCAAAATATTCCCATTCTGTTCCTTTTAGTTGATTTTGTTCATCGTGTATCCCAAAAACTCAAAGCTATCTACCTTTCCCCTACTGTTTAAATGAAAATTCAATGGGTAGGGCGATACAAATAATTGGTTGGGAACCGTCATAAAGGTATTATAATGCCAGTGGGATGCCTTGATCATTTCAAAAGTATTGAAATTTAATAGTAAGGTTTGGTCTTCAATTTCAATCATTACCTCGCCACACAACGGGTGATGGTAGTTTCCGGTGTAGGCCTCTAGATTTAATGACGGCGCGGTATCGCCTTTACGCTCGGCAGCTCTTTTTTTCAGTCGGTCTTTACCTTCCTTTGCTATAGCCTTATACAGTTCAAAAACTTTAGGATGCCAGTTGGTCGTTAGATCATTAAAGGCGAACAAATCCATAGTCTGGTACAAAATGGCGTGGCGCAGTTCGGCATGGTCCATGTTTCCAAAGACATAAACAGCAGTATTTTTACTATGCATAACTCCAGCTAAAGCGATGACCCCTTGAAGGCTACCGGTATGGAAATCTAATTTTTCCCCTCGGTAATCGTGTTGAAACCATCCTAGCCCATAACTCAACCAATTGGGATCTGTAAGTTCTGCCGTAGGATAAAATTGATTTTTTGGAATTAACGTATGGGGTCGAAATAGTGTTTTTAAGGTTTCGGGTTGAACGATTGTATCTTGGTGGTGCACACCTCCGTTTTGAATGAATTTCAGGTATTTGGAAATATCGTCTATAGAGGACCACATCATTCCAGCTGCCCCAATTTGATCGGAGTAATTGCGATCTACGACTTGGACCCCTTTTTCTTCAAAATTATAATGTGGGGTCACATAATTTTCAGCAGTTAGGATATTGACCGATTGTGCCTGGGAGCGGTTCATGCCAAGCGGTCTAAACAATCTGGTTTCCACAAATTTATGCCACGGCATTCCGCTTAGGGCCTCAATAACCTGGCCTGCGGCGACGTACATGATATTTTGATAGGTGTACCCACCTCTTAAAGGATAGGCTTTTTTAGTAGAGGCAAAGCGCCTTAGGGTTTCTTTGGTAGAAACACTGTCCAATACCCAAAGCATATCGGCATTGGCCATACCTAAATTATGGGTCAGAAGGTCTTTTACCCTAGCATCATTTGCAATATAGGGATCCGATAGCTGAAAACTGGGCAAATGTTTTTTTACCTTATCATTCCAATCCAATTTACCCTCGTCTACTAAAATACCCAAAGACATGGCAACCATAGCCTTGGTAGTGGACGCCATGGCAAAAAGGGTTTCAAGGTCAACGGGTTCCTTACTTTCAATGCTTTTAACGCCATAGGTTTTTTTGAAAACCGTTTCTCCATCTTTGACTACCACAACAGCCAAACCAGGAATTTTCCAGTCTTTTATGCCTTGCTGGATCATGTTATCTAGGACATGCACCTTTTTATCGTTTTGGGAAATGGAACTGAAAGTTGTTAAGAGAATCGAGAACAGCAGTATTATTTTTTTCATCGGTCGGATTGAGAGTTGTAGGTAAGTTATGAAATTTTAGGATGGCCAAACAAAAGAACGGATACCGCATTTGCCCATACAATCCATCCCCAAAAAGTTACAGTTCGGTCTTCCTAAATTTTTTTTGAATAAGGGGTGCATGACTTTTGAACCATCAAAAACGAACAGTCATGAAAAATCCAACATTTATTTTAATCAGCTTCTTAAGTGTCTGGGTATCCCTAGCTCAAACTACCATCAGTGGAACGGTTACCGATAAATCTGGAAATGCCATATCAGGGGCCAATGTCTTTTTAGAAGGCACATATGATGGTGCCTCTACCTCCGAAGATGGGACATTCTTCTTTGAAACTTCAGAAACGGGTACACAGACTTTGGTCATTTCCGCATTGGCTTATGAAACCCATTACGAAATGGGAGAGATCAGCTATCTAAAAAATTTAAAAATAGAAATGGTAGAAGCCATCAACCAATTGACGGGAGTGACTTTGACCGCTGGCACCTTTGAAGCAGGGGACAACTCCAAGGTTTCTGTGTTAAAACCTTTGGACATTGTAACGACAGCAGGTGCTGCAGGGGATTTTGTGGCCGCCCTCCAGACGTTGCCAGGTACGACAACTGTCAATGAGGATGGGCGTCTTTTTGTGCGTGGAGGTGCTGCTGGAGAGACCCAGGTTTTCATTGATGGCCTTCGGGTGTTTCAACCTTTCAACGCCACTACCAATAATATTCCAACACGGGGAAGGTTTTCTCCATTTCTTTTTAAGGGGATTACGTTCAGTACTGGAGGGTATTCTGCGGAGTATGGGCAGGCATTGTCCAGTGTTTTGTTATTAAAGACCACCGATGTTCCCGATCAGGAAAAAACAGATATATCGGCAATGACCGTAGGGGGAGGAGTGGGCCACACAGAAATTTGGGGGGATGAATCCCTGAGTATCAATACACAATACATCAACCTGGCCCCTTATGAATCATTGATCCCCTCCACCCAAGGGATGCGTTGGAACAGTCCCTACGAATCTATTTCCGGAGAGGCCGTTTTTAGAAGTAAGGGTGATAAAAGTATGTTCAAACTTTATACTGGATTCAATTATGCCAATTTTGATATTGAACAAGAGGATATCAATTTTGAGGATTTTGTCCGGTTTCGATTGAATAACAACAATCTGTACTTCAATTCATCCTACAAATACTACTTCGACAATAACTGGACGGTAGGGCTGGGAGGCAGCATTTCCTGGGATACCAATGATATTGGCCTATTGGAAAATACCATTGATGCCCAAGAGACAGCAAGCCATGTAAAAATTAAGGCGAGAAAAATGTTTAATAGCCGTTTTACACTGAATGTGGGTACTGAATTGTTCAACACAAATTATAACGAAACCTTTGCCTCACCAGACGGATTTACCTTTGACAGCGATTTTAATGATGTGCTTTGGGCCGGATTTGTTGAGGGTGATATATTTTTCAGTAATGATTTTGCCTTAAAATTGGGAGGTCGTCTTGAGAATACATCGGTTTTAAATGAATTTACCATTTCTCCTAGGGTTTCTTTAGCTTATAAGGGAGGGGAATTTTCCCAATTCTCTTTCGCTTATGGGGATTTTTATCAAAATCCCTTGTCAGAATCATTGCGTTTTGATCAGTCATTGGGATTGGAAAAAACGTCCCATTATATCCTTAATTACCAATATTTGAATAATGGAAAGACCTTTAGGGTAGAGGGGTACTATAAAGATTATGATAATTTGGTAAAGTTCAATACCGAGTTTCCACAATTGGATGCCCAGTTTTCAAATTTGGGTGGAGGTTATGCCACGGGTCTAGATCTATTCTGGAGGGATAACAAGTCAGTAAATAATCTTGACTATTGGATTTCGTATAGTTATTTGGATACGGAACGCGATTTTAGGAATTTTCAAGAAAGGGCCACCCCTAACTTTGCACCGCGCCACAACTTTTCTTTGGTCACCAAATTATGGCTCAATAAATTAAGGTCGCAAGTAGGAGCTACTTACAATTTCGCATCTGGCCGACCCTATGATAACCCCAATACAACTGAATTCATGGGGGAACGCACAAAAACGTTTAACAATCTCAGTTTAAATTGGGCCTACCTGATTGACCAGCAAAAGATTTTGTATTTCTCTGTAAATAATGTGCTGGGCTTTAACAATGTCAGTAATTACCAATATGCCAATACACCAAATGTTGATGGTTTGTTTGACAGAAGGGCGATTACACCGCCTGCAGACAGCTTCTTTTTTGTAGGCTTCTTTTGGACCATAAGCGATGACAGAAAAAGCAATCAATTGGATAATCTATAAGACAATCAGTGGTTTAAGGCAGGATAAATAAAATCTGCAAGGATGGCCTCAGAATCTTTTCGAATATCCCATCGATTGTAATTGCCTGCTGTAAACACAAGAACCATATGATGTTTCTCATCAATGTAAATCCGCTGATCTCCATTGCCGACTGCGGTTGGAATAAGATAATTTTGACCCTCGGCAATGGTCTCGGCCTTGAATATCCAGAACTGGTAACCATATCCAATAGTATTGTTTCTGCCAAAATTCACAAAGACCTGCTTTGAGGTTTTCACCCAGTCCGCAGTCAAAATCTGCCTCCCTTCCCACTTTCCTTCATTTGCATAGAGCATACCGAACTTTAGTAAATCCCTAGGACGCAATCGTAATCCAGAAGCTGCTGCCGGCAATTCCAATCCAGGAAAGTCAACCCACTCCGAATGTTCAATGCCAAGAGGTTGGAAGAGATAGCTTTTTGCAAATTCGTGAATATTTAAACCACTGGTTTTTTCTATTATGGAGGCGAGTAGTTGCGTGGTTCCCCCATTATACCCCCATACTTTGCCTGGTTTGGTGAGAATGGGCCTACTAAGGACAAACGCTATTGGATCATCAGCATCCGTCATTTGAATTTCACTATTGGTCGGGTCCGTATAGGGCACATCTTCATTCCATTCCATACCTGTTGTCATGGTAAGCAGCGTCTCAATAGTGATTTCTTCCCTCATATCCGTTTTATAATGTTGGTATTCTGGAAAGAAATCAAATACACTTTGCGAGATACTATCAATTAGTCCACGGTGCAATGCAATTCCCGTGCAGGCAGAAACAATGCTTTTTGAAATGCTTCGAATATCGTGAAGACTGTCCTTGTGATGCGTAATTATTCCAAGGGAATCACCCCAATGTTCATCATGGCCTTCAAAATAATTTTCATAAACAAGCTTTCCATTCTTCAGTATAAGGACACTATGAATATTTGGATAAGTACCATTTTCAATGGAATCCTGCATTTTTTCTATAATCAGGGAATCGATACCAGCCTCTCTAAAATTTCCTTTTTGGAATTCAGCGTATGAGGGGGTATTCGTTTGTTGCTGTGATTTTTCCTTGAACTGACAGCTATTGGCCAGGATAACTAAAAAAATGAAGAATACTGAGGGAGATACACTTTTGTTGAACATTTAAGGTTTGGTTGATTGATTCATCCAAAAGATGTTGATCAATGCAAAATGTTACAGTAGAACACAAAATAAACCCAACAATATCCTCGGTTGTAGTAGAGACTTACAATTCATCACCTGAATTCAACATTTCAGTAAATGGGATTATCCAAATTGGTCATGGGAAACGAATTTTACACCGTAATTGAAAACGAACCGTCATGAAACCAATAAAATTCTTGTGCCTGGCCCTGTTCTTTCTCTTCGGACCTTTATCAAAGGCCCAAGAGGAACAAACAGGGGAGTTGATTGTAAAAATCAACAATATTGGATCTGAGGCCGGTAAATTGGTCGTTGGCCTCTATGCCTCAGAGGAGAATTGGTTGGAGAGCACAGTTAAGGGCAAACATGGAGAAATCCATGGCAGTACTTCAGAAGTTATTTTTAAAGATGTGCCTTACGGGCAGTATGGGGTTTCTTTATTTCATGACGAGAACAACAACGACAAATTGGATATGCGATTTGGATTTTTACCTAAGGAATCTACCGCATGTTCCAACCAAGCCCCTGCACGTTTTGGCCCGCCTAAATGGAAGCGCGCCAAATTTGATTTCAATTCAAGATCACAAACAATAAAAATAAAACTCTAAAACAAGATAAATGAAAAAGTTAATCGTATTAGTCGCAATAATTACCACGGGAATACTTAGTGGGCAGAACCAATATACAAAGGGCATGACCAAAGCCATGGAGCTTTGGGGAGAGGGGAAAATAACCGAAGCCTCCAATCTTTTTGAACGGATAGCCATGGCGGAAGAGGACAATTGGATTCCCTATTATTATGCAGCACAAGTAAATACTGTTGCTTCTTTTGGGGAAAAGGACGAACAGAAACTGACCCAACAATTGGACAGGGCCAAGGAGTTTGTGGATATTGCCCAACGGATCTCTCCAGATAATCCAGAATTATTGGTTCAAGAAGCCAATATCAATATGGCCTGGATGGCTTATGATGGCGCCACTTATGGCCCCGTACTATCTGGGAAGAATATCCAACTCTATAAAGAGGCCCTACAACTGGCCCCCGAAAACCCGAGGGTATTATTTTCCAAAGCAGAATGGGATATGGGAATGGCCCGTTATTTTGGTAAGGATACTACACCCTATTGTAAAGATGTGGAGAAGGCCGTTGAACTATTCGCTACCTTTGAAAATGAAGAACCCTTTTATCCAAATTGGGGAGCAGATCGTGCTAAACAAGTTTTAGATGAGTGCAAATCATAAAAAAATGTGGAATTTCACCAAAGTGGTGAAGATTTCGTTGCTGATTACGGTCTTTGTGGCCTTTCTCAGCATCGTCATCTTTGGGGATGGTGACTATTCTTTGGAAAGTATTACCAGAAACGTCATCATTTCGGCTATATTTTCATTTGGATTAACAGCTGTCAACTCCTACTACTATGATGGAATCGACATTCGATATTCCTGGGAAAAGACACCTCAAAAAAGGTTATGGATAGGGGCCATCGGGGCATTTGTCCTTACCCTCATAACTTTCGGGTTGCTACGTTTTTTAATCTATTACTATTTCACGGGCAGTTCCTTCTCAGAGTTTGTAGCACAGGAAACAGCGGACTCCTATGTAATCGCTTTGATCATTACCTTAATAGCGTCCCTGTTTACCCATGCCTTTTACTTCTACCGCGCGCTTCAGAAACGGGAGGTGAAGGAACAAAAGATCATTGCACGTACGGCATCTGCTAGTTTTGACGCCCTAAAAAATCAATTGGACCCCCATTTTTTGTTCAATAGTTTAAATGTATTGACCAGCTTGATCGAGGAAGACCCCCATCAGGCACAAAAGTTCACTACCTCGCTTTCTAAGGTCTACAGGTATGTTTTGGAACAGAAGAACAAAGACTTGGTTTCGGTGGATGAAGAACTCGATTTTGCCCGTACCTATGTCCGCCTTTTAAAAATGCGCTTTGAGGATAGTATTGTTTTTGATATTCCAGATAAAGCAAGTCATCCCGAGTTAAAAATTGTGCCGCTGTCCTTACAACTACTATTGGAGAACGCTGTAAAGCACAATGTAGTAACGGCATCCCGACCCTTGCATATTAAGGTGTTTGAGGATAGCGGCGTGCTAACCGTAAGTAACAATCTACAGGCGAAGGAAGTGGTGAAAAAGAGCAGTGGGGTAGGGCTGCAAAACATAAAGCAGCGTTATTCCATACTGACCGATCGGGCGATGAATATCGTAAAGACCAATACCGATTTTAGTGTACATCTCCCTATGTTATCCCAGCAAATAACCGTTGTGGAAACCCAAGAAACCCATATTGAAGAAAAACGCTATTTAAAGGCCAAAGAGAGGGTTGAACAAATAAAAGGATTTTATGGCAACCTTATTTCGTATTGCTTGGTGATTCCCTTCCTATGGTGGCTCAACTACCGTACTACAGATTTTCTATGGGCTATTTTCCCTACGTTTGGTTGGGGCATAGGACTCTTTTTTCATGGAATGGAGGCATTTGGCTATAATCCATTTTTAGGCCGTCGCTGGGAGGATCGTAAAATTAGGGAGCTCATGGAAAAGGATGACTTTTGACCTTTGCATTTTGTCGGTTTTCCGGTTTTAATTATACTAGGTGATTTTTCTAATTTGATATTCCCATTGGATTTATTCCCAGCTTTGCAATTCAATCAAATTCCCTTCTGGATCTCGCGCGTACACAAAAGTAATTTCTCCTAAACCCTCGACTTTGCGTTTTATAACTTCACCATTTGCCGTACCCCCATTTTTAATCATATTTTTAAGTGTGGTTTCAACACTCTCAACTTCAAAGGCGATGTGTCCATATCCTCTTTTGTTTGGTGGTGCTACCTGTTGGTCTTCGATACTTTCATATTGGTAAATCTCCAAGGTCGGTCCTTTTTCTCCATGCCCTGGCAACAATAGATGGGCGCCCTCTAGATGGGCATTTCTCAATCCGATTCCCTTATCAAGCCAGTCTCCTGATTGATTTCTAATTGGAGGAACAATTTTGCAGTTAAAGGTTTTTATATAGAAATCCACAAGTGCTTTCCAGTTTTTGCAAACAAGGTTTGTGTGTGCAAATCTCATTTTCCTTTTTAATTTAATTTATTGAAAATTAGAAATAAAATGAACATAAGACTGGACACAGTCAGGTTTGTAATGCCAACTTTAGTATTGTAAGAGTCGTTTTGTGGCCTACTATTGAATAGTCCAACCCCCGTCGATAACCAAATTAGCACCAGTAACCATGGACGAACTTGGACCAATTAAATAACGGATTGCAGCTGTGATATCAGCGATTGTAGCAACTTTTCCAACAGGTATCCTAGTCAATACATTTTTCAGATATTCTGGATTGTCTAGGCGTTCCGCCGTTCCTGGCGTATAGGTAAAGGTGGGCGATATCCCGTTTACCGTAACCCCTTTATCCGCCCATTCCAAAGCCAAAACCTTGGTCAATAGGTTGACACCACCTTTTGAGCTACAATACACAGCGTGGTCTTTTATGGCAACAAGACTGGCCTGTGAACTTATATTAATAATGCGACCATATCCTTTTTTTATCATATATTTTCCCGCCTGCTGGGAACAAAAAAACAACCCTTTTAAATTGACATCCATCATTTCATCCCATTCTGCTTCTTTGACATCAAGTGCAGCATGGTTATTGCCTAATCCTGCATTATTTATGAGGACATCAATACGATTAAATTGATGATATATGTTTTTGAAAACATCCTTAATTTGTGTAACGGAGCCTATATCGAGTTGAAAAACATGGGCAACGCCACCTTCTTTTTCTATTTGCGACTTCAATCCGTTTAGTTTTGCGATATTTCTAGAGCACAAAATGACGGTGGCACCTTCATTGGCAAGTTCTTTGGCAATTCCTTCACCAATGCCCTTACTGGCACCAGTTACTATAACGACTTGCCCATTTAATTTCATGGTTGAATCTTTCATGTTTTGCGAAGTTGCGAGTTGGCAGTTATATTCCTTTTAAACATCCTGCAAAAAAACGCAAAAAACAATTTCCAATGATCAGCTAAAACCCTTAATGGGCAATTTCATACTTATTTTTACCAATTATTGGAGGTTCAGCTTCAGCTGAAGGAGTGGATGACACACAACCCATCCTTAAAAAAATACAGTTCGGTCATCCACTTTTTAAAATCATACCGATCTGTTGGATATTTGAACCATCAATTAACAATAAACCTTTAAAACTACAAGGATGGATATTACAAATGACTACCGATATAGAAAAGCCAAAGAGAAAGTGGAATGCATTAAAGGTTTCTACGGGAATCTTACAGCTTACGTGATCGTAATCACACTTTTAGCGTTATTAAATTTTTATACGACCAGCTTCCCATGGGTTATTTTTCCAGCTGTCGGATGGGGCCTAGGGGTTATTGCCCATGGTTTTAGCGCTTTTGGCTACTTGCCATTTTTGGGTAAGGACTGGGAAGAACGTAAGATCAAGGAATATATGGATAGCAATTCATTTTAAGTAACTTTATAAAAGGCTCAATTATGGAATCTGACACTAAAAATAACTACCAATCAAAATACCTGCGTGCCAGCGATCGGGTTTCAGAACTAAAGCGATTCTATACACGCTGCTTTAGGGGAGTTGTAGCTGTACTAATTGATGCAGGAATCAATTATTATTTGGATGAATGGGCCTATCCCTGGTTTTTGTGGGTGGTATTTGGTGTGGGATTGAGTCTTATACTTAAAGCCTTTAGAGTATTTGGCTTCAATATGGTTATGGGGCGCGATTGGGAGGAGCGAAAGATTAGGGAATACATGGATGAAGACCGTTTCTGAAAAATGAAGTTAAATCAATATATGCTATGGATACAGAGAAGAACGAATCAAAATATATAAGGGCCAAAGAACGCGTAGATCAGCTCAAGAAGTTTTATGGCAACCTTACTTCTTACGTATTCGTTATTACGGGTCTAGCTATACTGAACTATTATGTTAATGAGTGGCGCTATATGTGGTTCCTATGGGCAGCTTTTGGATGGGGAATAGGTATTTTGTTCCATGCTATAGGCACTTTTAACCTCAATCCATTCTTCGGAAAAGACTGGGAGGACCGCAAGATTAAAGAATATATGAATAAAGATGAAAATCAAAGAAAATGGAAGTAATAATGAACGAGCTGGAAAATGATAAACTAAAAAGGGCTAAAAAGCGGGTGGATGAAATAAAAGGGTTCTATATTCATGCGAGTATATACATCGTCATCAATACCTTTATCCTGATCAATATTTATCTGAACACTGATAATTTTTGGCAATGGGGTCACTTTGTCACCTTATTTTTCTGGGGCATAGGACTTCTCTTTCATGGGGGCAAGGTCTTTGGCTTCAATCCCTTGTTTTCAAAATCATGGGAAGAACGCCAAATTAGGAAATACATGGACAAGGATAGGGACGATGCCAATAAATACTTTTAAAACATGACACGGAGTTTGGAGACAAAACGCGAATTGGCAAAAAAGCGGGTAGGGGAGTACAAAGGTTTTTTCAGGCATCTCAAGATTTTTATCTTCATTAATGGGTTTTTATACCTTTTTAAAACGGGTTGGTTAGAAACCCTAATGCCAGAATGGTTCCCAAAGGAAGCCTATTATTTTGAGTGGGTAGACTTAAATATTATCATTTGGGGAATTATTCTTATTGTTCACGGACTTACCTTGTATCGACACAGGTTGACTTTCCTTAAAAAGTGGGAAGACCGCCAGATTCGGAAATATATGGACCAGGATCGTGAGGAAACCAAAAAGTACCAATAGTATGAAAGAGGAAGATCAGCAATACACCAAATTTGGAAGAGCTCAAAAGCGAGTAAAAGAAGTAAAGGGCTTTTATCAGCACCTCACGGTATATGTATTGGTAAACCTGGGCCTATTGCTCTTATCCCAGCGCATACAGTTCATTCTTTTAAGTGAGGAGGCCTTGGGCAACCCAGGGTTTCTTGAATGGATCAACTGGAATGTATGGGGAACTCCCATTATTTGGGGATTGGCACTATTAATACATGCGGCTTCGGTATTTTTAAAAAGTCCCTTTAAAAAATGGGAGGAGCGTCAGATCCGGAAGATACTGGAAGAGGACAACTAATTCTTAAATTACCAAAAAATAGCTTTAAAATGAAGGCCATTATCATAGAAGATGAAAAACCAGCGGCAAGGAGATTACATCGTCTACTGGACAACTTGAATGTAGAGGTTTCTACCATGTTACATTCCGTTGAGGAATCCATTGAATGGTTCCAAAACAACCCACATCCTGATCTTATCTTTTTGGACATACAACTTTCCGATGGGCTTTCGTTCGAAATCTTTGATGTCATTACCATAAAAAGTGCCATAATTTTTACCACAGCGTATGACGAATATGCCCTTCAGGCATTTAAGCTGAATAGTATCGATTATTTATTGAAACCTATTGACGATGAAGAGTTGGAAAAGGCAGTAAAACAGTACCAGGATTTAAAACCTGAAAAAGAGCGGATTTCGGTCGATTTTGATGACATAAAAAAGCTCTTGGTCAACCCACTTGAAAGGGAGTATAAAAAACGGTTTACCGCCAAGGTAGGGCAGCACCTAAAAATAATAAATGCCGATGAGGTCGAATGTTTTTACAGTGAGAACAAAGGTACTTATGCAGCTACTTTAGATGGTCGAAATTATTTGCTCGATACTACTTTGGAAAACTTGGAAGAGGAGCTTTCCCCAAAATTATTTTTTAGGGTCAGCAGAAAATTTTATGTAAACATCAACCACGTCAAAGACATCATTTCGTATACCAATTCACGTCTTCAAATTAAAATGAATACCTTTAAAGAACAGGAGATCATTGTAAGTAGGGAACGAGTAAAGGATTTCAAGTTATGGTTGGAATGATGTT
>JBCBZA010000112.1:0-13206 GCA_039815575.1 Bacteroidota bacterium | reverse complement strand
AGACAAAAATTGAAGTCCTTAATCGTTTAGGAAATGAATACTCCTACATTGGTGATTATGAAAACGCATTGAAAAAATTATTGATTGGACTGGATTTGGCAAATGAGTCCAATAATATGCTTATGCAATCCATTATCAATGAAAATATTGCGGCATTATATGCTTCACAAAAAGAGTATGGGCAAGCTTTGGAATTTTACAACAAAGTCAAAAAAATCAACAATAAAATGGGCGATAAGGTGGTCATTGCCGAAACTTTAAGCAATCTCGCATCTATTTATGCGGAAACGGAAAATTATCAAGAGGCCATGTTCACCATAAATAAGAGTATTAAAACCTTTGAAAAAGAAGAAATCTATGATTGGTTGGCGTTTGCCTATAGCGTAAAAGGGGAAATCTATCACAAACAAAAAAAATACAAATGGGCCTTGTATTGGTTTGACCAAAGTAGTCTATTGCATGAAGAAATAGAAGACGACAGAAGTAGGATTGACCTTCTCAATGGAATAGCCTCTGCATATTTAGGACTTAAGGAGGACGTAAAATCCAACTCCTATGCAATGGAAGCGCTGGAATTATCAGAGGAAATTCAAGCCATTCAAGGCCAGCGGGATTGCGCTGAAATATTGTATAAGATCAATAAGAACAAAGGGGACTTTGGAAAAGCGCTTCATTTTCATGAAATTTTTGAACAACTATCCGATTCTTTATATAGAGATGAAAATAAGAGGAGTCTTTCCCTTCTTAAAACCAAACTCAAATATGATAAGGATAAGCAATTATTGATTGCAAACAACGAAAAAGAGCTTGCCAAACAGCGAAACTTGATCAATGCATCCATTATCATTCTTATGGTCCTGTTGGCCACAGCCGTTCCTTTATATTTCAATCAGAAAAAACTAAAAAAACTTTATAGGGAGCTACAGGTCAATACCAAAAATTTAAGGGACAGTCAAATGGAGTTGAATGCCATTAATAGTACAAAAGATAAACTTTTTTCCATAATTGGTCATGACCTCCGCGGGCCCATTGGTGCATTGCAAGGGCTTTTAAAACTTATGGTCAGTGGGGAAATTGCCAAGGAAGATTTTTCGAAATTCATACCCAAATTAAGAGGGGATGTCGATCATATTTTATTCACGCTGAACAACCTTTTATCATGGGGATATTCACAAATGAACGGCACCGTAACAAAACCAAAAATGATCAATTTTAATAGACTGGTCGAAAGCAGTATTAACCTTCTATCCGAGATGGCAAGTAACAAATCCATTAAAATTATGGATCAATTGCCCAAGGAATGTTTGATTTTGGCCGATGAGAACCAGATGGATATCGTAGTAAGAAACCTCATTAGCAATGCCATAAAATTTACCCCAAAAAACGGGTTGATTACCTTGGAGGCTGAAGAGATGGAGAACTATTGGAAAGTAAAAATAAGGGATACAGGCATCGGAATGGATGAAAAAGTTCGAAAGAAGCTATTTAAAGAAAATTCCAATAGTACTACCTACGGCACCAATAATGAGAAGGGAACGGGCCTAGGGCTTTCGCTCTGCAAGGAAATGGTAGAAAAAAATAGCGGTGAAATCTGGGTGGAAAGCATTCCCAAAAAAGGATCTATCTTTTACTTTACCATACCAAAAATCACCAAGAAATATCGCAAGGCAAGTTAAATTAGGCAATCCAAATCATCAACGGCAACCATGCGTTCGGCAGTAAATCCCTCGGCATAAGCAACCCCTACCAGTCTACCCAAATCCCGCGCTCGATAATGGACGCTATCCAAAAAGTTTTTACTACTGATAGGGGTTTCAGGCTCATTGCTTTCTGGGTCATAAAATTGTGAGGCATAGGCCAAAATAGCCTTTTGTTTTTTTTCGATAAAACCACTGACATCGACCACAAAATCAGGCTCAAGATTTTTCCATTGAATAAAATGATATACTACTTTTGGCCGCCACGGGTCTTGCCAATTTTCATCACCATCCATTTTGGTGTCAATTTTTACCAATCCACTTAAAAAACAGGCATTACTTACCAATTCTGCTCCTTTGCCATGGTCAATATGCCGATCTTCAATAGCATTACAGAGGACAATATCTGGACGATACTTTCGTATCTTCTTAATGATTTCCAATTGGTGCTCCCTATCATTCCGAAAAAAGCCATCGGAAAATCCTAAATTATCGCGAACTACCACCCCAAGTATCTCAGCTGCTTTCACTGCTTCTTTATTGCGAATTTCTGGGGTGCCCCTAGTTCCCAATTCCCCTCGTGTCATATCAACAATGCCCACTTTCTTACCAGCGGCCACTTCTTTGGCAATGGTTGCACCGGCCCCTAGTTCCGCATCATCAGGATGGGCGCCAAAAACTAAAATATCGAGCTTCATCCTACCAATATAGTTTTCGATTTTACTTGATATAAGGCCTGTTCCATATCTTCCACTAAATCCTCTACTTCCTCAATGCCCAAGGAAAAACGAATGAGACCATCTTTTATGCCCTGCAGTTCCCTATCTTCAGTGCTCATTAGTGAATGGGATGTCAAGACCGGTGAAGTCACCGTACTTTCAACGCCCGCCAAACTCATGGAAGGCTTAATCAATTTTAAGGATTTCATGAACACTGAAGAATCAATCCCTTCTCTTAGCTCAAAAGACAGCATTCCACCAAAACCTTTCATTTGGGATTTGGCCAATTCGTGACCGGCATGGGATCTTAATCCTGGATAATAAACCATATCAATGTCCTTATTATCCTTTAGAAATTCTGCCATTCTTTGGGCATTTTCCGTTTGGGCCTTCACCCGAAGCCCCATGGTTTTTAAGCTGCGCTCCAGCAGCCAAACGGTTTGATCACTCAAACTCCCCCCAAAACATATGGAAGATTCCCATAATTTTTTAATGTGTTGTTGGGAAGCTGCCACTGCGCCTGCGCAAATATCCGAATGCCCGCCCATGTACTTGGTGGCACTGTGAATCATGATGTCGATACCATAATCTGCGGGATTTTGATTAATGGGGCTGGCAAAGGTATTATCAATCATAGTCAAGATTCCTTTCGATTTTGCCAATGCGGAAACCCCCTTCAGATTCGTAATGGTCAGTAATGGATTGGAAGGTGTCTCCACATAAATGACTTTGGTATTGGATTGTATTTTTTCCTCAAAGTCACTAATCTCCCATCCGCGGGTGAACGAATAAGAAATTCCATACTTTTCCAATTGCGTTGTAGCAAAATTATAAGTACCTCCATACAAGGTTTGTTGAAACACAATATGATCTCCGGCATTTAGAAATGCCATTAATGTATGGCTGATTGCGGCCATGCCACTACCAAAAATCAAGGCGTCCTCAGTATGTTCCAGAGCAGCGATCTTTTTAGTCAGGGCCTGTTGATTGGGGGTGTTGAAGTAACGTGGGTACCGTTTTTCATCAATATCCTCAAAAGCATATGAGGTGGCCATATATAATGGCGACACCGCCCCTTTATAGCGTTCGTCTTTTACACCACCCACATGGGCACAAATGGTATTGATTCCCTTATTTTTTTTCATAGGTAGAATTTACACCTAAAATACTAAAAACTGAAACCATTTACACCTGCACGGTTTTCCATTTTCCCTTCCTAAACCAAACTATGGCAATTACCGCTAACAATATTTCGGCAGTGGTAATCGCAACAAAAACACCTATGGCCCCAAACCCAAATACAATAGCTAAAAGATAGGCCACCGGTAACTGGAACAACCAAAAAGAAATCAGATTGATCTTGGTTGGGGTCTTTGTGTCCCCAGAACCGTTGAAAGCATTACTGACTACCATCCCATAGGCATAGAAAATATAACCAGCGGCTATCACCTGAAGGCAAAGTGCCCCATTTTCCACAACAGAAGGAGTCTTATTGAACGCACTTACAATTTGTTTGGCAAAAACCAGATAGACAATGGAAACCAAGCCCATGAAATAAGCATTGTACTTGCCCGTAATCCAAACGGATTTTTCCGCACGTTCCGGTTGTTTTGCACCAAGGTTTTGCCCCACAAGGGTTGCTGCGGCATTGCTCATGCCCCAAGACGGCATTAAAGTGAACATGATGACGCGAATGGCAATAGTGTAGCCCGCCAAAACTTCACTTCCAAACTCACTCATAATTCGCATCAAGAATACCCAACTCGAAGTTCCAATTAAAAATTGGGCAATACCCCCCAAGGAAACTTTAATGATATTGAACATTACCTTAAGGTTCAATACCACGTCCTGAAGTAGTAACCTGATTTTCCCCCAACCAAAAAATAAAATTCCCAATTGAAACAAAACTGCTGTGCCCCTGCCGATATTAGTGGCAATGGCAGCACCCATAACGCCATATTCCGGTACGGGGCCCCATCCAAAAATAAAAATGGGATCAAGAATAATGTTCAGTCCATTGGAAAGTACCAGGGACCACATCGCAATATTGGCATCTCCTGCTCCCCTGAAAATCGCATTGATTAAAAACAATAGGAGTATGGTAATATTTCCTCCTATGAGCCATTTGGTATAACCATGGCCTTCTTCAATCAAATCGGGTTCTGCGCCCATTAATGCCAAAATCTCCCTATTATATAGAAATCCAATGACCCCAACGACAATAGCTACCAAAATCCCAAGAAAAATAGCTTGTACTGCGGCTTCGCGAGCGCCTTTTATATCTTTTTCCCCTACCCTACGGGCGACCACAGCCGTAGCCGCCATGCTCAGACCAATGGCAATGGCATAGACCAGGGTGATTACCGATTCCGTTAATCCAATTGTGGCAACCGCATTTACGCTTACCTGCGAAACGTAAGCGATATCCACAAGGGCAAAAATGCTTTCCATCAACATCTCCAAAATCATTGGGACGGACAACATAAATATGGCCTTTCGAATACTGCCTGTAGTGTATTCCTGTTCCTTACCGGTAACGGCAATCCAGAAATATTTAATTATTTTTTTTATTGGTGTAGACTGTGATGACATGATAAAGAAATTATGAATTGAAAATGAAGAATGCTAGCAGGTAGTCAAAAACTACCCTTTGACTACATGGTTGGAACCAGTTCCAAAAACGCTAACACGGCCATAATTTCTATAACTTCATGATGGCACAAAGATGCACAAAAGTTTTGATATTAAAATAAAATACTTGATTTTCTTAAAAATCCATACTTTTCGAGTAGCTAAACCACGCCTTATGAAAACCACTATCAAGCTGCTATTTTCCCTTTTGTTCCTAGTTTTGATTTCCTGTAAAAATGCCAAAACGGCAACCGAAAAATCAGGCTATCAAGGGCAAGGACCAACTCCCTTGGTATCCACAAAGACAAAGCCCGTGCAAAAACAGTGGAAAGGGATATGGGCTTTTCAAGATAGCACCGTTTTTTTTAGCAATCAATTTGATGGTGCACGATTGAATGGGGTGGCACATGACAGCCTAAACCATTACACCATATGGATAACTGCCGAGAACGCGCCCATTAATCCCAGTCCATGGTACGGTTTTAAAGTTTGGAGTGAAACTCCTCAGGAAATCAAGCTCAACTTTACCTACCAAGGCAGTAGAAACAGATATTACCCCAAAATTAGTTCAGATGGTATCAATTTCAAGACGTTGGATAGTACACGCTTTAGATCCATCAATCCTGGGGAAGGTGAATTTGGTATCAAGGCAGCTCCCGAAGGCATGGAAATCTCTATTCCAGTAAACAAAAAACCATTATGGATAATGGCCCAAGAGTTATATACTTCATCTAGGGTACAGCAATGGACAGACTCCCTTTCACAAAGGGCGTTCATCACGAATTACGAGATTGGGGAGAGCAGGGAAGGACGCCAAATAAATGTAATGGACATCGATGAAGGTAGTGCCACAAAGGCCCTTATTATCATCACAAGGCAACATCCTCCAGAAGTTACTGGATTTTTAGCCTTTAAATCCTTTATGGAGACCTTAACCGGGGGGTCCAAACAAGCTTTGGAATTTAGGAAAGCGTTTACCATTTTTAGCATTCCTACAGTGAATCCGGATGGCGTTGACAACGGGCATTGGCGGCATAATATGGGTGGAATTGACCTCAATCGGGATTGGCAAGCTTTTAACCAGCCTGAAACACGTGCCGTTCGCGATTTTTTGAAATCAAAAAAGAATGAAGGGTATGAGTTTGTTTTTGGAGTGGATTTTCACTCCACCTGGGATGACATTTATTACCCTTTGGATACCACCGTCACCGGTCTCAAGGGCCAACTTGTTTTTGACTGGATCGAGAATGTCGAAAACAGGCTTCCACAGAAGAAAGCCAATGTAATTGCCTCAGAGAAGCTGTTTCCTACAATGACCTCAAGAAATCACTTTTTTGCGGTATATGGAATGCCGGCAATAGTATTTGAATTGGGCGATAATACTCCAAGACCTTTTCTAAAAGAAAAAGGTAAGGTAGCTGCAGAAGAACTCATGAAATTGCTCCTTGAGCAATAATTCATCCCATCTTACTGTTCCCTAACCATTTTGGGCACTCCCGAGTCCTGGGATTCGTTTTTTGCTTTTTCTTTATCCGGAGCTTGCCGATAATGGATGCGATAGCGCCAGTAGCTAATGGCCCCAAGGATAAAAAGTCCTAAAACAATATATTTTACATAATCTGGAGTAATGGCCGCTGAGCCGGATTCAGCATAACTATGTAATCCAACCAGATAGAAGTTTACTCCAAAATAAGTCATCATAATACTGCCATAGGCGGCAACACTAATAAAATTAAAGAGCCATTTTCCCTTTAAACCTGGGACCAACCTCATGTGAAGAACAAAGGCATAAACCATTATGGAAATAAAAGCCCAAGTTTCTTTTGGATCCCATCCCCAATAACGGCCCCAGCTTTCATTGGCCCATTGCCCACCTAAAAACGTACCGATGGTCAGCATGACCAATCCCACGGTCAATGCCAGCTCGTTTACAATGGTCAATTCCTGGATATTGATATGCATCCGTTTCTTGTTCTTTTTGGTGGTCAAAATCATAAGAATTAAGGAGAGCACACCCAAAATCATACTTACCGTAAATGGACCATAGCTCCCTACAATAACCGCAACATGAATCATCAACCAATAACTGTCCAAGACAGGTACCAAGTTTGCGATGGCAGGATTGACCCAGTCCTCATGGGCTTGCCAGAGCAGCATACAAGCCACAAAGGTGCTACCTGCAATGGTAAAGTCGCTTTTCCTGCCGAAGGATAGCCCCAAGGCCATGGTAGACCAAGCTACATATAGAATGCTCTCATAAGCATCGCTCCAGGGCGCATGGCCTGAGATATACCAACGTAAGATTAAGCCCACGGTATGCCAAACAAAAAGGATAACAATAGATCCTTTTAAGAAATAGGTCGCCGCCTTCCAGATTTCCCTATCCTTAAATATTCGAAAAACAAGTGTAAAAAATAATAGAAGTCCCAGTGCTGCATAATACCTATACAAACGATTGAAGATATTCAATTTATTATATACTATTTCGGCTTTTGTCTTTGACTCTGAAGGAAGTACCTCCTTACCATGATTTTGTTGATTTTGCTTAAAGGCAGCAAGCAATTTGTTAGCTTCAGCATAGTCATTCGTTTGTATGGCATTTAAAAGAATTGATTTGTAGTATGGCAGACCATTTCTGACAAAATTGGCATAGAGGGAATCTTGGATCTGGTATTGTCCCGAACGGAATTCCTCTGCAGAAATCCATTTGTTATTTTCATCGTTGAGGAGTGGAAATATTTTAAGGATTCCACCGCCCAGGGCCAGTTGCAATAGGTTGAATCTTTCATGGGCGCGTATAAAATCCTTCTGAAAGCTATCAGGATTGGTAGTGGAGGTGGCCTCTTCCAGATAAGGTCTTAAACGGTACATTCCTGTGGCATCAAAAAAATCGGTGGCCTTTAGATATCTTCTTTTTTTATCCACTCCAATTACCTCCCTAATACTGTCATTTAGGTGGTAACCCACCTTCAAGAATTCTACATTGACCCAAGCCGCGGGATTTAACATCATGGAGATAAGGACCTGATTGGAAGTCATTCCATCAAAGGAATCCTTTCCCCGTAACCTTCGTAATAACTCAGATGAAAATGTATGTACGGGTTTCATTCGTCCTCCTTGATCCTGAATAATCAATTCCCCAAACTTTTCAGCATGTTCCTTGCTCACGGTAGTGGCACGGACCACGGAATCCACTTCCTCCGGTGTGGGCAAGCGATTGTGTTGATCATTATTTTGCTGTGCAAGTGAAGCACTGGTTGATGCTAACAAAATAGCAATGGCGGCTAAGCCTGTCTTTTTCTTTTTAAGTCGTTCTAAAGCGCGGGCCAAATCCCTGAATCTGGTTTTACCAAAGAGCATTAATCCCATTAATCCAACGTACAAAAGAAAGTAACCAACATATGAAATCCATGTACCCCACTGATCATGATTTACGGATAGTATAGTACCCTTTTCGTCTGGATCAAAACCCGATTGAAAAAATCGATATCCCCTATGGTCCAGGATATGGTTCATAAAAATATCATAATCATATGGACGGGCATCTTCTACCGTTACTTTACTCATAAAAGACTTATAGCTATTGATGGTCCCGGGATACTTTTCTGCAATAAAGTCGTTTAACTGAACACTGAATGGGAGCTCATGAACTTTGGACCCGTAGCGAAGGGTAAAATCCAATCCTCCCAGTGAAAACTGGTCCGCAAAATCTGAAAATCCCTTCCCTCCAAGCAACTTCTTTTCTACAACCTGTCCATTGGTCCCAATGGAAATGACCAATGCATCTTGCGTCTGTTCCGTAGCCTCATTATCTGGAACTTTAACCACCCCATAGGAGCCCCTGGCCAAAGGTTCCGGGATAACAAATTGCATCCCGGCCATAGTGTACAAAGAGCGTAACTGAAGCAATTGGAGGCTATCCTTTACCACACCTCCCTGAAATTGATCCGCCATTCGCATAAACTGTCCTTCAAAAGGTGACAGTATTTCATAAGTATTCCCTTCCGTAAAAATATTTATTGCCCCTTGGGTCTCTTTATTGAGTGCAAACAGGACATTGTGAATACTGGCAATACTATTGTTCTCCAAATAATGCTCATGACGTTGACCATCACCTGCCTCTACAATTTTTAAATATTCCTTACCATTTTCATCTGCGATTAATCCTTCTTTAGCTCCTTTAATAAAATCAACATATTCTATGGTAAAAGGTTGTCCCTTGAAATCATCGTTCCAAGGCAGGCTTGTACGTTTTCCTTCGGGGGTTACCAAAATATCATCCTCTAATATTTTTCTTCGCGTTTGTCCATCTATTGGACCATCAACATAGACGGTCAAATAGGTTTTATCGGAATAAAATATATTTTCTGACCGACCCTCTCGAATTGGCATGACTCCTTCAAAACTGATATATCGGGTTACAAAAGCACCAATAATGATTAGGATCCAGGATAAATGGAGCATTAAAATAGGCCACTTTTTCCACCGTATCAGTTTATATTTAAAGATATTACCAATGAAATTGATAACAAAAAATGCCATCATGGCCTCGAACCAAGTAGCATTATAAATGTATATTCGGGCGGTTTCGGTACTGTACCAACTTTCGAGAAATGTCCCAATGCCCATTGCCAATGGAAAAAGCAAAAATAGCAGGGCCATAAGCTTTGTAGAAAAAAGTGTTTTCTTCAGTAATTCAAACATGGACAACCCTAATCGGATTGCAAAATTACGACCTATATGTGACTTTTAGACCCTAAGGGTTTTCAATTTGCTTGAACAAAAGCGTTAATTCTTCTCAAACACCGCTCTCCGTATTGCGATTTGGGAACCAAGAGTATCCATTTAAAGGAATTTTTTAAGGATTTGGTTTGGCCTGAAACAAACTAATGTAAAAAAAAGTTCCCATATTTCTAGTCCGACTTTTGGCTCTATTGGCCTTTTCCCCATCAAACATAGAATCTATAGTTCGAAACCAATGGTTTAGCCAAACCTCGAAATACATTTCATTGATAGAATAGTTTTCAGAAGCGTCCACCAAGCGATGTTTTAGCAAAGGGTCTCCTTTAAACTTGCCTACATAAAATAAATAGGTCTCCCAAAAATCTATCAATCGTTCCAGATGTAATGGCCAATCCCTAATATGCTTATTGAAAATTGGCCCCGGTAATTCATACCTTCTGACTTTGGTATAAAAGGTATCGACCAATTTGAAGACGTCCTCCCTGTTTTCAATTTCTTTGTTCATAGTATAAGGAATACGAAATGGACGGATACGGCCTCAAACCATAGTCAATAAAATTATGGTATTCAAAAACACCGAGGCATACAAAAGGTAAAAAATATAAATTACCTTTAATTGGGCCAATATTGCTGCATTATAGGCCATACATAATAGGGTGGTAATGGTTAATTTTCCCAAATAAAACAATCCTTCTCCGCTCAATGTATACAAAGCCACAATGGAACCATAACAACTTTGGAGGATAATCGTCAATGGAATCATCATCATGTAAGATGATTTAAATTCCGCAAAAAATCTTTTATGTAGCTTTAACATCTGCAAAATATATTTTCGCAAATTTCATTTGATTAGTCACAATGTTTTTATGACCTAGGTCAATATGGTAGCTATTGATGTTTTACTGGACTATGGAGCAGAAATTGTGCTTTTTGATAAGCATAGTACTATTTTTGATGAAGGTGATACACCGCGATATTTTTATAGCATTGTATCCGGCTCAGTCAAAATGTTCAACTTAACAGAAGATGGCAAAGAATTTATTCAAGGGCTTTTTGAAAAAGGCCAGAGTTTTGGAGAACCACCCATATTTGGCGACTTTAAGTATCCTGCATCAGCTGCTTGCATTCAGAAAAGCGAGTTGATACGTCTGCAAAAGGGAAGATTCTTTGACCTTCTTGATGAAAGAAAAGACATTCATTTGGCTTTTACGAGACATTTATCAAACCGATTGCACTATAAATCAATGATTATGAAGGAAGTATCGGTTCATAGTGCTTCACATCGCATACTTACCCTTCTTAACTATTTGAAAAAGGAAAAAGGGAGGGATCAACCTTATGCGATCAAATTAAGTAGGCAACAACTGGCCGAATTAACTGGTCTTAGAGTAGAGACGGTGGTAAGGACTATCAAAAAATTAGAAAGAAACAACGAATTGTCCATAATCAAAAGACAAATAGTAATTTAAAAAATAAGTCTTGATTTCTATTGTTTTGTTGGGTACGGGAAATGTAGCCATCCATTTGTTTCATGCTTTTCAAAAAGCTAAGGATATAGCCATAGTACAGGACTCCGGGATAAAAAAAACGAAACTGTCCTATTTTGAGGCCTTTTCAAAAGTCACTGATAACAGTTCTCAAATTATAGATGCCGATATTTATATTTTAGCCATCACAGATGTTTCCATCCCGCAGGTATCGCGGTCATTGTGCCATAAGAAGGGATTGGTTGTTCATACTTCGGGAGGTGTTTCTGTAGATGCCATAACAACAAAGCGCAGGGGCGTTTTCTATCCTTTACAGACTTTTACAAAAGGAAAAGAGGTGGATTTTTCCAAAATACCCATATGTATTGAAGCGGAACATCCTGATGATTTCCTCCTTTTGGAGACCTTGGGCACCTCTATCAGTGAAAAGGTCCATCAGATTTCCTCAACACAGCGCAGAAAACTTCACCTCAGTGCTGTATTAGTGAACAATTTTACCAACCATTTATTTCATATTGCGCACGAAGTATGTAAGGAAAATGGCATTCCTTTTCATTTGTTGCACCCACTGATTTCTGAAACTGTGGACAAAATCCGACATTTGCCACCAGTAAAGGCACAAACGGGACCGGCAAGAAGGAATGATGTGGAAACAATACAAATGCATTTGGAACAATTTGAAAATCCCTTGCAAAGAAAACTATACCAACTCCTAAGCGAATCGATCAAAACCACCTATGAAAAAGAACTATAAAGAATACCTAAAGGATATTACCACGTTTATTTTTGATGTGGATGGCGTATTGACCGATGGTTCCATTCTAATCACCTCAACGGGTGAAATGCTGCGAAAAATGAATGTTAAAGATGGATATGCCCTAAAAACCGCCTTGATAAAAGGTTATAATATCTGTATCATCACTGGCGGCAGTAACCAAGGAGTCAAAGACCGCCTGAAGGGCTTGGGAATAACCGATATTTATCTTGGTGCCCACCATAAGGAAGAACCCTTGGATGAGTATTTGGATATTAACGGAATCCATCCGGAAAATGTCTTGTATATGGGTGATGATATGCCAGACATTCCACCCATGAAAAGGGTAAAATTGGCAGCTTGCCCTCAAAACGCTATTGCTGAAGTCAAAGTTATCAGTGATTATGTTTCCCACAAAAATGGCGGGGAAGGCTGTGTAAGGGATATCATTGAACAGGTCTTAAAAGTAAAGGGGGATTGGGACTCTAATTTTAGTGCTAAGCATGACTGAGAATCCATTAGCTGAAAAGCTAAAAAATCATAAGGTCATACTGGCTTCAGCTTCCCCTAGAAGAAAAAAATTCTTTGAGGAATTGGGAATCAACTTTGAAATCCGGTTGAAACCTATAAACGAAACATATCCCAAAGACCTAAAGGCAGAGGAAATCTCCACCTATCTCGCAAAACTGAAGGCCTCAGGTTTCGAGAAAACCCTAAAGCCCAATGAAATCCTGATTACATCGGATACTGTGGTTTGGTGGAAAGGGGAATCTTTGGAAAAAGCAACCAAGGCAGAAGAAGCCGTGGTTATGCTAAAAAAGTTATCGGGGGACTGGCATCAGGTAATCACTTCGGTCTGCTTCACTACAGCCGTAAATCAAACCACACTGAGCTGTATCACCAGAGTAAAGTTCAAATCTTTAACAGAAGGGGAAATAGCCTACTACGTAAGGATCTTTAAACCCTTTGATAAAGCTGGGGCCTATGGTATTCAAGAATGGTTGGGAACCATTGCTATTGAAGAAATTGAAGGTTCCTACAATAATGTGGTGGGATTACCTACACACCTAGTTTATAAAGTGTTAAATGAATTTTAAGGATTTCACAAAGTACTCCCATTGTTTCGTTAAATCATGAAATAGCGAAGGGTATTCCCGCTACATTTCGCATAAATT
>JBCBZA010000135.1:0-10768 GCA_039815575.1 Bacteroidota bacterium | reverse complement strand
AGATGCCGAACCGGTTGAGCTTAAAATTAAGGACCAAAGTCTTAAGGTGTATAATCCTTACAATAAGGATATTCCCCTTCACAAATTAAAATTCAACGTGGCCTATTTGGATAGGTACAAGGATATTATTGAAATTGGATCTGTTAACCTTAAGTTAGTTGACCCCAAAAATAGATTTTTAAAGGCCAAGGACACTACACGATTCAATCTTAGCTTTCCAGAACCGAAAAAGGAGTACCCAAGGTTCTTAAAGTTCAGTATATCTGAAAATGGGCTGGCTTCTGGAATCAACAGCGCCAGCATAAAAGTGAAGCCATGAATCCAATATACCGAAGCATATCAAATCTAGATTGGATCACCCTAATATTGATTATGAGTTTGATGCTGTTGAGTTTGGGAAAATACTTTTTTAAGAGTTCCTTTTTTAACTTTATTATCCTTCCGTTTAATAATAAGTATATCACTTTACATAGAAAAAAAGGAAAACTGGTTCAAGGGTTCCATATTATTATGAGCATTTTTCAAATGGCCAACCTTGCGCTTTTCATTTTTGTGGCCCAAAATCAATTTCAAAAACAGCCCCTTGATGTTTATTCGGATTTCTATTTGATTATTGTTGGAAGCCTTTTGGTGTATTTCCTGATTAAAATAGGTCTTCAGATGGGGAACGGTTACTTTTTTGAAAATCATGGGCTCATGACTGCACTGATTTTTGAGAAGCTTAGCTACTTTAATTACGGAGGGCTCATTGCTTTCATGGGGAACATTTTAGTAATTTATGTTTTCCCTGGCTCGATAACTATAATTTATCTCGTTATTCTGCTCTTACTCATCATGAATGGTATTGGTATGATTAAAATATTGAGAAACCTTCAAAAATTGATTGTGAGCCATACATTTTATTTTATTTTGTACCTTTGCACTCTCGAAATTTCGCCTATAGCTATAATTATCAGCTATTTAAACAGTTGAAACATATGAAAGTAAAGACGATTTTGGTTTCGCAGCCAGAACCGAAAATGGAGAACTCACCATATTCCAAGCTAATCGAAAAGTCTAAGGTAAAAGTGGATTTTAGACCTTTTATCCATGTCGAAGGCGAGACAGCAAAGAGTGTACGCCAGCAAAAGATTGATTTAAATGATTTTACGGCCATTATTCTAACGAGTAGAAATGCTGTGGATCATTTTTTTAGGATAGCAGAGGAAATGCGTTTTAAGGTTCCGGATAGCATGAAATATTTTTGTCAATCCGAGGCCGTAGCCTACTACCTTCAAAAATATGTGGTCTATAGAAAGCGCAAAATATATGTGGGCCAGCGCTTATTTGGCGACCTTGTTCCCATGTTCAAAAAATATAAGGACGAAAAATTCTTGCTACCTTCCTCAGACAGTCTCAAGCCAGAAGTTCCTAAGGTCCTGGACGATTTAAAATTGAACTGGAAACGGGGCATCTTTTACAAGACGGTAGTTAGTGACCTATCCGATTTAAGGGATGTATATTACGATGTTCTCGTATTTTTCAGTCCTTCGGGAATTGAGTCCCTTTTAAAGAACTTTCCTGATTTTGAACAGAAAGATACGCGAATTGCAGTTTTCGGAAATAGCACGGTCAAAGCGGCTACCAATGCTGGATTACGAATTGACATCAAGGCCCCAACCCCGGAAACACCTTCAATGACCATGGCGTTGCAGAAATATATTTCGGATGTAAACAAATAAGAAGCAACGGTATTAATATAAAAAAAGCCCCTCTCAATGGGGCTTTTTTTATACGCTAAAACGCATATCGCTGTGGCCCTCCACGACGAATCTCTTCGTTTGCATGTGCCTCGAACTTTTTAAAGTTTTTCCTAAAGGCATTACTTAACTCAAACGCTGTCTTATAGTAGGCCGCATCATCGTTCCAAGTGGCCCTTGGACTCAGCACCTTTGTAGGCACGCCAGGGCACTCCCTTGGTTGTGCCACTCCAAATACGGAATGGATATGATAGGTATCATAATTGTATAGCCCCAATGCTCCACTCATGGCAGCGTTGATCATTGCTCTGGTGTATTTCAGTTCCATACGGGTACCTACCCCATAAGGTCCTCCCGTCCAACCCGTATTGATCAACCAAACGTCCACCCCAGATTCTATCATTTTCCTACTCAACATTTCGGCATAGACCGTTGGATGTAAAGGCATAAACGGAGCTCCGAAACAGGCCGAAAAAGAAGGCTGGGGTTCCACCACTCCTGCCTCTGTTCCGGCCACTTTTGCAGTGTACCCAGAAATAAAATGATAGGCAGCTTGTGCCGGTGTCAGTTTTGATATTGGAGGTAACACCCCAAAGGCATCCGCAGTTAAAAAGAATACATTTTTTACGTTTTCTCCGATGGAAGGCTGCTGAATATTTTCAATATGATATAGTGGATAACTCACCCTTGTATTCTGGGTAATGGTCGTATCTGCAAAATCTACAAGGCCCACATCATCCATAATAACATTCTCAAGAATCGCCCCTTTTTTTATGGCCCCATAGATTTCGGGCTCTTTTTCGGCAGATAGATGAATCACTTTTGCGTAACACCCACCTTCAAAGTTAAATACCGAATTCTTTGGAGTCCAACCGTGTTCATCATCTCCAATTAATTTTCTATTGGAATCGGTAGAAAGTGTAGTTTTCCCAGTTCCAGACAAGCCGAAAAAAAGGGCAGTATCCCCATCTACCCCCAAATTGGCAGAGCAGTGCATCGGCAATACATTTTTGAAAGTGGGCAAAATGAAATTTAAGGCAGAAAAAATTCCCTTCTTAATTTCTCCTGTATATCCCGTTCCGCCTACCAAAGCAATCTTTCTAGTAAAATTTAAAATGGCAAAATTATGTTGTCTGGTACCATCAATCTCGGCATCAGCCATAAAGCCAGGCGCATTGACAACGGTCCATTCTGGGGTAAACGCCTCCAATTCCTTCTCCGTCGGCCGTATGAACATATTATAAACAAACATGTTTGACCAAGGATATTCATTAATTACCCTAATGTTCATTTGGTAGATGGAATCCGCACAGGCATATGCATCCCTGACGTACAGTTCCCTTTCATTCAAGTAAGAGATAACCTTATCGTACAATGCATCAAAAGCTTGCGACTCAAAGGGAATATTGATGTCTCCCCACCAAATATGGTCAGAAGTGATGTCATCTTTGACAATAAATCGATCCATGGGAGAACGCCCGGTAAATTCCCCAGTATTGACTGCTATAGCCCCCAGGGAAGATTCTTGCCCCAATCCCTTTTCCAAGGTAGTGTGGTGCAATTCGTCCGATGAAAGTTGGTAGTGAATGTTGTCATGATGGATACCATAATCTTTTAACGAAATCGTTTTCGTAGCCGAAGTGGAATGTGCCATGAATTAGTGGTTTTAAAGTTGCTACAAAGCTAAGTATTAAAAACCCTAAGACCTTAAAATTATTGTCTTTTAGGCTTAATTCTTGGTTAAAATGCCAAAAAGCAAATAACCCCATGCCGCTATAAGCAAGGTACCACCAATAGGCGTAATAAATCCTATCTTTCTGAAGTCAAAAGTTGTTAAGCTATTGGTAGCCAAAAAGTAAATGGAAAAGGAAAACAGCATCACTCCGATTATGGTCAAATAGAAAACCACTTTTTTAGTACCCTCAGAAGCTAGGGTAATCGTACTCAATAAAATCAAAAACAAGGCATGGTACATTTGATACTTGACCCCTGTTTCAAAAGTGCTGATCTCATCAGGGCCAAGCACTTTTTTTAATCCGTGTGCCCCAAAGGCTCCCAGGATTACCGCTAATGCTCCAAAGACCAATCCAGTGGCTAAAATTGTTTTGTTCATAACTTCAGAAATCCATTTTTTTAAGAATATAACATTTTGATACTTTCGTATCCAGTACTGACAAAGGTAATTTAAACTTATGGCCCGTAAAATTCTTGTACTGGGAGCTGGAAAATCCACCTCTTACTTATTGGATTATTTTTTGAATAAATCGAGGACCGAAGACCTGCATCTCACCATCGGGGATCAAAATACCACCATAATACCTCCAAAAATGGCCGATCATCCCAGTTGTCAAGTAATTGAGCTGAACATTTTGGATCAGGAATCAAGAAAGAAAGCCATAAAAGAAGTTGATATTGTCGTCTCTATGTTACCTGCAAGATTGCATTTTATGGTAGCCCAGGATTGCATTGCCTTTAAAAAGCATTTGGTAACTGCGTCCTATGTCAGTGATGACATTCGAAAATTGGATACTGACACCAAAAACTCTGGTCTAGTATTTATGAACGAAATCGGTCTGGACCCGGGTATCGATCATATGAGTGCCATGGAAGTAATTGACCGTATTACAAGCAAAGGAGGAAAGATGATTCTGTTTGAATCTTTCACTGGAGGTCTTGTTGCACCGGAAGATGACACCAACCTTTGGAACTATAAATTCACTTGGAACCCAAGAAACGTAGTTGTTGCAGGTCAAGGAGGAGCAGCAAAATTTATACAAGAAGGTACCTACAAATATATTCCCTACCATAAATTGTTTCGAAGGACCGAATTTCTAGATATCGAAGGGTATGGCAGGTTTGAGGGTTATGCCAATAGGGATTCCCTTTGGTATAGGGAGGCGTATGGGCTACAGAACGTCCTTACCCTCTACCGCGGAACGATGCGAAGGGTGGGTTTCTCAAAGGCATGGAACATCTTTGTTCAGATGGGTATGACCGATGATAGTTATGAGATTGAGAATTCAGAGGACATGTCCTATCGAGAATTTGTCAACCTTTTTCTACCGTATTCACCTACGGACTCAGTAGAGCTCAAACTCAGGCATTATCTAAAAATTGACCAAGATGATATCATTTGGGAAAAGTTGCAAGAATTGGATCTCTTTAGCGCTACCAAAACCATTTCTTTAAAAAATGCCACGCCTGCAAAGGCATTACAACAAATCCTTGAGGAAAGCTGGACACTCGGAGCTGATGAAAAGGATATGATCGTGATGTACCATAAGTTTGGTTATGAATTGAACGGGAGGCAGCAGCAGTTGGATGCCAATATGGTCGTATTGGGGGAAAACAGAACGCACACTGCCATGGCCAAAACCGTGGGCCTGCCTGTTGCCATGGCCACACTTAATATTCTAAACAAAAAGATAACGACCCCAGGAGTCCAAATTCCAATCTCAAAGGAGGTCTATGGTCCAATTCTCTCTGAACTAAAAACCTATGGGATGGAATTCAACGAATTTCAAGTTCCCTATCTTGGATATAACCCAGATTCCATAGCAGGTTAACATTTTACCGTATTTTCTATCTTTGGATTTCAACCTGAATAATAAAAAATGAAATCTACTAACAACTTGTTACAATTAGATGGGATAGACAAAAAAATCCTAAGGCATCTTATGGAAGATGCCAGAACCCCCATTTTAGAGATTGCAAGGGATATCGGTATTTCTGGTGCCGCCATCCATCAACGTTTGCGGAAATTGGAGGCTGCAAAAGTGATTTCGGGATCTAAATTTGTAATCAATCCAAAGGTATTGGGATATACCACCATGGCATATATTGGAATTTTTTTGGACAGGGCCATGAGCAATCCACGAGCTGTTGCAGCACTCAAAAAAATCCCTGAGGTGTTAGAATGTCATTATACCACAGGGAATTGGAGTATTTTGATAAAAGTACTTTGCAGGGACAACGAACATTTAATGCAGGTACTCAATAAAAACATTCAGCAAATAGAAGGGGTTTCCAGAACCGAAACATTCATCTCGCTGCATCAACAGATCGATCGACAAATTCAAATTTAATTTGATTCAGTCTAAATAAGTTCTACATTTACCATTATGCTTGTTGCAAATTCAAAATACTTTTCCCTCTACCAAGATAGTTCGAGTCGTTTATTTCATCTACATCTTGAGCACAAATCAATTCCTCTACGCTTTTGTGAGTTATTGGCGATGAGGGAAAAAATCCTTTCCCTTGAAATAGCAGCTTTGTTTTATGAAGAAACCTGTCCCCACAATTTCAAGATTTTAAGCCTTTGCAACCAACAGCATATAGTATTGCTCACCATTGAGGAAATCCTTGATTTAAGGGGATTACTGCTAGAAGCATTCGTACGTTTGGGCCTTTCTTACACTCAAGAATCACTTTGCATTTGACCTTTGCCAATTTCCTCGGACATTACCCAATAACACACCTTATTTTTATCCAGTCTAAAACCGATTTTAAATTTCAAAAGCAGGCTGATTACCATCTATGGGTTTTGTAAATTTGATAGTTAAAATTTATTAAAGCTATGAATGATATTGCAAGACAACAGTTGAGTATTCAAGTTGAATCAATGGACTTGCTCAATGGACAAATAAAAATGGAAGCACACGCTTCAGCTGCATACCTGGCTATGGCCTCCTGGTGTGAACAAAACGGTTTTTTCTCCAGTGCCAAATTCTTTTTTAAGCAAACTGAAGAGGAACGGGAGCACATGATGAAAATCTTCAATTTCTTAATTGATACTGGCGGAAATCCCCTTTCACCTGAAATTTCAGGCATCAACCATGAGTTTTCTTCAATAAAAGACGTTTTTGAATCGGCTTTACGGCACGAGGTTAAGGTAAGTGAGTCCATCAAAAACATTATAAAAAAAGCAAGAGCTTCCATGGATATTACCACGGAACGATTTCTGGATTGGTTCGTGCTGGAACAAGTGGAAGAGGAAAACACCATTCGCGATATTTTGGACATGATCGAACTTACGGGAATGGAAGGTGTTGGTAAGCAGATTATTGACAACAGCATTGAGAAATGGATTGAGGAGTAATCCCTCTTTGAACTTCGTAATGAAAGGACAGGTTTTCATGATTGAACAATAGGATGAAAACCTGTCTTTTTTATGGGTTGCTTTTTAATCAAAAACTGCCTGCTCCGCCACATTTCTGTTGCCTTCCAAATCCGATTTAACACTGTCCAATTTCATTTGTATCGTAGCCATTGGTATTTTGCCCAAAGGTATTCTTAATGAGGTATTCCCTTCTACCACGCATTGCACAATAACCCTTGCAGCTTTTTGCGGGTCACCTTCTTGTTTTCCATGTACGCCCTTTAACTTATTGCGAAAGGCTCCAGCAGTTTCGGCATATTCATAGATTACTTTTTTGGCTTCAGGCAAACCCTTAGATGCAAATTGGGTCCGAAAGGGACCTGGTTCTATAAGGGTGACCCTAATTCCAAGGGGTTCCACTTCCTGAGCAAGCGCTTCAGTGAAACCCTCCAAGGCAAACTTACTGGCGCTATATATTCCAAATCCAGCGAATGCCTTAATCCCTGAATGGGAAGAAATTTGAACAATGTGTCCGCTAGACTCGTTCCTCATTTTCGGCAAAACCAATTGTGTTAATCGTAAGGCGGCAAAAAAGTTGGCTTCAAAAACCTTTCTCGTTTCTTCCAAACTAGTTTCTTCAATAGCCCCCACAAAACCAATTCCGGCATTATTGACCAAAACGTCGATACGAGGAATATTGGAAATGACCTCTTCCATCCCTTTAAAGTCAGTGATATCAGCCAAAACAGCTTTTGCTCGACCTAAATACCTTTCGTTAAAGGCATCTACTTGATCGGGTTTTCTAAGTGTACCTATCACATAATAACCATTATTGACGGCTTCTTCAGCCAAAGCTTTGCCAAGGCCACTTGATATTCCTGTAATAAACCATGTCTTTGCCATTATTGTTTGCTTTTAAGATTAATGTTGAGGGATGGCCATTCATAGTAAATCGCTACCATAAATAATAGGGTTGGCAATATCCAAATACCATTTCCGATAAAATCATGTGCCAGATGGAAAATAACAATATTGAAAATTATGGGTGCCAAAAGAAACAGGCCCCATTTTCTTGTTCTAAGGGCAAATAGAAATCCGCCACCTATGATTTCTGCAATGGCCACTACCACAAACAGGTAGCTACTGAACATTGTTCCCAAGAATTGTTGTGCGGTCTCATCCGCCGGTGGTTGAACGGGAATAAAGCCAAAAAACTTATTAAGACCAAAAATTAGCATTGAAAGTCCCAATAACCAATGTACTGCGTTTTGAATTTTAAAAGTCATTTTTTCTGTTTTAAGAATAACAACTCAAAATTCAGGAACCTACACCCCTTAAAAAATGAAGTGTTTTATGAAATGGTCTTGAACTAGATTAAGTTTTTGCCGATGTCTTCTTCCGAATCTTACTCAGAAATTCAGGGGTCATTCCCAAATAGGAAGCAATGACTTTTTGTGGTACACGCTGCACCATGGTGGGGTATCTTTCAAGGAGCTCCAAAAAACGTTCCTCGGCATTTAAGCTAAGACTGGATAACGCCCGCTTTCTAGAATAGGCAAATGCTCGCTCGGTAGTTATTCTAAAATACTCGCTTAACGCATGTATCTCCTTACAAAGCGGTTCAATAGTATCGTAAGTACTCCTTAGAATTGTGGAGTCTTCAAGCGCCTCAACGAACAAAGTAGCCGGTGTTTGGGTGATATAACTATGAAAATCACTTACGAACCAATCATCCATGGCAATCTGAACGGTATGCTCCTTTCCTTCCCCATCTAAATAAAAAGATCTAAAGGTTCCATGAACCACATAGTTCCGGTAATTACATACAAATCCCGGCTGATCAAGAAACTGTCTCCGTTTTATCATTTGCTCTTCAAAAATAGAGGCTATCCGATCCTTCTCATGGTCTTTCAAGAAGACATAGCGCTCCATATTTTCAAATAGCCTTTCAAATCCTTTCATCTATCTAAAAATAAAAAACCTGTCATAACAAAGGGCATGACAGGTTCTATATAATTTCTATGCTTACATCTAATCCCTTCCACCAAAAACTTGGAGTGCCCAATAGAGCAAAGTTGCAATGGAACCAATAGCTGCCACCAAATACGTGCGTGCCGCCCACTTTAATGCATCTTCGGAACCCGCAAATTCTTGTTGTGTCACCACGTTTTTTTGCTTTAACCAGACCAAAGCGCGCTTACTGGCATCGTATTCCACAGGGAGCGTAACCAAACTAAAAAGTGTGGCAAAGGCCATCATGACCAACCCAGCTACAGCTATCCAATATCCAAATCCTACGCCAGCAGCTGCCCCTAGGGCCAACCCGCCAAAAACCACCCAGGTAGACATCCCTGAAGTAACACTTACCACAGGTACTAATTTGGAACGCATGGTCAACCATTCATAGGCCTGTGCATGTTGTACAGCGTGACCTACTTCATGCGCCGCCACCGCAGCCGCAGCCGCATTGCGTTGACTGTAAACCCCTTCGCTAAGGTTCACTGTTTTGTTTTTAGGATTGTAATGGTCTGTCAACATCCCCGGGGTGGAAATCACCTTTACATCCCGTATACCGTGGTCGTCCAACATCTTTTGTGCAATCTCCGCTCCGCTCATTCCGTTTTGCAAATGCACTTTTGAATAATGCTTGAACTTACTCTTTAATCGTGCGCTGACCAACCAGCTGACCAGTGCTATAGCCCCAATCAATATATAATATCCCATCATGATTTCTTCGTTTTTAAAATATATTCAAAGATACCAAGAGAAAAGCAAAAACCCCGCCAATCTATACTGAACCGGTTTCAGCGCTTGACAGGGGTTTAAAAACTGACATTTTGTTCGTTTATACCAAAACGGGTGATCCCCAATCAAAGGCTTCGATAATCTCCTTATAAATAACTTCACCCTCTACGATATTCAACCCTTTTTCCAAGGATTTATCACTACGACAAGCACTCTGCCATCCAGTATTGGCCAATTTTAAAACATAAGGTAGGGTGACATTGGTCAACGCAATGGTAGAAGTATAGGGTACAGCCCCTGGCATATTGGCAACACAATAGTGTACTACATCATCAATGATATATACCGGATCTTCGTGTGTTGTGGGCTTAGTGGTTTCAATACACCCACCCTGATCCACGGCAACATCAACAACAACGGTTCCTGGGTGCATGTCCTTCAGCATATCCCGGGTAATGAGATTTGGTGCTTTTGCTCCCTTTAATAATACGGCACCAACAATTAAATCATGTGTTTTAATATGCTTTCGAATCCGTAACTCATTGGAGAAATCGGTCACAACGTGATTGGGCATAACATCATTGACATACCTGAGCCGTTTCATATTGATGTCCATAATAGTGACATGAGCCCCCAGTCCAGCAGCCATTTTGGCGGCCTGAATGCCTACCGTTCCGGCACCTAACACCAATACTTTACCGGGTTGTACCCCGGGAACACCACCCAATAAAACCCCTTTTCCTTTCACAGGTTTTTCCAAATATTTTGCACCCTGTTGTATAGCCATCCGACCAGCCACTTCGGACATGGGCGTTAACAAAGGCAGTGTTCCATCCTCATCTTCTACGGTCTCATAGGCAATACAAATGGCCTTACTTTGAATCATGGCCTTGGTCAAGGGCTCACTGGAGGCAAAATGGAAATAGGTGAAGACCACTTGCCTCTCTCGAATTAACGGATACTCTTTGGTAATAGGTTCCTTTACCTTGACAATCATTTCCGCTTTGGCGTACACCTCCTCTATAGTCTCTAAAATTTGAGCCCCTGCGTCGATATAGTCCTTGTCAAAAAAACCGCTTCCCTCGCCGGCCGTGGATTGAATATAAACGGTATGGTTATTCTTTACCAGTTCAAAAACACCAGAAGGGGTCATCCCCACACGGCTTTCATTGTTTTTAATTTCTTT
>JBCBZA010000120.1:0-12253 GCA_039815575.1 Bacteroidota bacterium | reverse complement strand
TTTTGTACATGTTACTGGATTAATCGACGAAATTCGCGAAGGTGACCAAGTTGAATTTGATTTAGAGCAAGGAAAAAAAGGATTGAACGCGGTTAACGTAAGGGTCATCTAACGTCATAAGGACTGTTTTTTTAAGCCTGTCTGATTGAGATGGGCTTTTTTATTTCTAAAAACGTCTCGTTAGCAAATAAATCAATTAACTTAAGGGCATAAACGTATAGATGGCAAAATCACAACAAACTTTTAGTAAAAGGGAAAAAGAAAAGAAGAAGCAGAAGAGGCGCGAAGAAAAGCAAAAGAAAAAAGAAGCTCGAAGAGCGGAAGCCAGTGAGGGTCAAGGGGGCATACCCTTTGCCTACGTGGACAAATTTGGTAATCTTACCGATACCCCTCCAGAACCTACCGAAGAGGAAGAGATCGATGCTTCGGAAATTGTGTTGGGCATTCCCCAAAAAATTGAGGAAGAATTTGACCCCATTCGCCATGGTAAAGTGGCATTTTTTGACCACTCAAAAGGATTTGGCTTTATTATGGATACGGAAACCCAAGAGAAGCACTTTGTCCATGTGTCCGGTCTTAATGACGAAATCAATGAAAATGATAAAGTCACCTTTGAACTTGAAAAGGGACAAAAGGGGATGAATGCCGTTCGGGTAAGTATAGAGAAGTAAATGGCTTAATCCCATAAGGGAGAACAAGAGTCAAAAATGAATTTATGTCGCTCTCTAAGACAATCGCTTTTCAAAGCACCAATTGGCACTCTATAACCGATAAACTAGTAATTTTTACTTCCTAATTTGCCCAACCAACTAGTAGATTATAGCATTTTGGGTCCCGCTGTAACATTCAACTGTAAAACCCTGTGTGGAATACCTAGTTGGATTCATTAGCATTAGATTCCTAAATAAAAACTCTTGTAAATAAAAGGCCAGTCAAGTAGCCTGGGGTTATTGATCGGTCTCTAAAATAGTATGCAGTCCATTTTCTAAAACATAGAGCGTATTGATTTCGGTATCGGTCAGATTTCTATTAAAAATGGATATTTCATCCATACGTCCAATATAGCCCAACCCTAAATAGATATTAGACTTGGGCAAATCCCAGGTAAAAGGGGTATCAATATTCCCTCGGGTACCTCTGTGCTCACCATTTAGGTATAGGGACGCCTGCCCATTTGCTGTATTTAGATGGGAAAAATTGATCAAAATATGCGTCCATTGCCCATTACCAAAAGGAGGATTTTGCACTCCAGTCAGACGTTTATTAAAAATGGGGTTCTCATTGTCAGGTCCTTCTGGGTTTGGATTCCATACGTCGCGATCTCCAATAACACCTAATCGAAAATCACGTGGATTTTCTTTGGTGAAATCTACCCAAATGGCGGCATCATTATAACTTACATCTGTAATTTGAATGGGGTCACAATAACCGGGCTCTAAATCGGTAGCAGGATCTAGACTTAACCAAAATGAAATTGCGCCACTCCAGTCCTCTTTGTTATACGCTATGTTTTTTTCGCTTGGATAATAAATATTGCCCCTGCTGCGCTCCGTGAACACTAGTCCATGGCCAAATTTTCCTTTTGCTTCTTGTCTGCGGATATCAGGTTTGTGAAGTCCCACTTGTGCGGAATCTATCGCTTTTCTATTGGGTACGGTATATAGGCGTGCGTCACCTAAGGCAAAATCTGCATCCACTCCTTTATCAAAGGAAGCATAAAAGGTCAGTGCTTCTTTTAAATTGACTTTACCAACATCTGTATCCAGTGTTTCCGTGGTTTTCTTTTCTTGTTTACAGGAATATATGGCAATAGCAAAAAATGCAAGGATAAATACAACTTTTCGTCTTGGTAATGGAATGCACATAGGGTAATGGAATAAGTATAAAGGAATAAAGCTACTAATTAAAATGTAGTTGGCGTATATTTACTTCAACGGATGATGGATGGATTAGATCTTTTTTTAGCGAAGTGACGGGCTCCCCTAGTTTGCAAAGTTCCTTTAAAAATTTCTGCTAAAATCCTTCCCATAGGATTTTTTCCGAACCTGTGGAGTAGGGGAGGTGAAAAGGTATGGTACTATTTATTTTGATTCATGAATTGTATGACTTCCTCGGCAAACGGATTGGGTTCAGTAAACATGGGTGCATGTCCGGATCGTTCAAAAAACACAAGCCTTTTTTCGCTGGAACCTAAATTATCAAAAGCTTCCTGTGCATAGAATTCGGGAACAACCATATCATATCTTCCCCAAAGGATCAATGAGGGAAGGGTAATTTCCGAAAGTTGTTCAGTAAAAGACAAACGGCCTATAATATCATCATCCAGGATGGATTGAATTTTTAATAAGTTCCAGAGAAAAGTAAGTAGGTTATAATCGGAAACTTCAATGCCTCCGTTCCCAACGTCATTAATAAAGTCGTCGTCCTTTAAATAATCCTCAGCATCAAAGGCAAGGCTGTTCAAACGGTTAAAATCGTCCAGGGTCACTGCATTCGCATCTACTTTATCCAGTTCATCATAAACCGACTCCCAAAATGGTATACTATTTTCGAGTTCAATTTGAGCGGCTGCTACGCGTTCAAAATTTCTTATGTATTCAAAATAAAGATCTTTAGGACTGTGGCTACCAGCCACATTGATCCAACCTAAAAACTCACTTTGGTCTTTCAATATGGTCGCTGGACCCAATGCGCCACCCCAACTATGTCCCAATAAAAAGAACTGGGAATCATTCCCATACATACGCTTTATAACTTTAACCAAAGCCAGTACATCCTCGGCCATTAAATCAATGGTAAGGTCATCTTCAGAATAACTGCCCTGCGACATTCCTGAACCCCGTTGGTCAAAATATACGACCCCATACGTATCCTCTATCCGATCGAAAGCATTTCCCTGAAAACCTAATCCGGCACCACCAGGGCCACCATGCAAGGTAATAAGGAAAACCTTTTCACTCGCATTACCCTTAATATAGGCTGGCATATCGGCACCTTTATGGCGCACAAAAACGGTGGCATCAAGATTACTTAAGGTATGGTCATTGGAACAAGCACTTACCCACCATATGGCCATTGCCAGAAATCCAATTTTAATGATACAAGCAATGGTATGCTTCATGGTCTTTTATTTTGAAAGTTGAACCGGAAACCATACTGCAACGAAAAGGTTGGGAGCGTCCCGGCATTGTAGTTAAAGCGAGGGCTATAGCTAATATTGAAATAACTACCGGAACGCACTTTGCCTTTACGTCTTTTTCCTATTCCAACAGATAGGGAGGGAGCGTAATACCCACGTCCTGCCAAGAACACTTTATCGACCTGATCGCCATTGACTTCGTAAGTCTCCGGCAAAAAAGAACGATAGTAACCCAGGGGGTTCAATTCTACGTGAAACTGTTTTCCCTTTTTATTGGTTCGGCGCCACGTAAGGCCAAAATTCGTGTAGGCCCCGGTATCCGTTTTTGATGAAAAGTTGGTTGCAAACCCGAAATTTCCATTAAATAGGAATTGATGGGTATTGGTACGCCCTTTACCCTTCCGGGTTTTCGCTTTTTCGTTTTCTTTCCATAGATATTCTGCGCCAATGGACAGGCCATTGCTCCAAAAACCGGTACCTACAAATCCTACTTTAAGTTCGGTTCTGTCCCAAAAATGCTCATAGGGTTGGGGGTTTGCCGTTTGGTTTTGCCCATAGCCAAAGATGGTGAATTGCAATAGAAAAAATAGGAGCAGCTGTGGTTGAGGTTTCATATGCTTGGCTAGGTAAAGACAAAAATATCTTTACGGGGACAAATTACCGTTAAAGATTAGGTAATTAAAACTTAAGAAATAGATAAAAAAAGGTGGAGGAATTATTCTTTCCATGGTTTAAGCATATTTCACTTTTGGAGTCCCAAATCTTCCTCCCAAGGAACTCTTTAAGAAAGTAAGATTGAGCTAAGGCCAGATTCATGGAGACTTAGGAAAAATTAAAGTTTGTGCATTGCTTTATGAAAGCTTCTTTTAAAAAGTAATGACGTCGCCGAAGACAATCGATGAATATTTAAGAAATTAAATTACAAACAATAAATAAACAGTTTTTGCACGACCCGGTCCCGATAGTTATCGCGAGGAGTTTAGGGGAACCGAACTTTGGTGAGGTTTGAGTTCCTATGTATTCCAAACAATTGAACTCATAAATCCATTTCAGGGTCCTGTCCTTTAATTTTAATTTGTTTGTTTTCCAAAACCAACTGTACTGACCTACCATATTCCAATCCTTCGATTTTGGGCAATATCAATTCGAGGACTGTAGGCTTTTGTACATGCTCTTCCTTGGTTTTAGGGTCTGGCATATAGATTAGTCCATTATATTTTTCTCCCCTGAAGAACAGGACCACATCAAAAAAGTAAAAGTTTTCAGGCGAAATATGATCCGACCAATCTATGTTATCGAAAAAATACTTTGGCATACCAAGTTCATAGCTTAGCGGAGATATATCAACGTTAAGTGTCCCCATAAAATAGGGGTTTAAATCCAATCCTCGCTCTTTAAAGAAAGGGGCCTGCAATCTGATTGTTCCACCCTTGTACCTAGGATCTTGACCCTTACCTGAAGCTACCCCATAGCCCGGTATTATTTTTCCTGATATTTTCATACTACATTTTATTGCGTTATATCCCTACTTAATTTCTCTAATGAAATCCCCTTGGTTTCCGGCATTTTTAAATGAACCCATACCAGTTGAAATACCATCATAATGGTAAAGAATAAAAATACCATGCCAGGGCCAATGGCACCAAAAAGAAAGGGTATCATCGAAGGGATTATTGCTGCAAGCACCCAATGCACCGCGGACCCAAAAGCCTGTCCAGAAGCTCTTAAATGATTGGGAAACAACTCTGAGATAAACACCCAGATAACAGTTCCTTGGCCCATGGCATGGGAAGCGACAAATAGTAAAAAGAAAATCACCGTGATCAACCCCGGCCAACCCAGGATAAATGATAGCGATACCGCTCCAAGGGAAACGATGTACCCAAAAGAACCCCAATAGAGCAGTTGTTTCCTGCCCAGCTTATCTATTAGGAAAACCCCCAAAAGCGTGAACAACACATTAATGAAACCAATTCCCACAGTACTTAGAAGGGCAGAATCCTCACCAAGACCAGCAGTTTCCAAAATCCGCGGTGCATAGTACCAAAAGGCATTGATGCCTGAAAATTGGTTAAAAAACGCTATGAAGAAAGCCAAAAGCAGTGGAATCCTATACTTAATCATGAAGATGGATTCTTTTGAGCGTTTTGAATTTGGCTCCAATTCTTTAAGAATACTGGAAATGTCCTTTTTCGGGTCAATTCTACTTAATATGTCCATAGCTTCCTGAGTGCGCCCCTTGGTCAACAACCATCTGGGACTCATTGGAATGGTCAATATGACCATACAGTACAAAAATGCTGGCAAAGCCTCTATTCCAATCATCCAGCGCCATGCGTTCTCGCCCATAGCCCTTAGCATATAATTGGAAAAAAAGGCAATGAGCACGCCAAATACAATACTGAACTGATACAGGGCCACCAAACGCCCCCTTTGTTTGGCAGGGGCTATTTCGGCAATATAAGAAGGCGCCGCTATGGTCGATGCCCCGACACCCAGTCCTCCTATGAACCTAAAAGTGGCAAATGTGAATGGATCATTGGCAGCAGCCGAACCCAGGGCGGATACCAGATAAAGGGCACCGATAATGATCAAGGTTTTTTTCCTTCCATAATAATCAGTGGGATATCCTCCAAATAGTGCCCCTACAACGGTACCCCAAAGGGCCATTCCCATGACCACCGTTCCATGGAATAGGTCAGAGGAATCCCATATTTCCTGTAATTTCTGATCGGCACCAGAAATCACAATGGTGTCAAACCCAAACAAAAAACCTGCCAATGCAACAGACAGGGACCAAACCAATGTTCTATTCAAAACAGTTCAATTTTTACTAAACTATAAAAGATAGTTCCATCAAGTCGATGAATATAACAAAATTGAATAAGAAGAGGGGGTACTAGGTGTACCATAATGTACAAGGATTGCCCATAGAATCTTCAAGAAAAATAAGTACCTTGAATTTAGAAACATAAACCATGAGCGAAGCAATATGGGCATTGGCAGGTGTGGTAGTTGGGGGACTTTTAACCGGATGGATCAACTATGGCCTTCAAAAAAGACAATTCCAACATAATCTTGATATGTTCCGATTGGAAAATCAAAGTAAGGAAACGGTCAAGGACATATTAACGGACCTACTTTGGCATAAAAAATTCATAGACCGATCCATGAACGCCCTTAAACAAAACATTGGTGGATATACCGAAGATGAAATAAGACAACTATTGCATGAAGTGGGCGCTGTAAAGACGACCAGAAAAAAAGATGGTACGGAATGGTGGTATTTAAAGGAACGGGAAGAGGAGCGAATAGAACACTTGCGTAGTAAGAACTAATTTTATGCCATAATATACAGCGTTACCTGCCTGCCGGTAGGCAGGTGCAACTTGAGATCAGGTACGGCTGGATGAAAAAGGTTTTGTAGGTTTTTGAAGCAGAACGGGGCGTGCTCTATCCCATTTCCCCTAAAATTTTCAATATCAGCGGCTGCCTTTCCTTTTCTTTCCCAAGGAAACTTTATAGTCATCTATAGTACCTTGTATCTTTAGATTGAGAAACTTGGTCTTTCTGTTAGGGTCTACCTCTACGATTTCATCTACCTGCTCTTGAGTGGCCACTGTGTCTTTTTTATTTCCGAACAGTTTTTGCCAGGTGGCCTTTCGCACCGTTTTCCAGGGGATGCGCAAGTAATAGTCAATGTTTTGATCGCTGTCATGTGTTCCTGACAATTCCATATGCCCTAGGGTCGATTCAATGGTCATCGCGGGAATATTGATTTTCCCTTTGTCAATGGCCAAACGATTTTGTAAAGTGTCAAACCGAATATTCCTAAGGTTTTTATCACCCATATAATCCGATAGCGCCAACATAGGGTCATAATTCTTTAGTTTTCCGTTCAACACTTTTACGTCCAACTCCATGGAAGACTGGTCCAAATCGGGTACCATATCTGGGTATACCCGAATCGTACCACTAATTCTTGAGGTGAGTTTTCCCTGTAAATTTTCTGAAACCAGGTGGTCTTGCCCAAAGTTTTCAAATTTGAACAGTATTTTCTCCAAATCGACATTGGTCATCGTCAGATCGGGCTTCATATAAATGTGTTTTGGGTCACTACCATTAAAATAACCGTTCAAACGAATATTTCCACCCGCAGCATCCATCCTAAGGGTATCCACATAGAGATAATGGTCGGGTGTCGTTCTTAACTCTGCCTTGATGTTTTGAAGGTCTATTCGATGATACATAAAGTGCCCTATGTCCGCTTTAAAACGCATATCCGTAAAGGGCAATTCATAAATATTGAAAGCCATTGCGTGTTCTGTAACATCTTCGGTGGTAGAACCATTGATTTCCTTAGCTTGTGGAGGATTTAGCTCAAAATTGAATAGGGCATCGTAGTCGATATAATCAGCTCGTAGGGCTAGATAATTATCACGCTTTTTTATTCTCTGATCGTCCCCTAAAAAGTAATTGAGATCCACATTAAAATTGGTCGAGCCTATTTCACCATGAAAATCATGGATCACCAGATGATCGTCTTCATAATGGATGTTCCCCTTAAAGTCGTGAAAGCGCTGTGGATGGAGTTCCATCTTAGTATCCAGCTTGTCAAGGGCAATATCGATGGAAAAAAGTGAAGCATCCACATAATGCATGCTAGACGTAAAATGCAGGGCCAAACCATCAAAGATTTCATGTCGATACTCCTCAGGAACATAGTTTTCCCCTTTGTACGAGAAGAGGTCTTCCAAATGCAACTTTTTTGAGCTAAGATTAAAATCCAAATCCACATCACCATTACGCTCAGGCTGCATCCAAAAGGGGTACTCATATACCCATCCATCAAAATGAAAATCACTATCGTCAATAAAGCCCGTAAAATCAACTATTTTTAAGTCTTTGTCATCAATAAATACATCTGCATGAAAATCATGCAAACGATGCGGATAGTGCTTTAACTCGGCATATAGACTATCGATAAAAAACTCCCCTTTGGGTAAATAGTCCGATTCCGTAAGGTCTTTGGCAGAAGCAACAAAAGAAAGTCCAAGACTGAGATTTTCTATCTGTTCAGCAAACCCGGTTTGGATGGAGTCTTGCACGGAAAATCCTGTCAAGGCTGCAATATCAAGGAATTTGGAAGTGATATCCAAATGGGCCTCGACCGGGGTGTTGGTATGATGTACAATAGACGGTAGGTCGGACAGGAAACCCCGTATGGAGACATCCGATTGCCCCATAATCAGGTCAAATTGGTTAAGGATAGCTTTTTTACCATTCATGACCAGATTTATATTTAGTGAGTCTAGGGGTACGGGAAGTTCTTTGGCCTCTAAATGCAAGTTTTTCACGTTCAAGGCAGCAAAGTAAGCCTGGTTGAGTTGCTGCAAGGCCATTTGGGGGTTATCGATATCAACGATGTCATGAAAATTTAGTTGCAGTGTAATATTCCCTGAGGCGTTCTGTACCTGTTGTAGCTCAAAGAAGTCGACAATAAAATCGAGATTGAAGTCCGCATTCACTTGCATATCCACCTCCGGAGCTTTAAAGTTCTTGACGAGGAGCGCCCCTTTAAAGTCGCCTTTCTCTAGGGAGGCTGTCATATCGGTCAGCGAAAATTCCATGGTGCTGGCATTTCGTTTTTCTCCGTTGGTAAAATGACCTCGAAACCCCATATTGTCTATTTTTTTGGCTCTGGCCGTATTCTCTAAAAAAGCCTTTCCGGCACCAAAATTTGCATCGATGGCGGGTCGGTTGCCTTTATTTGACTGACCCTTGACGGTGGCGTTGAAATAGATTTCCCCAGCATTTGTGTATTTCTCCAATACTGGAATCACATCTACCGGAGCAAAGGCAATGAGCATATCAAAATTGGGCTTTGTTCCTTTTATGGCAAGGTCAAGGTCCATATCGTTTTTGGTATCAATAGCGCCCTCAAGCTCAAAATCACCGTTCTCCATGACAATACCGGAGGGCGCTATATCGAGTATGCCCGTGGACTCATTAAATACCAAGTCGGTGTGGATTTCAAAATGCTTTTTACGGATAAAGGTGGTATCCCCATCCTTTATAACGTTCAGTTCCAATTTGGTGTCGATATGGCCAGCGATAATATGGTCTTGGATGCTAAATCCCCCTTTGCCTTCATAAATGAACTTTTCAACATCGGTAGTAGTGGCCTCATCAAGGGTATGGACATCCAGGTTTTTGAGTCTAATTTTCTTTAAATGGAGGTTTGTGGTGGCACTACCGTCCTGTGATGATGTGGCTAGGGAATTTTGGATGTTGGAGGTGTTATCCTCATGAATAACCAAATTAAAAACCCCATCTCGAATCAATACCGATTGAATATCATAGATTCCACTGGCCAGGTCCCAAAGATTTAAGCCCACATATACCTCGTTGACATCCATGATGATGGGGGAATTTTTCGCCTTGGTCTCAAAGATTCTTACATCATAAATTTTTACGGAGAGGTCTGGAAAATTGCCCCAAAAGGACACCCTGCTATTTCCAACAGTGATACGGCCTTTGTACGTTTCGTTCAAAAGGGCAATCTCTTTTTTAATGATATCAGCTTGGTTACTTTGCACATAAAGCAATAAGCTTCCCATACCCAGGATGGGCACTAAGATGAGCACCAATAAAATCCGTTTCCAACGCTTTTTGAGCTTCAAAGCAGATGCATTTGATTTAGGGGAGAAGGTTCTCTTCTAAAAAGAACGAATAGGTAGGGTATCCTATTGTTTGGCAAAGGGCTTTAGTTGGGGTTGCCACGGAACAGGTTTTACACGACCCGATGGTGGTCCCGAGCTTGCCGAAGGGAAGGAGGCAAGGCAATGTGTTTGGAATGACATTTTGTCGAAATAAATGAAAAATCAAAAATTCTGAACAATTGTTGTAAGAAAATTATGTTTATTTATACACCAAAACCCAAATTTCAAGCCTTGCCGCATGAAAACCAACGTATTTTATCTGCTACTCTTTTCTGTTCTCTTACTAGGTTGTTCAAAGGATGATTCACCATTTGTTGATGTAGAAAACACAGTGGACTTAGAAACCATGTTTTATGGCAAAACATGGTCAATATATGAAGTTGAAGGCAACGGTGAACGCGTTCCCATTCCAGAAGAGGGGGGATGTGGCCGAGATTATTTTAGATACCTTGAAACGGGTGAATATATAGAGTATTTGCATCAGAACAGCTCATGTGTTCCGGATATCAACCGTTTGGATTTTCTAATAAAGGGCAGTACAATATCATTGAGTAATGGTATAGGTGAAGAAGCCGAGATTCGAATATTGAAATTAGATGAGACCCAGTTTAATTTTGAGACCAGTCTTGATATTGATGGAGACCAAAAAGAGGATAAGGTGAAACTATATTGTCGCCAATATTCACCAAGGGACAGAGATATTTATTCAGATACCTTCAACAAGGATTTTGACAAATTTCAAGACGATAATCTCATCGCTTTTAGCTGGACCGAATATGTTGGTGACGGGTTCCAGCAATACGAAATCTTCAGGGCGTCCAATGGATGTTCAAAAAACGCGGCCGTAAAGATTGCTACCATTACCGATCTCTCACAAACAGCGTTTGTCGATCTTGATCCCGAACCGGTGCAAGAACTGTGTTATTTTTTTAGATTACTCACCGACGAAGGTACGTTGGCAGAAAGCGAACTGATTTCGGTAAATACCAGTTCACTAAGTGTTTTGAAAGTTCCCATGTTGCCCGCTCAGTTAACAAGCACAACGGTTCAACTCAATTGGGAGGCCTATGAAGGCACCTACTTTGATCGGTACGAAATTACGGTATCCCAAAGACCCTATAACAATGGTTCTCCTGAAGAAATTATTGTGGCCACCATTCAAAATCAAGAAACTACAAGCCTTACTATTGAGACACCTCCTTCAGTTGATAATCCATATTACAATATTCATGTTTACAATATTTTTGGATATCGAAGCTCCTTGGATGTCGGCGGTAGTTTTACCAATAATACGATTGAAGTTGTCTTTTCACCGAGCGAAGTGGTTGATATGTTAATTGTTCGCTTACTGGCGAGCGACCCCAATGAAGGTAACTTTCTCTATTTGTGGGGGGAAAGTGTGGAAGACACATTCAAAAAAATTAAAAAGTACGATGTGGTTGCCAAAGAAGTGGTTGCAGAATCTTCGTTTGACCTTAATACGAGCTCTGAGGAGCGTATGAGAATATTTGATAGTACGGAAGGTAAAGAAGTCTTTATGCAAGTAGGATGGGAAATGCACGTTTTTGATGCGCAAACACTTGAATACAAATATCGATTGAGGGATATCGCAGATGAGCCTATTTCCTTTGAGGATTTACTGTATTTGAAAGATGATATTTGGGTAATCGCAGACGACGGAGATAAATTACGGACGGTCCGCCGGTTTGGACGGGATGTGCAAACCATCGATGTACTAGATCCCGAACCAAGCACTAATTTTAAACGCATGGAGGAGCTCATTCAAACTGGAGAAAATCAGATTTTAGCGGGAATAAAGAATGATACTAGAAGTTTTCTGTTTGATATAGGGCCAAATGGGGAGATAACGAACGCACAAGAAGTGAATTATACCTTCAGCAGCCCTGCAACGCTCCGTCTGCCGAAATCTAATGAATACAATGAGGTCAGCAATATTCTAATTGATATGGTGAACTCACGCATTTATTCAGCGGACGATTTTAGTTTCATCAGTTCTTATAGCTTCCCTACGTTTACGAGCTCATTAAGCCTTGATGGCGAATTTGTACTAGGCACCAATAACAATGGTAATAACAGCATTGACCTTAATGAGCGTGATTCTCGAGAGTTAAAGCTCCTCAACTGGAGGAGTGGACAAGTGACCACGATTGAAACAATTGGTTATCCGCAATACGTATACGAAAATCTTGACGGTAAATTAGTCGTGGTTTCAAGTTATTTTAAACGGTCATTCTTTTGGCGTGGCGATTCAAAAAATGATCTTTTCGTGGAAGTGTTTGATTGGTAAACTCCTTCTTCAAAGTGCTACAGTAAGGAAATAGAAATTAAAAACGACTTCCTAAGCAATTTTACATAATAGCCTATTATAGAA
>JBCBZA010000220.1:0-4759 GCA_039815575.1 Bacteroidota bacterium | reverse complement strand
TATTGGGTTTTAGGGTCTGCCTTTTTATTACTGCTTGGAAAAATCAATGCGCAGACCAGTGAGCAAAGGGCACTTGAGGCCAAACGGACCCAGATCCAAAAGGAGATTAGGGAAATGAACCGATTACTTTCCCAAGAAAAGGCCGAAAAGGGAAATGTTCTAGAGCAAATGGAGGTATTGGACCAAAAAATCAATATGAGTCAAGAACTGATACGGGTAACGAATCGACAATCCAATTTGCTCAATAGACAGATCAACGCTAATGTTCGTAAGATTTCAAAACTGCGAGAAGATCTGGAGTTATTAAAGAAAGACTACGCCAAGCTAGTGGTAAATTCCTATCAACAACGCTCCAACCAAAATAGATTAATGTTCCTGTTGTCCTCTGACGATTTTTTTCAGGCGTTCAAGCGTTTACAATACCTTAAACAGTATACGGAGTTTAGGAAAAAACAAGGAGAGGAAATACAAACGAAAACAGCAAAATTGACCACTTTAAACAAGGATTTGGTCGGACAGCGTAAGGTAAAAGAGGGACTTTTGGCAGAGAATCGAAAAGTAAAAAGCCAATTATCCAAAGAAATCGATTCCCAGAAGGACCTTTTAAAGACCATAAGGGCCAATGAAAGTAAATACGCTTCTGCTATTCAAACAAAACGAAGGGAAGCCAGAAGAATAGACCAAGAAATTGAGAGGCTCATTCGTAGCGCAATCACCAGTTCCAACAAAAGGTCCGGAAAATCTGGAACGAGGTCGTTTTCACTTACCCCCGAGGCGCGGGCATTGGCCTCAAGTTTTACAGCGAATAAAGGAAGGTTGATTTGGCCGGTTGAAAAAGGAGTAAAAAGTCAAGGTTTTGGGGTGTATGCGGATAAAATCTATCCTGGGATAAAACATCAGAACAATGGGGTAACCATATCTACCAACCAAGGGGAGAAAGCCAGGGCGATTTTCGATGGTGAAGTCATTGATGTGAAAACAACGCGTACTGGTCAGAAAGCCATCTTTATTCGTCATGGAAATTATATCTCTACCTATTACAATTTGGCAAGTGCCTATGTGGAGCGCGGTGATAAAGTATCGGCGAGGGAAGAATTGGGAGAGGTACACACCAATAAAACCAATGGATTGACAAAATTGAAATTCTATTTATATCAGGATACGAAAAAATTGAATCCCGAAGAATGGATTTACCAACTATGATAGTATGAATAAAATTACCGATTTGCAAGGCGCTTTCACACTGCATAATGGTGTGGAAATGCCTTATTTTGGACTTGGGGTATATCTTTCCAAGGATGGACAAGAAGTCATTGATGCCGTAAAATGGGCCATTGAAGCGGGATATCGGCACATTGATACAGCTTCCGTGTATAAAAATGAAGATGGTGTAGGGGAAGGTGTAAAACAGGGTGGAATTCCCCGGGAAGACCTCTTTATAGTCAGTAAGGTGTGGAATTCAGATCAAGGCTATGATGCTACTTTAAAGGCTTTTGATGCAAGCCTACAGCGATTGGATATGGATTATTTGGACCTTTACCTTGTCCACTGGCCTGTGTCAGGAAAATACAAAGAGACATGGAAAGCTTTGGAGAAAATATATATGGAAGGACGGGTGAAGGCCATTGGAGTAAGTAATTTTATGCAGCATCACTTGGAAGATGTACTCAACGATGCTTCCGTGGTCCCCATGGTCAATCAAATGGAGTTCCATCCGTTTTTGGTACAACAGGATTTAATGGATTTTTGTGATAGAAATACCATACAGTATGAAGCCTGGTCGCCTATGATGCAAGGCCGGATTTTTGACATGCAGGAATTCAAGAATTTATCCCGGAAATATGGGAAAACAGCAGCACAAATCGTATTGCGTTGGGATTTGCAAAAGGGGGTTATTACCATTCCTAAATCTGCCAAAAAGGAACGCATTTTTGCCAATGCGGATATTTTTGATTTTCAACTTTCAACAAAGGATGTACTTCTGTTGGATGCGATGCACCGTGGTCAACGATTTGGCCCGGACCCGGACAATTTCGACTTTTAGGACTTGACAATAAATTAACCGAAGTCTAAGAATCTTTTTGTTTCTTTATAGGGCTATGAAAAAGGTTCTTTTTTTGACACTTCTTAGTGCAATATGGTTTAGTTGTGAAACCGAAATAGATTTTGAGGACAACAGACGTATTGTTGTAAGTGGTCAACTTATGAATACATCAAACACCTCCCTTGGAGGCATGAACGTCGAAGTTTATGCACAAAAGGGCTCAAGGACTTTTCTTAGTGGCCCTCTCGAGAACGATGTGCTGATAGGTCTTGGTAGGTCCGATTCCAATGGGGAATTCAACATCACAGCAATTAGCCCTGAAAATGCAGACCGTATAGAGGTGTTTATAAATATTAATAGGGGAAATTTAAACCAATCGGTACCGCCATCGGAGTTAAATCGGATAGATTCTGATTTTACGGGTATTTTTTTAATTGCAGCGGAAAATTTCCCCGTTTTGGACGACATTCTGGACATAGGTGAAGTTGCCATCAATCGTGTTAAAAGCGTAACCATAGAATTGGAGCGTATTTCCAACCTTACTGATACCTTACAATATTTTATAGAACCAAAACCCTTTATTAGGGACTTGAGCAGCAGTAGTGACTTTCCTTCGGGAAGAACGCTATTTGGAAGCTTAAATCCAGACAATTTCTTTGTTTCCCGCCCGGCTCAATCCGCTTGTGGTGATACTATTGTACTTGGTTATCGATTGATGAATCAGAGCGATGTCGAATTCGAGGAACAGCAGATAATAATTGATGAGGAGACCAATACATTTAGATTCACTTTTTAGTTTTTTTTTACTGCTTCTAATTTGCGCCGAGAGTTTTGGACAAGTGGAAGAAGATGCGGTAAAAAATGACCAACCGGACTACTACTACGATGTATTGGGAAGTGTTAAAATAGGCATGCTCTTTCCCAAGCCCTATGGTGAAAATGCTTTATCAGAGGCCTATGATACCGGAAATGGCATACAATTAGAGGCAAAAGTGCAGGTGAACCACAAATTGGGTGTCGGGTTGCAATACCAGGTATTTAAAGGGCAAGTAACAGATCAAATAGTGGTTGGGGGTGTCGATGCCAGTAGAATTGCACATGTTTTTGCATTGTTTGGTATCAATCATTTAAAATTAAAGAGTCCTTGGAGGTTGGAAACTGATTTTGGAGTAGGCTATTTGGAGTTTCGCAATGAAAGAGGGCCAATTATAGAATTTAAAGACACCGGTTTAACATTAAAATTGAGTGCATCCCTATCCTATCGTTTTAATAGTTGGATAGGAGCATATATACAGGTGCAATACAATTGGGGCTTTTTATCAATTGATACTCCAGATATTTCTGAAATACGTGACGTACTCAACAGAACAACGTTATTTGCTCCGTCCTTTGGCCTTCGATTTTACGTCCTGTAATCCTAATTTATATGAACAAGGCCCGAAGCTCTGTGGCGTCCTTTGGCTTCATTTTTCCAGCTAAAACCAGACTTAACTGTTTACGGCGAAGCGCGGCAGCAAAACGCTCCTTTTCTAGGTCGGTTTCGGGCTCTAAGGCAGGCACTTCGGTGGGTGTCCCTGTTTCATCAACGGCCACAAAGGTATAAATGGCTTCATTGGCCTTAACCCGTTCGCCACTAATACGGTCTTCCATCCATACATCAATAAAGATTTCCATGGATGTTTTGAAGGCACGGGAAACAGCAGCCTCAACGGTAACGACACTGCCCAGGGGAACAGAACGATTAAAGGCTACATGGTTGACCGATGCCGTAACGGTAATTCTACGGCTATGACGTCTCGCGGCGATACTGGCTGCACGATCCATTCGGGCAAGTAGCTCGCCCCCAAAAAGATTATTTAGGGGATTGGTTTCACTGGGCAAGACCATATCGGTCATTACAGTGCGAGAATCATTAGGTTTCTTTGAACGCATCATAATAATTTGGGTAAAGGTAACTAGGTGATATGAACACCGAGCAGAAACCTAGCACTTTTTAGGAATTTTTTTGTGCTTTTGTTGCGACCAAAAGACGAAGGCGATTTTTCTATTGAAATGCAAAAGTTCAAGAATAGCTACGGTTCTGTTCACATAGGGAATTTAATTATCAGCCCTGTAAGACTACCTATGATTTTGATACTCTTTTGGCCTAACACATAAAGAAGTTCACGGCTGATCCTTTTTTAATAACTTAATATATTGCCCAGGGGTAATTCCAGTTTTTTCATTGAAATACCTATAGAAGGTGCTTCGCGACGTAAAGCCTACCTCATCGGCAATACCGGAAATATCAAACCTAAGTAAATCTATGGTTTCCGACATTTTTTTAAACTCGTTCACCCTCAAATCATTGATAAATTCATTAAAATTCTGCTGATAATTTAATCGCAGAAATTCTTTTAATTCATTTTCTTTTATTCCAAGTGCGCTTGCAGCAGATTTTGCCGTTACTTCTTTGTTTTTGAACATTTTTTGGGAAACGATTTTTTTGTCGATCAGCATTTTTATTTCATGCTCTTTCTGGATAAATCCCTTGACCAGATAGGGGGATTTAGGAACAAAAAATGCTTTAAGTTGATTGGTCTCGCTGATGGTAAAAAGTATTGTTAAAAAATAAACCACAAGCCCAAGGAAGTAGAGCCCTGTAGCCGTAAGTTCATGGTAATTAGGATATAATTCTAGGGGAAAAAAGAAATTGAAAAGTCTCGTAACCGATAT
>JBCBZA010000269.1:0-2776 GCA_039815575.1 Bacteroidota bacterium | reverse complement strand
TTTTGGACTTTTGAAATCCAATATTCCCAATTTTTAGTTTCGGAACGGGAATTAAACATAGTTAAGTCCAGATAGATATCTGCCCTACGTTGATCCGAGACAGGTTCTTTTAATAAGGAAAGTAAACTATCCCGGAGCGATTGGAACTTCTGTTTTTCCTGTCCATAAACGATACCAACGAACAGCAGGAATAGTAAACTCAGGTGTTTTCTATATCTCATGGGCAAGGTTAATTTTCATAAAATCAGTAATTCTAGAAGATCAAACTTTTTTAACGCTTTACCAATTATTGTATCCAATTTTCGGCCAAATGTTTAAAAAAAGTATATGAATCGATCTTTACCCCTAGAAATTAATGTTTACGGTCAAAATCGATATAATTGCCCGCTTGCCCCTTTAATAGCCGGTATTTATAATGGAAGTTTCCTTTAAGGTTTAAAACAGTAATACAGACTTAAGGAAAATTACTACTTGTTTTTGATTACTACCCCTATAAAATAATGTTAATGCTCTTTTGTTTACAACTACTTTGCGGCTATTAACCAATATCTATACAAATTATGAAAAAAGGACTACTATGTATTTTAGGGATGATCGTGATCGGTTTTTCCTACGGACAAAACAATTTTCCCACCGCTGCGGGATCAAGTGCGGTCTTGGATGGAGGAAATTATATTATTAAAAGCCCTAATACCGGCTCTTGGGCAAGGGGAAATTTTTTTAGAAGATCTAACTCTAGCACAAACTTGGCGGGTATAGGGCTTTTGGGGTCCAATAATTCACCTACACGTTTATTCTTGGGTGTGGGCGCCACACCATGGACCTCCACCAATGGAATTACGATACTCGCAAATGGAAGAGTGGGAGTGGGGATTTTAAACCCCAGTCAAAAGTTAACAGTAAACGGCACAACCCAGTCAAACAGTTTTATTATAAATCAAGGAAATATTTTCTTAAATACCCCTAATGTTCCAGGTTGGGGAAGGGGACTTCATTTTAGAAGAAACGCCTCAACAATAACAGGAGGTGCGGGTATATTTGGGAATAACAATAGTCAAAAAAGGATATACCTGGCACATGGCGCCACCCCATGGAACTCTACCAAAGGAATACAGATATTGACCAATGGCCGAGTAGGCATAGGAACGTTGAATCCAGGAGCTTACCAATTGGCCGTCAATGGAAAAGTACGTGCCAAGGAAGTGGTGGTAGAGACCGGTTGGAGCGACTTTGTTTTTGAATCGGATTATAACTTGAGAAGCTTAGATGAGGTTGCCGACTATATCGAGGAAAACGGACACTTACCGGAAATTCCTTCCGCCACCGAAGTTGCCGAAAAGGGCGTGAAACTGGGTGAGATGGATTCCAAACTATTGATGAAGATAGAAGAACTCACCCTGTATCTTATTGCCCAGGACAAGGAAATCAAGGCCTTGAAGGAACGGCTTAAGCGTTAATAGACAAGTCGGTACCGAAACCCATCAACATTTAGGCTCTTCTCCGACAATATACACTTAACGGGTCGGTCATAAAGATGTTCTCGGCCTAAAATTGATCATCCATAAATTAATCCAATATGAGATATATCCGAATATTTGTATGCATTCTTTTTGGAACTTTTTTTGCTTATGGCATACAGCCTCAACCGGAATATAGAGTAAAGAACATTTCATTTTCTGCCAATACCGCTTCCGGTTTTCAAGCGGGAAAACCCTTTACGGTAACCTACATATATGAAAATAGTGGCTCAGCTACGGGAACTAATGTACAGGTATTTGCATATTACCAAATAGAAGAACTGGGCTTAAAACAGGACCTTTTGTTTGATGCGCAATCCATTCCTTCCTTTCCGGCAGGAGCCGAAGCAACCGTTAGCTACACCATTACATCGCGAACTTCGGCGGCCTTCAATTTTGGAGGTACCATCAACAATGCCGTAAATGTTGGAAACATCAGTATAAATATACCCCCGGGGCCAGAAGGGAACATAGGAAACAACACTACAAGGGAAACGGTAAACATTTTCTGTGCCGGCAGCATTCTTACTATAGATGATTTGGTGGTGACCGATGAGCAACCCATTGTAGCCGACGAAATCGTAATAGGAGACTCCAGTATTCTATCTGGAGGCAAAGCAACGGTACAGGGCGGAGATACTGTTGTCCTCTTAAACGGGTTCCGTGCAAATCAGGGTTCGGACACGCGGATACAAATAGGGGATTGTAGTGGCGGGAATACCCAGAAATTAATCTCCCGAATCAAAGAGCAGGATATACCCGTCCATATGACAACCGGCGACGGCATTGTTCGCATAGAAAAAATATCCTATGCAGGAGCAACTATGATGGAAGCCAAAATATTTCCTAACCCCGCGACCAATGTTATAAACTTAACATTAAAAGACAAAACGATCCGTATTAGAAGCCTTAAACTATATAGTAATTTTTCACTTATCAAGGAAGTGAAAACAGAAGAGGCACCAACAGCTAAAATATCACTGGAAGGTATTTCCTCTGGATTCTATTTGTTGGAAATTACCTTGGATAACGGAAACATCATCACCAAAAAAGTAATGGTAATATAAACTACAAGCTTAAAATAAAGTTTTCGAAATGTATGACCTGCTACTAAAATATTTTAGCGAGGAAATACATAATTGAACCTTTGTTAAGAATTAAAATAAATAAACAATGAAAGCTAAAACAATTGTGCAAAAATTCTTGCCCTTGGTCGTCGTATTATCTTTTATAAACTACACAACGGCTCAGAACAAGGG
>JBCBZA010000008.1:0-43470 GCA_039815575.1 Bacteroidota bacterium | reverse complement strand
TTTATCACTCCAAAAACCACTGGACATTGATCCAGATCAAAAAATAATCAAACACAAAATTTATTTATTAAAAAGCCTTTTCTTAATTCGACTTAAAGCTTCCGGGGTAACCCCTATAAATGAGGCAATCATATGCTGTGGGACGTTCATTAAAACCTTTGGTCGTTCGCTGTAAAGCTTTAAAAATCTATCTTCAGGGGAATCCAACAAAAAAGAATCGTGTTTTTCCGAAATAGTTAAATACATCCTTTCTGCCATTTTCCGTCCTAGGGATTGCCATACCATGGACGAATTATAGAGTTTATGTAGATTGTTCCTACTAATAGTTGTGATTCGCGAGTCTTCTAAAGCTTGAATGTAGGATTTGGATTTTTGGAAGGATAAAAAGCTGGGATAGTTGGACATAAAGTTGTTATAGAAAAAGAACTGTCTTATATGTTTCACGCCTTCTATCATATAATAATAGTTAAATAATCCTTCTTCAATGAATGCAATGTCCTGGCAATACTGCCCTGGTTGAATATAAAACTCTCCCTTATCGAACGTTTTTATTTCTATCAACGGAGCAACTTTTTCCCATTCTTTGTCTTCAAATTGCTCAAAACTTGAAAGTGCATCTCTGATATTTTTATGTGCCAAAACTTAAATTTTGATGGTGAAATTATGTAATTATTCATCCTCGTTTCCTTGATCTGGATCAATAAAAAATTTTCTTAACCCAAATCAATTAAAAAGACTGGGGTGTCACATTAACTTCCAGTTGCTAAAACAACTCATTTTAATTATGAACCGTCCAAAACACGTTGGGAATAGTATTGGGAAAAGAATACGAGCTTACACTGCCTTCTTCCTCATAATGGAATCCTTGTTAATTCTGCTGCCCATGTTGCTTCTGGGCAATGCAATTAACTGGCCTGCAAGCCTTGATGAACCTGCGGAAGTTATATTACCTTTAATCGTAGAAAACTACCCAATTGTTATGATTGGATATGGAATTTACCTATCGTATTCCATACTTTTCTTCCCTTTGGCCTACTTGGCAACTTTGGTAATTGTAAATGGCGATACAAAAAATGTCATTTTTAAAATTGGTGTTGGTTTCTCCCTATTATCGACTATGGCCAGGACTTTGGGAATTGTAAGGTGGTTATTTACCATACCTGTGCTTGCCCATACCTATGTTGACCCAACTACCTCGGCGGAATCAAAGAATGTCCTCAACCACTTTTACGTTCTCCTAAATTCTTACGCAGGTGGTATTGGCGAGTTGTTGGGTGTCAGTTTATTTGCGGTAATTTGGTTGGTCAGTGCCAATTTTTTAATAATAAGGTATACTATTTTGCCTAAATGGCTAGGATATTATGGTCTTATTGCCGCTTTCTTCCTATTGATCAATCTCCTCGAATTTTTGGATATTAAGTTGGGCATCTTTCTAACCTTCTCTGGTGCTTTACTCCATATTTGGATGTTATTGGTCGGGGTGTTTATTTTAAGGATATCGAAGTAGTCAATAAACATCAGATAAAACGTTAGTAAGCACATTTCAAACCTGTAGGAAACTGTAAATCTTGCAGCGTTTGAATAAATTGACCGAATCTTACTTTTCTACAGGACACAGATATAGCTTTAGTCAGCAGGGGAAAAAGAAGCTTCTTTACCTAGCTTTTGGTTACCGCCGTTTCATTTTAATTTAGGTACAATAAAATCTCGAAGTAAATCATTGGTGTTATAGTTTTCTCCCACGTAAACCACCACCGAGTTGAGTTCAGGCAAAACCGCCACAATTTTTTTTGATGGAGGGTAACTGCCAACAAACAAGAAGGCCTCGGTTCCAATATTTTTAGGCATCCAGACTTGGTAGCCATAATCATAGGCATCATTGGCAATTAAATGCTTGCTTGACATTTTTGAAACCCATGCTTTGGGTATGATCTGTGCATCTTCCCATTTCCCCTTTTGGAGCAATAAGTATCCCAATTTGGCCATATCATGCATTTTAAGGTGGAGGCCCCAGCCTGCTTTGGGAACCCCCTTTGGGGTACAATCCCATTGGAACTCCGAAATTCCCAAGGATTGAAATAGGTTTTCTTGGGCATAAGGTAGCAAACCGTTTTCGGTTTCCTTGTCCACTAGGGTGGCAATTACTTGAGACCCCCCGCTGTTGTAATGAAAATTTGCTCCGGGTGGTTCTGCAACTTCACGCTTGAATACATATTTTGCCCAATCATTAGCGTTTGACATTTGGATGACATCACTCGCATCAATACCGCCCTTCCAATCCAATCCACTACTCATAGACAGAAAATGCTTGACCTTTATGTTCCGAATTAATGAATCCTCAAGCCGATATTCGGGAAAAAAATCAATGACGGCCTTCTCTTCATTAAAGGCATACTGCTCATGGAATACGGCACCAAATAAGATGGAAATAACGGTTTTAGTGCAAGAATTTACGTGTATTAAGCTGTCTTTTGAATACGGTTCTTGATACTGTTCAAATGCGATTTTCCCATCGTTGATGATCAGTAAAGAATACCGCCCTGGGAACGAGTCAACTATGGGTTGGAATAATGAGGAGCTATTTATGGTGTCATACGCCCAAGCTTCTGTTGGCCAATGTTCTGAAGTTTTTCCAATGGCCGTAGAGGATCCTTTTGAGCTATGCTTGGAAGAACAGGAAATGATGTGGGACACCATTAGAAGGATAGAGACGGCATACTTCATTTATATGTTTTACGGTTATCTAACCAATACTGTTTTCCAGAGTTCAAGGTGCGTGAAAGTAGCTGTAGATTTGGTAGATAAACAGTCCTATCCCAGCAAGTACCAAATACCAGTTGACGGCTTTATAAAAAGCAGGGAACTGTTGGTGTTTCCGGGCCAAGGTGATGATAAAAACAATGGGGATCAACGCCAGTACCTGACCTACTTCCACCCCAAGATTGAAGCATAGGATTTTGGCCAGAAATTGTTCTTGCCCCATGTCAAAAGACTGTAGACGGGTAGAGAGCCCAAAACCGTGGATCAATCCAAAAAGACCTACCATGAATAGTAAATGGGGTGATTTAATTCCCCATTTTTCAAAGCCCCCTAAATTCTCAAATCCCTTGTATAGAACACTGAGCGCAATCACGGCATCTACAAGGTGTTCATTGGCTGTAATTCCGGTAAAGGTGGCACCAATTAGGGTGATACAGTGGCCGATAGTAAAGACAGTAATGAAGGTTAAGATGTCTTTAAAGCCGTTCAAGTAGAAGATGACCCCAGTTAGAAAAAGTAAGTGGTCATAACCCGTTAGCATATGGGTCGCTCCTACCTGGATGTACGCCCACAACCCGCCATTGCGCAAAAGCTCCTGGTCTGCACTGGTCACATCATGGGCCAATCCCAAGACCGGAACGAGCAGAACAATCAAAAAAAGTATGTGCTTACTACTCAGATGCCTCATTATTCTTTTTTTTAAAAATGAAGAATAACAACCCGATAATGAGTAAGCTCCCTACAACAAAAACCCAAGTAGGTAGTTCATGCTCGTGATCATGGTTGTTGTCATTGTGTTCATGTCTTACCTCAAAGGTTAACGTTGCCCATTTGGATTCGTGGGTCAATTCATCGTTATCCGTAATGTTCACCATATGAATGGTGCGTATATAGTAGATACCGTCCTCAGGAAGGTCTACCATAACCATTCCTTGATCATTGGTAAGCAGTTGTTGCCCGCTGGTATGGGTATGTTCCTCTCCTGATGTTGTAGGGCCATCATGACTATGCCCATCCCCATCGTGCGAATGCCCATGAGCATGTTCTTTGCTGCTATGGCCATGGCTGTGATCATCATCCTGATGATTGTGTCCATGACTATTACCGTGATCATGGTCATGATGGCCATGATCACTTACAATATGATTGGCATAGACAAGTTGGTTGGACAAAGGTTGGCCATCCAACAAAAGTTGTACTTTGAGTTGATCACCACTGTGCGATTTATAGGGGTTGGACTGTGGAACAAACTCTATGGGATAGCCTAATATGGTGCTCCAATCGTTGGTTTTAATATCACCCACCTGATAAATGGCTTTCACATGTTTTTGATAACTCTCTACGGCATCTTTATCTAGTAATTCTTGTTTAGTGCGATACTCAAGCATATCTAGAATACCATCATGTTTCAAATAATCATTGAATTTTTCAGCGGTAAGTGCTATGTTTCTTGCTTTGGTAGAGACGCCTGCCACGTAGGTTCCAGCTTCGCCGGCAGCAAAGGTGAATTGGGTTATGGTGCTGTTCCGATCTTTCCATTGATTGGGATTGATAGCCGTCCTTTTTCCTTGGGCAACGACGGACGCGTCCAACATACGATCTCTCGCAATCACATTTTCACTGGTCTCAAATGTGCCATTATAGAGACTTAGGGTCGCTACTTGATTGGGTCGCAAGAAATAGGTCTCCATTTTTAAGTAGAGGTCGTGACTGCATAATAATAGGATTGCAAAGACTAAGTAAATAGGGCGACAATAAGTAGCTTGCAATTTTTTGCGAAGGATGTTGATCTTTAATCTCATTGGTATACGGTTTCATTTTTATTCTTGGTTCCTAACGTAAAAAAAATGTTAGCGGTTTTGTGTTTCAACAATGTTCAATGCAACTTAAGGATACCGACCTCTGTGCCAGTACGAAGTTCGTTGAAAATAGATGAATCTACAACGGTAGACCCAATGCTTGGTGTAAGATTTTCAAGCATGCGGCCTGAGCGTGTCTTTGCGTACATGCAAGCACACCTCTATAATCCAGGGTTTCACAACTTTTTATTTCCATATAAAGGAAATCATACATATTGTTTCCATAAAAAGGAAATATATTTGTATATTTCCGAAAATTAGAAATAAAATGGCACGTCATTACATCATCATGGCGGATATCATCTCAAGCCGTCATATTCAAGATGCGGATTTTATGGGCCAATTTAAGACCCTTACCAGCTTGGCAAACGAACAGTTTAAACGCCAAATCATTTCACCTTTGACCATTACGTTAGGCGATGAATTCCAAGGTATTGTTGATAATGCCCAGACCCTTTTTAAATTGCTGTTCTTTCTCGAGGAACAGCGCATTGGAGCAGGCTATACGTTTCAATTGCGATATTCATTGGTGCACGGTGAAATCGAAACAGAAATTAACACCAAAATCGCCTATGAAATGTATGGAACTGGGCTTACCAAAGCGCGTGAAGGGCTACAAATAGCTAAAACTTCGGGGCATCAGCACTATGTGGATTTAAAATCCATGCCCGAGGCGCAGTTAAAACTTTGTTTGGAATTGTACCAATCCATAAAGTCGGATTGGAAGCCCCGGGAATATAAAGTTGTTGCTGCATTTTTAAAGCACAATGATTACAAGGATCTCGAGAAAATGGGGCTTTACAAAACCCGATCGGGAGCTTGGAAAAAGGGAAAATCACTACGAATTGAAGAATATAACACGGTCAAAGCATTGATCTTCCTAATTTTGAAACATGGATGATTTTAAATATGCCGTATTTTTCTTTGTGATGGTCGAAGTGTTTCTGATCATCATTTTTTATGCGGTATCCAAATGGCTCGATCCCAAGAATTCCAATAAGAACAACCTGGAAAAATTTACTTCTTGGCTTAAAGGCTTTTTGGAGCGGCTATTTTTGACCTTTTTATTTTTGTCAGGGCTTCAAGCAGGGGCTTTAGTACTTTTTGGTGCCATTAAACTAGGTACCCGTTTGGAAAGTGACAAAGACCGAAAGGTGAGCAATGACTATTTCGTCATTGGCAACTTTTTGTCCATCGCAGCTGCGGTGATTACCTATCTTTTATTTAAGGACCTATTAAATTTCAATTGATATATGCAGCATTCACCAAACTGGAAGACCGCTATCGAATTTGACGATATTACCTATAAAAAATGTGATGGCGTGGCCCGTATAGCTTTTAACAGACCTGAGGTGCGCAATGCCTTTCGCCCTAAGACGACCAGTGAATTGTACAAAGCCTTTTATGATGCCCAAGAAGATACGTCCATTGGCGTGATCCTACTTTCTGGGGAAGGGCCATCACCTAAAGATGGGGGTTGGGCTTTCTGCAGTGGGGGTGACCAAAAAGCTAGAGGCCATCAAGGTTATGTGGGGGAAGACGGCTATCACCGCTTGAACATCTTGGAGGTCCAACGTTTGATTCGGTTTATGCCCAAGGTCGTCATCGCCGTGGTTCCAGGGTGGGCTGTTGGCGGTGGACATAGCTTGCACGTAGTCTGCGATATAACCTTGGCCAGTAGGGAACATGCTATCTTTAAACAGACCGACGCTGATGTCACTAGTTTTGATGGGGGTTATGGATCTGCCTATTTGGCCAAGATGGTCGGGCAGAAAAAGGCCAGGGAGATTTTCTTTCTGGGCCGTAACTATTCGGCCCAAGAAGCCTTTGAGATGGGCATGGTCAATGCAGTGATTCCCCATGACAAGCTGGAAGATACCGCTTACCAATGGGCCCAAGAGGTGTTGGCCAAATCGCCAACGTCCATAAAGATGTTGAAATTTGCGATGAACCTTACGGATGATGGCATGGTGGGACAACAGGTTTTTGCAGGAGAGGCAACGCGTTTGGCCTATATGACCGATGAAGCAAAAGAAGGGCGTAATGCCTTTTTGGAAAAGCGTAAACCCAAGTTTGGAAAAAACAAATGGATTCCCTAGAACAGGGAATCCATCATTACATCAAATCAATCAATCAAAAATTTCTTAAAGCAGTTTCTTGCGATACCTTCTGAGCTTTGCTCTATCCTTTGCCATTCGCACCTCTAGCTTGGCTATCTTCAGCTCTAACTTTTCACGCTTTACATCCGTCACTTTAGGTTTGGTGCTCAAATGTTTGTCCTGTAACTTTTTCAGTACGTCCCTATCTTTGGTCAAACCGTTTTCTAAATCCAGAATGGTTTTCTCCAGCTGATTTTGTCTTTTTAGGGCTTTGGTGGCCTTTCGCGCCTCCTTTTCCTCTTGTTTTATTGCCTTTTCGGACATATTGGAAGTCATTCGTGGTACTGTTGTTGAAGGCACTGTCCCAGTTTCTGTTTCTTGGGCTTCAAGGTTAAGGGCCAGGCCTCCTAACAAAACGAAAAATATAGATCGTAGTCCCATTTGGTGTTTCTTCTTTTATCTATGGGACACCAAATGCAAAAAAAAGTCACAATGAATCAAAAAAGGTAGACCTTTTAAATTCAAGTTAGTACCCCTAGGTAGGGAAAACGATTCGACCAGGTCTCAGGGGGTAGAACTAAAAAGGGCCCTAGCTTTTAAACTAAGGCCCTTTTAACGAGAACACTATATGAAAATGAAAAAATTTACTTGTTTTAATTTTACATGGTAAATGTACCCCAGCGTTTCACCGATGGGAAATTATTGTTGTGAAGTACCCTGGTTTTGTGGTGAGCCAAGTAAAAAGTGAAATGTGAGGGGCGTTCTTTTCTAATTAATAGCTGCAACAAGTGCGGAAAGGAAGCCGTTGATATCAAATTCGGGATATTCCGCCAAGCCTGTACGCACCACGACCAAGTCTTTTGAGGGAATCATAAAGACGTATTGTCCTTGGTAACCATTCATAGAATAGAGGTCTTTAGGCACATCGGGATATTTGCCTTCGGCATTTAACCAAAAATGGGCCCCATAAGTGCCGCTGGAATCTTGGGTAGGTTGGGTTATATAGGCGATCCATTCTTTGGCAAATAGCTGTTCACCATTCCAATTCCCATTGTCGAGGTAAAGTTGCCCCAAGCGACCCCAATCCCTTGTGTTTGCCCATCCGTAGGAAGAACCCACGTAATTGCCTTTTAAATCAGCTTCAATGAGCATGGAGCGGGCTCCTATTTTATCAATAAGGGCATTATAAGGAAAATCTAGATATTCTTGATGGGTCCTGAATTGTTGCCGGAGGATTCCGGATAATAAATTTGTTGTTCCAGAAGAGTAGTTCCAAATCTCAGCGGGTGCCGCAATAGCTTCCTTTTCCTTTTGAGCTTGGGTCATATCACTTTCCAAAAAGAGCATTTTGGTCACGTCCGAGATTTTAGTATAATCTTCCTCCCATTTCAATCCACTTTGCATGCGGAGTAAATGATTCAAGGTGATGTTCTTACGTTCGTCGTTTTTCCATTCCGCAATTGGGGCTGGCCAATCCATTTCAAGTTTTCCGCGAAGTTCTAGGATGCCATATAGGGTGGCCAATACGCTTTTGGTCATGGACCATCCTAAAACCGGAGTATTTTTATCAAATCCTTCCACATAGTTTTCGTGAATGAGATGCCCCTTATATAGGATAAGTAGGGTCCTTGTTTTTTGCAGTACCGGATTACCAAAGGGCAAGGCCACTGCTTGGTTCAATTGGTCATAATCTATTTCAGGGAAGATGCTATCCTTAGCAGGCAAATGGCCAAAAGGGTAGGGGATGGAATCAAAATGTCTTGACCTTTTTGGTTGCAAATAGGGTTCCCCTTCTTTATAATCCCCATTCACTAGGACCGCTCCCAGCTCTTTACGGTCAATAGCCCTTCGTTCCATAAGGCCGTATACATTGGAAACACCAAATACTCCATCCTCATCGAAATCCGTTGTAGCTAAATTTATGAGGGGGACGTTTAAATCTTGGGAATTAATGGTTGCGGGCATTTGATTTCCTATAAGCACACTGGAAGCCATATACTTAGAGGCATATCCAGAGATGATATTGAGCTTGGGATAGTTTTCAACAATGACCAAAATGATGATGATTGCCAATACGAACAATATTCTTTTAAACCATTTCATGAATTGGGAAGGGTATTTATTGTATTTTACTTTGCTTAAATATAACCATTTGGTTGATGTCTAATGTATGATGGTAAAATAATGAAACCGATGTTTCTTTTCCCAGAACAATTTAATTGCAAATCCTATTGACAGCCATATCTTATCCAACTCGGATACATGCCATATTAATTTTTAGTTTGCTATGGATAGTTTCTTGCGCCCCGGAACCTGAGCGAAGGGAAGTCATGCTGTATCGTCAATACTGTGCAAGTTGCCATATTGCCCCAAAAGTTGGGGAACTGCCAAAGGATATTTGGAAAAATTCCATTTTACCGGACATGCTTTCCCGAATGGATATTGAAGAAATGTACAAGGAACCTGGACAGGAAACAACTGAATTTCGCCCTAGGATAAAGTTGGAGGATTGGATTGCACTTGAAAACTATATCGTATCCCTAGCGCCGGAAGAATTGCCTTCCATCCCAAAACCTACCCTTGAAAATTTGTCAGCTTTTACACCAAGAACGCTTCAATTGGACAATCAAAATGGGGCCTTGTACACTTTTCTTGATTACGAAACGCAAACAAACGCCCTGGTCGCCGGTGACGCTTCCGGAACCCTTAGGCGGTACCACTTTCAAACTAAGGTTTTGGATTTGTTTTATCAGGGAAAAACGCCTGTTACTTGGTACGCCGGCAAAGGTGGAAAGGAATATATTTCGGAGGTCGGTATCCTAGATCCATCAGAATTGGAAAGGGGAAAAATAGTGTTGAAGCAAGGGAAGGATACGTTAGCATTACAAACTACCTTTCACAGACCGGTTCATACTTTAGTGGCGGATTTAAATGGTGATGGAAAACGGGAAATGGTCGTCTCCGAATTTGGCAATGAAACCGGCAAATTGTCGCTTATGACCCAAAACGATATATCCCAATACGAAAAGAGGTTGTTGCTTGACCAACCAGGGTGTATAAGAACACTTGCTAAAGACATGGATGGGGATGGAAAGAAAGACTTAATCGTCATGACTTCCCAGGGCAACGAAAGTATTACCATTCTATACCAAAAAGAAGATTTGTCCTTCTTTGGGGAAAAAGTATTGGAATTTAGCCCCGTTTACGGCAGTAGTTGGTTTGAGTTGGTAGATTACAACAAGGACGGTTTTGACGATATTATCACCGTTAATGGGGACAACGCTGACAAATCCTATGTCAATAAGCCCTATCATGGTATGCGAATTCATTTGAACGATGGTCAAAACAATTTTAGCGAAGCTTTCTTTTATCCACTTCATGGGGCCACCCGATTTGTAAGCGATGATTTTGATCAGGATGGGGATCTGGATTTTGGGATCATAAGTACGTTTCCGGATTATGAAAAAAACCCAGAGCTTTCTTTTGTTTATTTGGAGAATAAAAATGCCGAGACCTACCAATTTGAAACGAAAGTCCTCACAGATCCAAATTTGGGAAGGTGGTTTTTGATGGACAAGGGCGATGTGGACCAGGATGGGGACATGGATATTTTATTGAGCTCGTTCACCTATACCTTCACACCAGTCCCGGAGGCCTTATCAAAAAGATGGTCGGAAAGCAATACGGATATTTTAATCCTTGAAAATACACTGCACTGATGTCAAGGTATCCCATCATCATTCTTCTCATTTTTTTGGCTTTTTCCTGTCAAGATAAGGCGGAATCGGGCATCACCCACCAATGGTTGGGCAAGGAAGTAACGGTTTCCGCATATAATTCGGTTAGCTGGCAGACGGACGGTGACCCCAATATTACCGCCTGGGGGGATACACTGCGACCAGGACTTAAGGCCATTGCCATTTCCCGTGATTTGTTGGAATTGGGTTTGCGGCATAATACAATGGTACGGATAGATACTTTTGCGGATACCTTTTATGTCAAGGACAAAATGCACCGGCGTTGGCGCAATCGAATAGATTTATACATGGGTGACGATGTTAAAGCGGCAAGACAATGGGGGAGAAAGAAATTGATGATTTGTTATGCTGTACCTTTAAAAGATTCATTAACCAAGTTGGCAGAATGAACAAGTTCTTTGCTGGATGTTTCTTGTTACTTGTATGGGGATGTAAACCCTCGTTGTCTATTATCGATAAGCCGATTACCTTCAACGAAGAACGCATTCAATTGACCAAAACATACCTTCAAAACCGGTACGGACTTGAAGGTGGGAGTATCATCATTGAGCCTAAAATGATCGTACTCCATCATACCGTTGTGCCTACCTTTAAAAAGACTTTTGAAGTATTTGATCCTGCGACCTTGCCCAATTGGAGACCAGAAATTGGGAATGCCAGTGGACTTAATGTTTCTTCCCAATTTGTGGTAGATCGGAATGGAACCATTTATCGTTTGATGCCCGAAACCCATATGGCTCGACATGTCATTGGATTGAACCATTGTGCCATAGGTGTGGAAAATGTTGGGGGGACCTCAGAATTGCCCCTAACGAGAGCCCAGGTCAGGGCCAATATCCGACTGGTGAACTATTTGACAGAAAAATACCCGATTGAATATTTAATCGGCCATCATGAATATCAGGCCTTTGGTGCCCATCGACTATGGTTAGAAATTGATGATAATTACCGAACCGAAAAGACCGACCCCGGTAAGGACTTTATGGACAAGGTAAGAAAAGGAACAAAAAGATTTAATTTTAGACCTGTAACAGAAATCAAGTCAAAATGAAAATCATTTTTGCGGCCCTTAGTCTGTTTTTAGTAGTCACATTTCCCACAAAAGCACAAGAGTTCACCTCGAGCCTCTATGAAACCTATGAAAAGTACAAGGAACCATCCTTGGACAAAAGGCGAATAAAATATTCCCAGCTTCTTCCTTTGATTAAAAAATTAAAGGCCAATTCCAAATTTGAAGTCAATAAGGTAGGCGAGTCCATTGAGGCACGCGACCTTAATTTGATCAGTTTTGGAAAAGGGGGAACGGATATTTTCCTCTGGTCACAAATGCATGGGGATGAACCCACGGCTACACAAGCCATTTTCGATATCCTCAATTTTTTTAATTCCGAGGACTTTAGAAGGGAACGCATGATCATACTGGCCAATACCCGATTGCATTTTCTACCTATGTTAAATCCAGATGGTGCCGAAGTTTTTCAACGTAGGAATGCCCTAGGAATTGATATCAATAGGGATGCACTTCGATTGCAATCTCCTGAAGGCAGGACGTTAAAGAAAGTCCGTGATAGTATTGACCCGCCTTTTGGATTTAATTTACATGATCAGAGCCGGTATTACAATGCGGAACGCACATCGAAACCAGCTACGGTTTCTTATCTAGCTCCCGCTTTTAATTACAGGAAAGATATTAATGAAGTAAGATCAAGGGGTATGCAGGTTATTGTCTACATGAATGATATTATTCAAAAATATGCCCCTGGGCAAATAGGTAGATACAGTGATGCCTTTGAGCCAAGGGCTTTTGGGGATAATTTAATGAAATGGGGTACCAGTTCCATTTTAATTGAGTCCGGTGGCTATGCTGCTGATCGGGAGAAGCAGGAAATCAGGAAATTAAACTATGTATCCATTCTTTCTGCCCTATATGGAATTGCCACAGGAGAATACAAAGACATTGCCCTTGATCGATATGAGGGGATTCCTAGAAACGATCGAAAGTTATTCGATTTTAAAATGGAAAATGTTATCTACGGAATAAATGGGAAGGACTATATTGTAGACTTGGGTATTCAAAGACAGGAAATTGATGATACCTTTCATAACGATTTTCATTTTAAAAGCGTTATTGTAGATCAAGGTGATCTTTCCACCTATTACGGTTATGAGACCTTTGATGCAGCAGGATACAAAATAGTGCCACCGAAGGCGACCGAACAAGCGATTCCAGGTATGTCGGACTTTGATCGCTTGTTGGACTATGAAAAATGGGTGCAAGCTGGTTTTGGCTATTTGCGTACGCAAAGTATTCCTAGGAATAAAGAGCATTTACTCGCTGGAATCAACCTGATATCGAAGACTTATAAACTACCTGATTTTCAACTCAAAGTGGGTAAAAACCCCACTTTCTTTTTGGAAAAAGAGGGAAAAATAACCCATGCAGTTATCAATGGCTTCCTACTGGACCTATCCCGGCCGTTCCAAGATCAGAATTTTGGAAATGCTCTGATTTACAGGTAGTTTTAATATCCGAATTGAATGGATATTTCATTACCGTAGATAAACAATATAACAAGCATCGTCATCAGGGTGGACACTATTACCGAAAACAATAATAAGACCATGCTTCTGCTCCAAAATGATAATAGCCCCAAAGGACCCTTGTTGAGTATTTCTTTCATTACATCCATAACTTCCTTTTTTAAGGTTAACAATTAAAGGGATGTAGCTAGCTGTTGTTAGTACTAAAACAAATATTAGGCCAAAAACCCTACTAGAATCCTTAGGATATTGTAAAATTTAGGCAAACGTCTATTTTTTCCTGCTAAAAAGCCCTAAATCGTGTAAATTGCTTTGGTCTGAACCCAAAAAAGGTGCACCATGAAAAAATCAATTCCGTTTATTCAATTATTACTTTGTTTTGCGATAAACCATGCACAGGAAACCGCTTTGTTCAATAAAGAAAACCTGGATGGATGGACCGTCCACGGTACGGAAAAATGGTATGTTGAAAATGGGGAATTGGTTTGCGAAAGTGGTCCTGACGGAGCTTATGGTTATCTGTCCACGGATACATTTTATGATGATTTTATCCTGACATTGGATTTTAAACAGGAAGCGAATGGCAATAGTGGTGTTTTCTTCCGTTCTACTTTTGAAGGAACAAAGGTTAGCGGTTGGCAGGTTGAGGTGGCGCCCCCTGGTAAGGATACGGGTGGAATTTATGAATCGTATGGTAGGGGGTGGTTGATCAAACCTGACAAGAATAAGGATAATGTTTTGAAAATGGGGGAGTGGAATACCATGAAAATTAGTGTTTTAGGCAATGAAGTGCATACCTGGCTCAACGGTGTGGAAATGATATCCCTAAGTGATGGAAGAATAGGTCAAGGCAAAGGATCTATAGCCTTACAGATACATGATGGTGGAGGTATTAAAGTACGCTGGCGAAACCTTAAAGTGCGGCCTGTTCCAGCAAAATAGTAAGCGTAGTTCAATTTATTCTGAAGGGGTAATTTCAAACTTTCTAAATTCAACAGGTCCATGGTCCCCTTGAATCATTATGGGACCTGCCTCCCCTTCCGCACTGTCCAATGCACCCCCCGTTATCCCTGGAATGGTTTGGTTTTTTATGATAAGCTTGTCATTGGCCACAATGGTTACGCGATTGCCAATGAGTTCTATTTCATACCGTTGCCATTCTCCTGCAGGCTTTGCCACATTTTCATTGGGCTCCAAGAACCCATAGATACCACCGAAATAAATATCAGAGGCTTCCAATCCGTGGTTGTCGGCAATTTGTACTTCATAGCGACCCCTTAAATAAATACCACTATTGCTACCTTCTGGATACCGAAACTCAGCAACCAGTTTAAAGTCCTTAAATTTCTGGTTACTGATTAGGTTGGCTCCTCCCTTGGCGTTTTTGAGAATGCCATTTTCCACGGTCCATTCATTTTTATCCGAATCCAAATCCCAACCCTTTAAATCGTTACCATTGAACAATGAAATGGGTGTTCCCCAAACCGGTTTTTCCACATAGGCTAACTTAGGGGCAGGTTTGCCTTTCCAAGGAATGACACTTCCATCCGTATAAATTAAAGTGCCCGCTATACTTCCATCTTTTAGCTCTCCATGAAGGATCATATCACTTCCTTCAGGTTCCCATTGTCTTGGGATTTGGAACATAAATTTATTGCCATAGGTGGTGATTTCGGAAATAGGCCGGGCGCTTCCAAAAGCAAATACAAATCGACCTACCAAGGTTTCATGTCCAGAATGACGTACTTCCAGCCAGGAAGGGGCTGTTTTACCCATAAACTCGATTTCCAAGTCCCATCTCCCTTCTAAATCGTTTTGTTTTTGGGCGCCTAAGGGAAGGGCCAGTACAATGACCAAAAGAAGGAGGATTCCAGAAAGGGAGGAATTTTTCATGATGACGGATTTAAGCTCGGAAGATACTTAAATCCAATGAAAAAAATAGGACCTATTCGCAGCCTCCAGTAAAACCGTCTGCATCAAATTGGGTTTGAACCGCCCCCTGAAGGGCCCCATTGGTCAATTGAATGACTAGGTTATTTTCTCCACTTCCATCCCGTTTTGGGGTACAGTATTCAAATAAATAGAAACTGTTGGCCTGCTCAGAGACTCTAGCCGAGATTTGGTTAAAGGTGGTTTCCAACTCCATGGCATTGCTTGCAACCACACTTGAGGTCTTACCAATATCCTGTAGTATCTCCTGATCGATTTCTGCACCTAATCCAATGGTGAAAAAAGAGATGTTGGGATTGGCATTGTTCACCGCATTTAGAGCACTCTCTTCGGTAAATCGTGAAGCTTGATCCGTTCCATCGGTGAATAAAACAACGGAAGCGGCAATAATAGGAGCGCCTTGTAGGCTATTCGCCTCATCAATAAGATCCTCTGCGATGTTGGTGGATTTTATGACGGCACCATATAAATCGGTTGATGGGTCATTGCTGATATCATCCGTAATACCATCAATGGCCGAAGTCAACTCCAAGGTCGATGAGGAGAGTGGATTTAGAAGATGCAGCACGTCCTCTCCGTCAAACCAATAAATGGCCATTTTAAAGGACTCGGTTTCTACTTCGGGCATTACATTGTTTACAAAACTTGTTGATGCCGCTTTTAATTCCTCTAAACTGCCCTGCAAAACGGAATTACTTAAATCAAGCACCAATAAAGTGTTGTTACTGAATACTTGTGAGTTAGGTGAAATTCTAGCCAAGGACTCGGATGAGGAAATGGTATTAAAACAATCGTCATTTCTACCTTGTTCATAAATGGTAAATTGATTTGCCGTCAATCCTGGAATTGGATTTCCCTGCGTATCGGATACCTTGAAAAGGATAGATACCTTGCCGGGCAATGTGGTAAATTGGTCTTGTATGGAAAGTAGCAATTGGTTTTCGCCAAATTCCAGGCAGTTGTCCGGCTCCTCACCCTGGCCAAGCTCACCTTGATTAAGATTGAAATTAACATCGTCATCGGCATTACCGCAAGACTGGAATAAAAAAAGCGCAAATACAACTAGGGATAAGAGATTGATTGATGATTTCATATTCAAAATGTTCTGGTTCTTCGGTATGAACGCAAAAACCAGACCAATAGTGTGTATTGGGTATAATTTGTAATGTGTTTCTTCATCAAAACACTATTTTGAGCGATTCTAAATGCAACTAAGAAAACGTTAAAAGACGTTCCGCTATAGTTAAACCGCCCGTTTCATAGTCATTTTTTGGTAATTTCAGAGAAAGAACTAAAACCTAATAAGAATGCCAACGTATCAAATTAATGTTAACGGAACTTCGAGATCCGTTGATGTATCTGCAGACACTCCTTTGCTTTGGGTATTACGTGACCATTTGGACTTGGTCGGGACCAAATACGGCTGCGGAATTGGACAATGTGGAGCTTGTACAGTTCATGTGGAAGGTACTGCCTTGCGCAGTTGCTCACTGACCTTGGAACAAGTAAAGGATAAGTCCATCACTACTATAGAAGGTCTTTCAGAATTTGGTGAACACCCGGTTCAACAAGCATGGAAGGAAGTGGATGTTCCTCAATGCGGTTATTGTCAGGCCGGACAGATTATGACAGCTTCCGCTTTTTTGGAAAGTAACCCCAATCCCACGGGAGATGAGATTAAAAACGCCATGCACGGTAATATTTGCCGATGTGCAAGTTATAATCGGATTTATAGGGCAGTGGAAAAAGCTGCGGAAAACATGAACTAACACGAATATGTTGAAAAATGGCAACTAGTAAAATGGCATTTAGCAGAAGGGCATTTATGCGGACCACAGGTCTGGCAGGTGGAGGAATGTTAATAGGATTTAACCTGTTTCAAGCTTGTAAGCCCAAAGTAAAATTGGAACCTCCAGTGGACCTTTCCAAATTGGACTATAAGGACTTCAACGCATTTATAAAAATCTCCAAGGATGGTGTGGTAACCCTATTTTCACCAAATCCAGAAATTGGCCAAGGTGTAAAAACGTCCATGCCAATGATCATTGCGGAGGAATTGGATGTGGCGTGGAACAATGTGTACGTGGTCCAAGGGAAATTGGATACTGAAAATTTTGATAGGCAGGTGGCAGGAGGCAGTCAATCCCTGCGACATGGATGGGATGCTTTGCGGCAAACCGGGGCGACGGCCAAACAAATGCTGATCAATGCCGCCGCTACCAAGTGGAGCGTAGCAGCATCGGAATGTACAGTCAGTGAAGGCGTTATTACGAGTCCGACAGGCGAGACCTTGGGATATGGCGATGTGGTAACCGAGGCGGCCCAACTTGAAGTTCCGGAAAATGTCACTTTAAAAAAACCAAGCGAATACAAAATAATTGGGAAGGATATCCAGAATGTGGATATTGACGAGATTATCACAGGCAAATCCCTCTTTGGACTGGACTACAAAACAGATGGGATGGTGTATGCGGCTGTGGTCAGGCCACCTGCCTTTGGGCAGAAATTAACTGGCTTTGATGCATCAAAGGCAAAAGGGATGCCCGGTGTTTTGGATGTAGTAACCATAGGGGAAAAGGCACGGAAATTAATCGAGGCCCAGCCTAATATAGCTGGTATCCTTTCTGATAGTGATAAAGTTGTGGTCATTGCCCAAACTACTTGGCAGGCGTTCAAGGCCAAAGAGGCCATTGAAGCGGAATGGGAGGATGACATTAGAATGGAAAGTACGGAAGACCATGATGCCGAATTAAATGCTTTGTTGGATGGCAAGGAATTCAATACGCGGCGGGAAGATGGGAACGTGGAAAAGGCCTTCGCTGAAGCCGATGAAATTTTGGAACGCACCTATGAAGCTCCTTTTCTCCCGCACAACTGTATGGAGCCCATGAACTTTTATGCCCATATAACGGGTGAGAAAGTACATTTGGTAGGGCCCATTCAAACACCGGCATGGAAAGCAGGAGCAGTGTCGGCCATGCTGGACAGGAAGCCTGAGGAAATAGAATTGGAAATGACGCGCCAAGGCGGTGGCTTTGGACGGCGGTTGTACGGTGATTTCGTACTGGAAGCCGCTGAAATTGCAGATAAAATTAGAAAGCCGGTCAAAGTAGTTTATACTCGGGAAGATGATATGAATGATGGCATCTACAGGATGGCATTGAAATACCGAATAAAAGCGGGAATTAAAGATGGGGAGATAACCGCCTATTACCTGAAGGAGGCGGCGGTAAATTCGAATATGTATGGACTTATTCCGAATTTTTTCCCTGCTGGGGCTATTGAAAATTACAAAGTGGATAGCGCGGCCTTTACAAGTAATATTACTACAGGGGCTTGGCGTGCACCTTATACCAATTTCCTCGCTTTTGCCGAACAAAGCTTTTTCGATGAACTGGCAGAGTTGATGAATAAAGACAAAGTGCAAATGCGGATCGACTTGCTGAAAAAGGTGAACGCAGATGCTGATGACCGTATTCAATATTCTCCAGAGCGCATGATTAAAGTAATTGATATGGCTGTGGAAAAGTCAGCTTGGGGAAATAAGCCCAGCAACGTTTATCAGGGGTTTGTCAATTATTATTGCCATAATACCCACGTTGCAGAAGTCGCAGATGTTGAAATTGAAAACGGTCTGCCTGTGGTCAAAAAAGTGACCTGTGTTGTGGATTGTGGCATTGTGGTGAATCCCTTGGGCGCCCTCAATCAAATTGAAGGGGGCGTTTTGGACGGCATAGGGCATGCCATGTATGGTGACTTTGGTTTTGTAAATGGAAAGCCAACGGCATCAAACTATGACCGCTATCGCCTTATACGAATGAAAGAGACGCCGGTCGTGGAAACCTATTTCATCGAAAATGAAATAGCGCCAACAGGTCTTGGGGAGCCTACATTGCCCCCGGCAGGTGGAGCAATCGCCAACGCATATAAAGCGGCAACGGGAAATAGACTGTACCAACAGCCATTTTCTAAATTTCCAGAATTATTAAAACCTAAAGAAAAAGAAATCATAGGATAAGAGTTATATGACCATTTTGTTATTCGGGGTTACCAAAGATATCATTGGTAGCCCTTCGCTTTCTATACCAAGTTCAAGTGTTACGGGAAAAAAACTACCTAAAAATGTGGGGGAATTGCGCTCCTTTTTGGGAAATGTGTATCCCGAACTGAATACGTTGTCCTCATTGGCCATTGCAGTTAATAATTCATATGCCGATGATGCGACAGAAGTCAATTCTTATGACGAAATTGCATTAATTCCACCAGTTAGCGGGGGTTAAATCTATGGACTATCTTAAACCAACAATACATTTGGATTATCACTCCCCAGAAATTCAAGCTATCGTTGCTGAATTTGCAAATAGTGATCTATCCGAACAGGACAAAGCCAAGGGAATCTATCTAAAGATTAGGGACGGGTGGCGCTATAATCCCTATGTAATCAGTGTAGATGAAAAAAATTATATTGCCAGCGAGATTTCCAAAAAATCGGAGGGACATTGCGTGGATAAGGCAATTTTGTTAATTGCCTGTCTGCGGGCACTTAAGATTCCCGCGCGTATACGCTTGGCCAAGGTGACCAATCACATTGCCGTGGAACGCCTCACGGAACGGTTTGGCACCAATGTCTTAACGCCACATGGCATGGTGGACGTTTATATCAATGACCAATGGGTCAAAGCAACACCTGCGTTCAATAGAGAGCTTTGCCATTTGTGCAATGTAGCCCCTTTGGAATTTGACGGCGAAACAGATTCCATGTTTCAGGAGTTTAATGGAGAGGGGAAACAGTTTATGGAATATTTGGAGGATTATGGGCATTTTGAGGACATTCCCCTGGAGTTTATGCTTCAAAACCTACAGGATAATTACCCAGATGTTTTTAACTTAGGGAACGGAATCGTCGATTACAAGTTTTAATCCACACATGTTAATAGACAACCACAATAGAAGAATAAATTATCTGCGATTGGCCGTAACAGATCGTTGTAACCTTCGTTGCAATTATTGTATGCCCGCAGAAGGCATCAATTTTGCCAAAAAAGCACAGCTACTCTCCACAGAAGAGTTGAAAAGGGTAGCTGAAATTTTGGTGGGAATGGGTATTGATAAAATTCGGTTAACGGGTGGTGAACCTTTCGTTAGAAAGGATGTAATGATACTACTTAGGCATTTGTCCGCATTGAAAGGTTTGGAAGACATCTCTATAACCACTAACGCCACCTTGATAGGTCCCCATATTGATGAGTTAAAGTCCCTTGGAGTCAAAAATATCAACGTAAGTCTGGATGCCATAGAAAAAACGACCTTCAAAAAAATCACGAGAAGGGATAGCTATGAGATGGTTATGGAAAATGTGCTTCGATTGGTGAGTGAGAATTTTAACGTCCGCATCAATTTTATTGTTTTAGAAGGTCAAAATGAACAAGATATACTTCCCATTTTAGAAACCATGAAACACCATCCGGTTTCTGTACGATTTCTGGAAGAAATGCCATTTAATGGGGGTTCCCGATCTTTTGGAAGTATCAAATGGGATTATAAGACCATTTTGGACTATATCACTTACCATTACCCCAATTACAATAGGTTGGAAGCGCCAAAAACGTCAACATCCATCAATTATAAGATTGAAGGTCATCAAGGAACTTTTGGCATCATACCTTCGTTCAGCAGAACGTTTTGCGGAAGTTGCAATCGCTTACGAATAACGGCAAAAGGAGATGTGATTACCTGTCTGTACGGTCGTCCCAAAACGAATGTAAGGGACTTACTCAGAAAGGAAAATTCAAATATTATCATAGAGGCTGCAATCACGGAAGTCCTTGGAAAAAGGGCTAAGACGGGTTTTGAGGCCCAAAACGAACACAAAAGTTCTGTTTTTGAAAATAGTATGACCTCCATTGGTGGATAGATTGATATGGAAAAAGAAGCTCCAAAATTATATGGTCTTATTCTATCGGGTGGCAAAAGTACTCGAATGGGAAGCGATAAGGGATTAATACCATATCATGGAAAACCCCAAAGAGACTATCTTTTTGAGCTGGCATCTAAATTTTGTGATTCCGTTTTTTACAGTGCTCGGGAAGATCAGTTGGATTCTTTTGCAGACAACGCCCCAGTAATTGTAGACAGGAACCAGTATGGAGGGCCATTCAATGGAATTTTAAGTGCTCACAGCGAGTACCCTAATGTGGCATGGCTTATTTTGGCTTGCGACTTACCCTTATTGGACCATAATGGGCTTTCGGAGTTGGTGCACAATAGAAATGCCACAAAATATGCCACAGCCTTCTCCAGTAAGGATTCAGGACTGCCAGAGCCGCTCATCGCCATATGGGAACCAAAGGCCCTAAAGGCTTCAAAAAACTACTTGGAAACGGCCAAAAGTTCCTGCCTCAGAAAGTTCTTAATTCGTTCTGACATTCGCCTTGTGGAACCTTCTTCTGAGGAACAACTGTACAATGCAAATTCAAAGGAAGAGTATCAATTGGTAAAGGAAAAATTAATTTGAAACCAGATTTATCAAAATATCAAAGACAAATTTCCCTTAAAAGTTTTGGTTTAAATAAACAATCTAAACTATTTGAAAGTAAGGTGTTAATAGTTGGTTTAGGTGGTCTTGGAATTCCGGTTGCCCAGTATTTGAACGCTATGGGCGTAGGAAGTTTGGGCCTTATGGATAGGGATACCATAGCCTTGCACAATCTGCACCGTCAGGTATTGTATTCCGAAAGGGAAGTGGGTCAACTTAAGGTTAAAATAGCCGCCGAAAAATTAAAAAAACAGAATTCCCAAACCAAAATTATACCTATTCCAGAATTCTTGTCCAAGGAAAATGCTTTGGAAATCATACAAGCCTACGATTTAGTGGTCGACGCATCCGACAATTTTGCCACTCGATATCTAATCAATGATGCCTGCGTCATGCTCAAAAAACCTTTTGTTTATGGGGCTTTACATGATTTTGAAGGACAAGTGAGCGTATTTAATTATCAGGATGGTCCCACCTATCGTTGTTTATTTCCAAAAACGCCTAAAGCCGACGAAATTCCGAACTGTGATGACAATGGTGTCTTAGGGATATTGCCCGGCATTATTGGAAATTTACAGGCCTTGGAAGCGGTCAAGGTTTTAACTGAAGTGGGGGAGGTGTTGTCGGGTAAGCTCCTCATATTTGATGGATTGACACAAAAAAACCGATTGGTACAATTTGAAAGGAATCCCGAAACTAAGGGGGTAATCCAGCTCCAAAAAAATTATGGTTTTGATTTATGCAATACCCTTCAAACGATAGGCGCGGACGACTTTTTACACCTTGACATTCAACAGCAACTCATAGATGTGCGATCAGAAACGGAATTCAATTCGGGACATTTGGAGGAGGCTATGAATATACCCTTACAGAAATTGGATGATCATTTGGATAAGATAGCCTTGGGTCAACCCGTGTATCTCATTTGCCAGTCCGGAAAACGAAGTGCTTTAGCTGCGCAAAGACTTTCTGAGTTGTTTCCTGATACCATTGTGTACAGTATCGAGGGGGGAATGGACCAAATTTCAATACTATGTCATTAGAATGGGGTGCATTTACGCTGTTGGTACTTTCCTTCTTTTTGGTTGCATTTCTATATTCTTCCGTGGGTTTCGGAGGAGGATCGAGTTACTTGGCACTTTTGGCATTGGTCATTTCTTCTTTTTTTGTCATTCGTAGTACGGCTTTGGTATGCAATCTCGTAGTCGTTTCCGGAAGCAGTTTCCTGTTTTACAAAGCAGGCCATTTAAAAGTAAAGGCATTTCTACCTTTTGTTTTGACCAGTGTTCCTATGGCCTTTCTTGGTGCCATTTTTCGATTGCAGGAGCATCTCTTTTTTATCCTTCTGGGTGCTACCCTAATTTTAGCGGCAATGGCTTTGACCGTTCAAACGTTGAATTTAAAGCTCGATTATCAGCCTGTAAAATATCCAAAGTGGTTTTCTTATGGGATTGGTGGTGGAATAGGTTTCTTATCTGGACTCGTAGGAATCGGCGGAGGCATTTTTTTGGCACCTGTTTTGAATTACTTAAAATGGGACAAACCTATACATATTGCCGCTTTAGCAAGTTTTTTTATTTTGGTCAACTCCATTTCGGGTATCGTAGGTTTGGTCGCTAGTGGAACTTTTCAAATTTTTTGGCCTGAATTCGTTTTTTTGATTCTAGCCGTAGGTATTGGTGGGCAGTTGGGAGTGCGGATGACATTGATTCGGATTTCGCCCAAAAGTTTACGCATTTTTACGGCCCTCTTGGTATTATTTGTAGGGGCTAGGGTGCTCCTATCCCATGGATTACAAATTGATTTGTTGCAATGATTTCATTTAAAGAGGCATATAATATAGTTTTAGAAACAGCTCTTGGATTTGATGATGTTCTTGTTCCCTTATCCAAAGCTGATGGTCGTGTATTGGCAGAGGATGTTAAGGCAGATAGGGACTTTCCCCCCTTTGATCGCGCTACCAAAGATGGTATTGCCATCTGCTTGGGCAATGCATTCCATGAGGCCTATACGATAAAGGGCGTTGCAGCAGCGGGCACGCCGCAATTGGATTTGGAGCAGGACGGTGATTGTTATGAAATTATGACCGGCGCTATAGTACCAAGAAATGCAAATGCTGTGGTGATGTACGAACATTTGGAAATTGAACAGGGAAAGGCCATCATAAACCGCCCGATGGCCGTAGGACAGAATATTCATGTAAAAGGAAGTGATGAACGGGAGGGAAGTGTGCTCTTGAAAAAAGGTAGGACGATAACAGCAGCCGAAATTGGTGTATTGGCGTCGGTGGGAAAAACCGAAGTATGGGTAAAGAAGAATCCAAAAATTACCTTATTTTCCACAGGTGATGAATTGGTAGCGGTAGGGGAGGTTCCTAAAACCCATCAAATTAGACAATCCAATTCCCATACCCTCGGGGCCGCATTACTGGAAAATGGTATTGCTTCAGACATGATCCATGTTATCGATGATGAAAATGCCATCAAAACTGCTTTAACAACGGCGATGGAAAGTAGTGATGTGGTACTACTAAGTGGCGGGGTGTCCAAGGGTAAATTTGACTTTTTGCCAAAAGTATTGGATGCATTGGGCGTTCAAAAGCAGTTTCATCGGGTTCTGCAACGTCCAGGAAAGCCTTTTTGGTTTGGTGTACATCCCAATTCCTCGACAACAGTTTTTGGTTTTCCTGGAAATCCAACTTCAACCTTTGCGAATTTTCATGTGTACTTCATGCCTTGGTTGAACAAGGGTTTTGGACGTCACACTGTTGAATTTCAGGTAATTTTAAAGGAAGATTTCGAAAACACTACGGATTTAACCCGTTTTATAAGGACTGCCGTGGTAACCCTCGAGGGTAAATTACACGCTAAGTTGATATCTGGTAATGGTTCCGGAGATTTGACCAGTCTTACTATGGCCAATGGATTTATTAGGGTCAAACCTCACCAATCGATTGCCACAAATGAAAAAGTAATCTTTATACCCACGCGAAGAATACTATGATTACCCATGAATTAAAGAAAATAGTCGAAGCGTATGAGAAAAAAGCCCTACGGAGCAATATAAAGGCAGTTCTTGGCACTGTGGTAGCTCTTGAAGGTTCCTCCTATCGAAGACCGGGAGTTCGCATGCTCTTATTGGAGGACGGTACTATGATAGGTGCCGTAAGTGGTGGGTGCGTGGAAAAAGAGGTATATCGACAGGCATTGTCCGTTTTCAAGACCGATAGGCCAAAGGTAATGACCTATGACGGGCGTTATCGCCTGGGATGTGAGGGGATTCTTTACATCCTATTGGAACCCTTTCTGCCAAGTCTAGACGTAATCTCAAAATTTTGGAGTGCCATATCCGAAAGAAAAGCATTTGGGATAAACAGTTATTTTAAAAAAGAACATGGGGAAAATAGAAATTATGGTTCTGTTTTAAGGATTGGCAATGCTTCCCTACCACTTCGAAAATCGTATACGATTGAAAATGGGGTGGAAATTTTTGGTCAAATCTTACCCCCCTGTTTTCAATTGGTCCTCTGCGGAGCGGAACACGATGCAATCCAAATGTGTGCCATGGCTTCACTAATGGGATGGGAAGTAACGGTAGTCGTCCCCCCTGAAGAGCAAAAAAGTCAAGTGGATTTCCCAGGGGCCAACCATTTTGTCAACAGTGACCCTGAATCGTTTGAATTGAAATCGGATGATCAGACCGCTGTCCTCTTGATGACACATAGTTATGTTAGGGACCTTCGGTTTTTAATGGCTTTGAGGGATGACCAACCGGCGTATTTCGGGATACTGGGCCCTGCTAGAAGAAGGGAAAAGTTATTCCACGAATTGTTGGAAAAGTGTCCAGATACCACTCTGGAATTTATTGAATCCGTCTATGGGCCAGCAGGATTGGAACTCGGAGCGGAAACGCCGCAGGAAATTGCATTGTCGGTCCTATCTGAAATCTTGTCCACAATTAATCGGAAAACACCAGTTCCCTTGAGGGAGAAGTCGGGAAAAATACATTCATGAATGACGTTCAATTTTCAGAAATTGCCGTTCTTATTTTAGCTGCGGGAAGCTCAACAAGAATGGGGAAACCTAAGCAACTGTTGCCTTGGAGGCATAAAACACTAATAGAACATGCGGTGGATACGGCCCGTTCCTTGACCAAGCATTTTGAGGTGGTACTGGGGGCACATGCTGCAAAGATTAAACCCCTTATTCCAGGGGAGAGGACAACAGTAAACGAAAAGTGGGCAGAGGGTATGGGGAGTTCCATAGTGCGTGGTGTTACCGAGATAGCAGCAAAATATGCTCCGGAAGCTATTCTGATAATGGTAGTGGATCAACCACTTTTGGAGCTGGAGCATTACAAAAACCTAATTCGTACATATAGGAACCATTCAAACAAAATTTGTTCCAGTTCATACCAACGGGGGCCTGGAGTGCCTGCTTTATTTCCAAAGGTGTTTTTTAAGGAATTGAAAAAATTAGGAGCTGATTTTGGTGCAAGGAAACTGATGGAAGCGCATACATCCTCCGTGGTGATGATTGAAACTAAAGGGGAATTGATTGATTTGGATACCCCGGACGATTATCGTTTGATATGCTCCCGTTTTGAGGAATAAGTGTTTTTGGGCCGTTCAACTTCCTGAAAAATACCACAGGAAATTTGCTTTCGTACTAAGTTTGATTGTTTGGATTTGGCCAGTTTTGCAATATGAGGGTTAAGAAATTCCATAGTAATCTAACGTCTGTTCATTCCTTTCATTGTGTTGCCCATTCAGGATATACTTCTTCAAAATTTACGTTTTGCCCCATTACCAATTGCTTCTGAACGTAATCCAATACGGTCATCCAATTCATTTTTAAAATAAGTGCAGCTGTAGGAACATTGTCCTCCTCAATTGCCCGAATAATAGCTTCATTTTGGTTATCTATCTGTTCGTAAAACGAGGCGTCAGTAATGAGTACCTGCTCATAGAATAGAACCCTGGCTTCCAAATCCCTTAAAATCTGTACTAAAATGGAATTCGAACAATTCCTGAGCAACAAGTGATGGAACCTAACTCTGGATGTTAACCGAGCAGAAGGGGTATGGGTTTGCTGGAGGTTGAGCTGTTCGTCCCTCAACTTGTTCAATAGGCGGGAAGTAAAAGAAGAGTGTTCCAAGGCCAAAACTTCCAGTTCTGCCATGGTACTATAGAGGTTTTTAGCTTCCTTTAAAGTCAACTCTGGAACCACAAAACCCCTATTGGGAATTGCTTGAAGAATCCGGGATTGTTCCAACTGACTCAACGCTTCTCGAATAGGGGTGACACTGACCTTTAGGCTTCTTGCCAGTGCTGCCAAGTTAATGGTGTTCCCACATTTGATGTCGCCCGCATGAATGGATTTTAAAAGATGTTTTTTGACGGAATCCCTTAATATAGCTGATCTAATCATGATACAAAAATAATCGTATACGATTTATTAAACGTAATTTTTCGCTTAATCCCTTATATTTAAGGTCAACTACAAAATTTTTGCCCACGTGAAGATCAAAATACTATTACTTATGGTTTGCCTACTCGTTTCAGTGGGGTGCAAGCAAGAGACCAAACCAGTAATCCATCAATCTTTTTACGAAACACAGCTTTTTAAAGATGTGCAACTGGCAGCAATTTATCCAGATTCAAAAACATTGGTGGATTTGGTACCCAATACCTCCTACACGATTCTTGAAGAACATTATTTGAAAGCTAGGGAGGAAAAAGGTTTCGATTTAAGGGAATTTGTGCTTTCTAATTTTACCGATACCTCCATGGAATCTTTGGAATTTTCTACGGATACCACAAAGACCATGTACGAACATATTGAGGGGATGTGGGATAAATTGACTCGTGGACCGGATACCAAAATGGCCTACTCTTCAAGAATCCCACTACCCAATACCTATGTAGTTCCTGGTGGACGCTTCCAGGAAATATATTATTGGGACAGCTATTTCACCTTAGAGGGCTTATTAGCGGCAGGCCAAAGGGATTTAGCAAAGAACATGGTCAGTAATTTTGCCTTTTTACTGGATTCCATAGGTCATATACCGAACGGTACAAGGGACTATTATTTAACACGTTCACAACCGCCTTTTTTCTCATTAATGGTCACTGCTTTAGCCCGGGAGGATGAAAAAATGGTACTCTACTATTTGCCCGAGCTCCTAAAGGAATATGAATTTTTTATGGACCATAATGAAATTGTCAAGCCCTATGGAGCAAGTAAGCATGTGGTGCAAATGATAGGAGGAGGGCTTTTGAATCGCTATTGGGATGCTGCCAGTACCCCTCGGCCAGAAGCTTATAAAGAGGATATTCATTTGGCGAAGGATGCCTCCAAAGGAGCTGAAAAAGAACAGTTGTACAGGAACTTACGTTCTGCGGCCGAATCAGGTTGGGATTTTAGTTCCAGATGGTACGCGGTGGATGGAGACTTTTCGACTACCAATACCACATCCCTTCTGCCCATTGACCTGAATTGCTTGATGTACTATTTGGAATTGCAGCTTAGCCAAGCAGCTGTACTACAACGTAATAAAGAAGCCTCTGGTCATTTTACGCAACTGGCCAATCGCCGAAAAGCACTTATAAGGGAGTATTTTTGGGATGAGGAGCTAGGGTTTTTTATGGATTTTGATTTTCAACGGGCCGAGCTTACGAACGAATTGACACTAGCCGGCGCATTTCCATTGTTTTTCGGTATTGCCAGTCGGGAGCAGGCGGAAAAAATCAAAACCACGTTGATGACTAGGTTTTTAAAAGACGGTGGACTGGTAACTACCTTAAAAAATTCCGGGCAGCAATGGGATGCCCCAAATGGTTGGGCACCCCTTCAATGGATGGCGGTTAATGGCTTGCTCACTTATGGATATGAGGACGAAGCCAAGGAAATTATGGAAAGGTGGTTGGCCCTTAATGAAAAAGTATTTAAGGATACCGGCAAAATGATGGAAAAGTACAATGTTGAGGATTTGAGCTTACTTTCTGGCGGCGGGGAATATGAAACCCAGGATGGATTTGGATGGACCAATGGGGTTGCCCTTGGATTCAAGGAGCTATTGCATGAGCTGGAAAGTAAGAAGAATTAACACAGTCCAATGTAAGACTTTGTTGGAATTATGACGAATATAGAAGTGGACTCCTAACCAAAAAAAATGGCCAAATCCTTGCTGTTTCTTCCTGATATTTCTGGGTATACCAACTTTATCCAGACTACCGAAGTAGAACACAGTCAGCATGTGATTTCTGAACTTTTGGAAGTCCTCATTGCTGCCAATACGGAGGATTTAAAACTGGCTGAGATAGAAGGGGACGCCCTCTTTTTTTACAAGGAGGGGGAAATTCCATCACAGGAACGGCTGTTGGCACTAATGGAGGGCATGTTCACCGCCTTCTATAGCCATCTGGAATTGTTAAGAACCAATAGGGTATGTCCTTGCAATGCCTGCGCTACGGCACCTAATTTGGAGCTCAAAATCATTGCACACGCAGGAGAATTACAACATATTACGGTACAAGGCAACCGTAAACCTTTTGGGCAACAGGTAATTGAAGCTCATCGGTTAATGAAGAATTCCATAGACAGCTCAAATTATGTGCTCATCAGTAGTTCTTTGGCCATAGAAATACAATTGTCCAAATACTATATCAGTAAGCTTTTCCGATTTAGGATAAATTCGGATACCTATGATGGTCTTGAAGTGGAATATCTGTATTCTGAAATTGATGCCGATCAATTGATTCTCAAAGAAATGGACGTCATCCAAGAGGTTACGTTTGACCGTCCCCCAGATCTGGTTCTTTCAAAAGAATTTCCGGCGAGTGCCGAACAGGTTTTGGAATACATTACCAATTTTGTCCATCGTGCGTCATGGGCCCCAGGGATCGATGGTTTTAAATACAACAAAAATGAGGTGACACGATTTGGTACGGAACACTGTTGCATCATTAACGGGAAAGATCTTGATTTCTCGGCAATCAAACGACCACCTGAACCTCCTAAATTAATTTATGGAGAAAAGACCACGGACCCGCTTCCATTTGACGTGGTTTACCAATTTTATGTCATCACCCCTGTTTCTGAAACAAGTTGTACTTTGGATTTTGAACTCTTTTGGGAAGCTAAATCCCCTTTTAAGAAACTTTTTATTTCCCTGGTCGCTAAAAAAGTGTTCAGAAAAAATTTGACCGAGGCCATGGAAGGTCTTTACCAATATACATCTACCATACATACTAAATAAGAAATTCCCATGCCAGCAGGTTATTCCAAAACACCTTTATTTAAAAAATTGGGGTTAAAACCTAATTTTTCGATCCATCTGGTCAACCCACCCGATATCTACTGGAAGCTTTTTGAATCGCTCCCGGAGGATATTCACGAAGTAGAAAACCCAAAAAAGGAATCGATGGACTTTATCCATTTTTTTGCTACGATGACAGAGGATTTGGAGGTGCATGCCAAAAGTTGCAAATCTTACCTAAAAAAAACGGGGATGCTTTGGGTGAGTTGGCCCAAAGGCGGTTCTAAAATGGCCACCGATCTTAAACGCGACCCTATTCGATCGTATTTTCTGAATATGGGACTTGTAGATGTAAAGGTTGCTGCTATAAATGAAGATTGGAGTGGCCTCAAATTCGTATACAGGACAAAGGACCGTTAATATTTTTAACCTTTCATCGATTATTCACCATTTCTAGTACTAAAGTGGAGGCAAAGGCGTTTTCCCTGCAACCAAAACTTTAGTTACGATGAAAAGAATATACCTAGTTACCTGTCTAATGGCCCTATTTGCCATGATATCCTGCAGTGAGGATGCAGAAGATCTTCAATTGGTGGATGGAGAACAAACTGAGGAAATGCAGGAAGAAGGTCAGAACGAAGAATCTTCAGAAGAAGGTGATTTTACCTCTGGGGAAGTTCAAAGCATCCTAGAAATGGATGAAACAACCAGCATGTTCGACACCGTTTTATCCGATTTGTATTTTGACAATGGTACTTCAAACAAATCCAGCAATGACTGTTACAGCGTGGAATATTTTGAAAATGGTTTTGTTGCCGAATTCAATAATTGTGTGCTTAACGATACCGAAAATATAAACGGCACCTTGAATGTATCGTATGGGGTAGGGGAGTCCAACACTACCTTTACGGCCACTTTCAGTGATTTCTTTATTGGAACCATTAAGGTGAATGGAACGCGTTCGTATGTTTTGACCGTCACCGAAGAAGAAACGGTTTCATTTGAAATCAATAGTAATATCAATTTAGAATTCGAAGATGGCAGTGTACTTTCCGAAAGTGGAACCAAAGTATTGGCATTCATTTTTGAAGAAGGTGAAGATACACTTTGGAACTTACAGGGCACATGGACCTATCAAGAAGGTGGGAACACCTATATTATAGGAGGCAATGTATCCAAAGGACTTACCTGTGAATATTGGAGCCAAGGAGCTATGAACGTCAGTGTAAATGGCTTGGTGGTTGACATAGATTTTGGAGATGGCACTTGCGATGATGAGGCTGTTTTGACCTATCCTGATGGCACCACACAGAATATTACCTTGTAGGAAGTAATACGCTTCAAAATATAGGCCCCTTTTATAGGGGCTTTTTTTATGCTTTATATGTTCAAAGTATAGCATCAAAAGTGGGATTTTGGTTATCTTTCAAGACTGATTAACCCTAAAGAAGACTTTGATGAAAACACTTCGTTTTGCTGTACTATTTTCACTTTTCAGCGCACTATTTACCTTTTCCACTTTTGCCCAAGAGAGCGAAAAGAAGGATGATATCTATAAGGGATTAAAATTTCGGAATATTGGTCCGGCCCTTACTTCTGGACGTATTGCGGATATTGCCGTCCATCCTAAAGATGCAAGTACTTGGTATATCGCCGTCGGGTCGGGTGGCGTATGGAAGACTATAAATTCGGGGACCACATTTCAACCCCTTTTTGATGGGCAATCCAGCTATTCCATAGGTTGCGTTGCCATTGATCCAGTTAATCCCAGTACCGTTTGGGTGGGGACCGGGGAAAATGTAGGTGGTCGCCATGTGGGCTTTGGAGATGGAATATATGTAAGCCAGGACGAGGGAAAAAGCTGGAAAAACATGGGGCTCAAGGGATCCGAGCACATTTCTAAAATCATTATCCATCCGGATAATTCACAAAAAATCTATGTTGCCGTTCAAGGTCCCCTATGGAGCAAAGGTGGGGAGCGCGGTTTTTACCTTTCCGAAGATGGGGGAAATACATGGGCGCGGACACTGGGCAATGACGAATGGACTGGGGTGACCGATGTAGTTATGGATACTTCGAATCCCAATGTGTTATATGCAGCAACTTGGGATAGACAACGTACGGTTGCGGCTTATATGGGTGGTGGTCCTGGATCGGGACTACACAAATCCATAGACGGTGGCAAAACATGGACAAAACTTGGGAATGGGATCCCAAAATCCAATTTGGGTAAAATAGGGTTGGCCGTTTCACCTTTTCATAACGAGACCATTTATGCTGCCATTGAATTGGATCGAAAGAAAGGTGGCATTTACATATCTACCAATGGGGGTGCATCATGGAGCAAACAGTCCAATACGGTTTCTGGAGGTACCGGCCCGCATTACTATCAAGAACTGTATGCTTCGCCACATCAGAAAGGAAGGTTATACCTTATGAACAACGTGGTAAAGATTTCCGAAGATCACGGCAAGACCTTCTACACCATGAATGAAAAAAACAAGCATGTGGATAGCCATGCTATGGCCTTTAAATCAGATGATCCGGACTATGTATTGTTTGGTACGGACGGTGGTCTGTATGAATCCCATGATTTGACCAAAACATGGCGCTATTTCTCCAATTTGCCTGTAATTCAGTATTACAAGGTGGCTGTGGATGATTCCGAACCGTTTTATAATGTTTATGGGGGTACCCAGGACAATGGATCTCACGGTGGGCCCTCAAGGACTACCCGTGCTGATGGAATCCTGAATCAAGATTGGTGGATAACCCTCGGGGCGGACGGACACCAATCGGCTACTGAACCGGGAAATCCAGATATCACCTATGGCGAATTTCAACAAGGGTGGTTGTGGCGTATTGACCAAACTACCGGAGAAACGGTATTTATCCAGCCCCAGCCTGCGGCCGGAGACCCACATGAACGGTTTAATTGGGACGCCCCCATTTTGGTGAGCCCCCACAAACCTACTCGACTTTATTTTGCGTCCTATCGGGTATGGAAGTCGGAGAATAGGGGAGATGATTGGACTGCAATTTCACCGGACCTTACACGCAATGAAGAACGTATTGAACTTCCCATTCTTGGAAGGCAACAAAGCTGGGACAATCCATGGGATGTTGGCGCCATGAGCGAATATAACACCATTACCTCCTTGGCCGAATCACCCGTCGAAGAAGGCTTATTGTATGCAGGCACGGATGATGGTATTCTCCAGGTTTCCGAAGACGGAGGGAATAATTGGCGCAAGATTATGTTAGGCACAATTAAGGGAGTGCCCAACAGGGCTTTTGTCAATGATGTGCGTGCTGATCTGTACGATGCCAATACCGTGTATTTGGTTTTGGACAATCACAAGGAGGGGGATTTTAAGCCTTATCTTCTAAAGAGTGTGAATAAGGGGCAGTCTTGGACCTTAATGAACGGAAACCTCCCCAAGCGATTATTAACGTGGAGGGTGGTACAGGATCATGTGGACCGAAACCTATTGTTCGCTGCAACGGAGTTCGGAATCTATTTTACCAAAAATAGCGGCAGTACTTGGACGCAACTGAAAGGGGGATTACCTACTATCTCGTTTAGGGACATTACCATTCAACGCAGGGAAGACGACTTGGTAGCGGCATCTTTTGGTCGTGGTTTCTTTGTTTTGGACGATATAGGCCCACTTAGGGATTATGATTCCGCTACTTCCACGGATATTCAATTGTTTGATTCACGAACCGCCTATTGGTATGTTCCGCGTGATGGTATTTATGGTCAAGGTGACAATACCTACAAGGCTAAAAATCCAGGTTTTGGTGCAGAATTGACCTATTATTTGCCAGAGAAATTGACCTCCCTAAAAGAAGATAGGGTGAAAAAGGAAAAAGAATTAAACAAGAACAAATCTTCTGTTCCATTCCCTGGGTGGGATGCATTGGCCGAAGAAAAAAATCAGGACAAACCGGGATATGTGCTCTTGATAAAGGATAGCAACGGGGCTTTGGTAAATACCGTAAAGGGAACGAATACCAAAGGATTTAATAGGGTAAATTGGGACCTGACCTATGCCAGTAGAAGTGGTATCCCCTTGAAAGCTCCAAAACCGAGCGATGATGATGACTTCTTTGGCTCACCCTATATGGCCACACCAGGGACCTATACTGCAGAACTGCATCAACGGGAAAATGGAATGCTTACAAAAATGGCCGGACCTATTTCCATCGAGGTGAAACGTTTAAAGGAAGGTGCATTACCTTCCAAACCTACAGCTGAAATAAATGCGTTCCGACAGTCGTTCCAGGGTTTCCAACAAGATTTAATGGCAACCAATATGGTACTAAAAGAAGGAAAACAGTTGGTTGATGCCATGAAAAGGGCCTACAGCCAAGTTACCACGCCGAGTAATGAACTGTTGATGAAAATCAATGCGGCCAGCAAGGCTTTGCTTTCTATTGAGGCAACCATGAATGGCAATACAGCCAAAAATGAAATAGGGGAACGTAACCCGCCAGCACCAGGTGATGGGGCCTTTGTTGGCTTTGTGGCGTTGATCAATACGTACGGCCCAACAGGAAACCAGTTGAATGCCTTCAATCGGGCAAAGCAGCAATTACAGATGGTTAAGACAGATTTGGCCAAAGTAGTCGAATCTACCCTGCCTGCTTTGGAAACGGAACTTAAGGCCGCCGGCGCCCCTTGGATAGAAGGTCAAGGACTGATTAAGAATTAGCAGATATATTGGTTGGAAGTTCAAAAACTTCTAAATTAAAATAAGGCACGGCTGCGAGTATATGGTCAAAGATATCTGCGATGATGTACTCGTAGTTTTGCCATCTTTTATCACTGCTAAAGGCATAAATTTCCAAGGGAATTCCTTGGGTTGTCGGTTCCAATTGTCGTGTCATTAAGATCATTTCATGGTTGATGGCAGAATGCGATTGCAGATAACATTCAATATACTTTCTAAAAACCCCCAAATTGGTCATATTACGACCGTTGATCATCATGGATTTGTCCACGCCTCCCGCTTCATTTGAAGCATTGATTTTAGCCTGCCTGTCCTCTAAATACGCAGTAATCAAGGCAATTTTTTTAAGGGACGCTACGGATTCCTGAGTAAGGAACTTTATGCTTGTTTGTTTGATAATTACTGACCTTTTAATACGACGACCCCCTGAGGATTGCATTCCGCGCCAGTTTTTAAAACTATCGGAAATCAATGCGTAAGTTGGAATTGTGGTAATGGTCTTGTCAAAGTTTTGGACTTTAACCGTAGCCAAATTGATTTCGATAACATCGCCGTCCGCACCATATTTTTCAAAGGTTATCCAATCCCCAATGCGAACCATATCATTGATGCTAACCTGAATACTGGCTACAAAACCTAGGATGGTATCCCTAAAAATCAAAAGGAGCACAGCAGAAACGGCTCCAAGTCCCGTTAGAAACTTCCAAATATCGGTATCGGTGATAATTGCTAAAATGCTAAGGACTCCTGCAGCCCAGGCAAATATCATAAAGACCTGAATGTAGCTGTCTATGGGCTTATCCTTGAATCTTATTAGCGTTTTTAAATAATCCCTAATGGTCTGCAATAAACTTCGAGCAATCCTTAATGCCAAAAGCACGCCTAAAATGTTGAGGACCTTAAAAGCAATATTTTCCGCATACTGAAAGTCATAAAAAACAAATGGCGTCAATTCAAGGGCCAAAATCAAGGGAAAAATATGGGCTAAAAACCGTGGTAGTCGATTGGTAACTGCAAAATTGTCAAAATTGGTCCTGGTACGTGCCGCAATACTTGAGGAAACCTTTCTTAACACCTTCCAAATAATAAAATCAACCAAAAAGACAAGAATGGTGGAAAAGACAAATAAAATAACGACATTGAAGTAGACCGCCCATTGTTCGGAAACCCCTTTGTCCACTAGGAGGTCATGTAAAAAATATCCCCAGTTTTGCTCCTTCATAGATGATGATTAAAGTGCAAAACTACATAATTGCTTCTAGCGATGGAATTTTGTAATTTGAAAGTAAAAGCTTAGCATATAATGCGTTTATTGACCGTTTTAGTAGTGGTGATATTTTTGAGTGGAAAAAAAATGGGCGCTCAGGAACCTGATTATGTAGCCATGCGAAAGGCTATGATAAAACATCAGTTGGAGGGGCGGGATATCTATGACGCCCGGGTACTTAAAGCCATGTTACAAATACCACGACACTATTTTATTCCTGAGGACAAAAGCGTGTATGCCTATTCCGATTCCCCGGTTTCCATCGGTCATCAACAAACTATATCCCAACCTTATATGGTAGCCTATATGACCCAAGTACTGCGTCTCGGTAAAAAGGATAAGGTACTGGAAATTGGAACCGGTTCAGGCTATCAAGCTGCCGTTCTTGGCAAATTGGTAGACTCGGTATATACGATTGAAATTATAGAACCCCTTGGTAAACAGGCAAAAAAAATACTCCATCGCCTTGGTTATGGGAATATCACGGTCAAACTAGGTGATGGATACCATGGTTGGAAAGCACATGCCCCTTATGATGCTATTATGGTTACCGCAGGAGCAGAAGAACTGCCACAACCACTTTTGGAGCAACTTAAGGAAGGTGGTAGAATGATCATTCCCATTGGACCACACGATGGAATAAGGGATTTGGTGTTGATTCACAAGAAGAAAGGAAAGGTTACCACCAAAAATCTGATGCCAGTGCGTTTTGTTCCCTTTACGCGAAATTGATAGGGCTACTTCTCCAATTCGGACAATAGCGTTTCGTAGTCCTTTATCCAGGTATATAGATGTCCTCCCAGGTTGACAATAGGTTGTTTTAAAGAATCCAAGGGTCTTCCCAATGTAGCCGAAAGCGCCTCTTTAACTTTTAGGTTTTCATTGAGATCAATATGTTTAAAAATATAGAGGTTGTCACGTAGTCCATGAACAATGGAGTCACAGGACGTACAGTTAAGCGTGGTGTAAACCGTAATGTGCTTTTTTGGGGTTATCGGTTTGGGGGCAACTTCAATGATAGTGAATTCCTTTTTTAGTGCACGCCTGGAAAGGCTGTCATTTACGGCAAGGGTATAGGTATATTGCGGTTTTTTATCCCTGTATAAAATGATGGTTTTTAAGTGTACCTTAGAAGTGGCTGGCACCCTTGTCAATCTTGGTTTTGCTGCACTTTGCCTAAAATTGGTGCCCTTTACTTCAAAAAGGACATCGTAGGGTTTTTCATCCTCATTCAATGCATAAAATGCCAAGCGGTTCCCTTTTTGTTCTTCGTGGACCAATACTAGTGCTTCCTGACCTAAAGTAATGCTGGTTGTTAGTAAAAGAAAAATGAGGATAGGTTTCATGCCTAATAAGATAAGGAATACAAATTTTCAAAAAGAGCCTGTAGTTCATTTATTCGGCGTAATATTGAATTTTTAGGTCGAATACATCGGTTAATGAAGGAAAATAAAAGCACGGCACTGGTTATCCTAGCGTTCTTTGCCATTTACATTGTTTGGGGCTCTACCTATCTGTTGAACAAGATTGCGGTTGCTGAAATCCCCCCATTTTTCTTGGCTGGGATACGCTTTGTATCGGCTGGGATGCTCATTTTTTGTATAGCTAAACTCTCGGGCAAATCAATCGCCATTACCAAAAAGCAATTCTTGAACACGGTCTTTTTAGGCTTTTTGTTCCTCAGTTTAGGTAATGGGGTAGTGGTATGGGCCTTGAAGTTTGTGGATAGTAATTTTGCTGCCCTTGAGATATCGGCACAACCCCTGGTCATACTTTTAATGATGTGGTTGCTGCAAGGAAAGAAAATCCAACCTATGTCCTTATTGGGTGTGTTCTTGGGAATGTTGGGAATCTATTTACTGGTCAGTCAGAAGAATATTTTAGAGCAGGAAAATGCGGTGATAGGGATGTTAATGATTTTTGCCGCCATGTTATCTTGGGCCTATGGCAGTTTGTTTGTTGCAAGAGCTGATTTGCCCAAGAACTATTTTGTGAACACGGGATATCAAATGTTGTCCGGGGGCATAATGCTTTTTGTGCTAAGTCTTATTTTTCAGGAAGCATGGTCCCCTCCCAGTAACTGGTCCGTAGATACCCAATGGTCCATGGTACTTCTAATTATTTTTGGAAGTATCGTGGCTTTTACCTCTTTTAACTTCCTGTTAAAGGTGGTCTCACCGGAAAAGGTAGCGACCAACACCTATGTCAATCCCATCGTAGCGATGTTTCTGGGGTGGTATTTTTTAAACGAACAAATTAGCTTGCAGTCCATTATTGCCGCCATTATCCTTTTAACAGGCGTATATTTTATCAACACCAAAAAGACCCTAAAAATTTTAAACCGATTTAAAAAATGAAATTTTCCATACTACATGTGCTGCTGTGCTTTACAATGTTCCTAACGGTAGCCTGTGCCGATCATGCCCAGTCGCTTTTTAATGGCGAAGATCTAATGGGTTGGGCAATGGACGTGCCGCAAATGGACAGTAATCCCAACGCCCCACAGCCTTTTGTGGTCCGGGATGGAATGCTAGTGTCTTTAGGGGAGCCCAGGGGTCATCTGGTCACGGAAAAGGAATATTCCAACTATCGCTTGGAAGTGGAATATCGTTTCCCAGGAGCGCCTGGCAATTGTGGGGTACTGGTGCACGCATCCACACCACGGGCATTGTACCAAATGTTTCCGAAATCCATAGAAGTTCAGATGCAACATCAAGATGCAGGGGATTTTTGGGTCATTGTTGAAGATATTAAAGTAAAGGATATGGTAACCAGACGTGGGCCAAAAGCGAAATGGGGTAAAACGGAGGGAACCAATCGACGCATCCTCAATCTCACGGACGATTCTGAAAATCCCCTGGGTACATGGAATTCTATGAGTATTGAATGTGTTAATGACGAAATCAAAGTTTGGGTCAATGGGGATTTGGTCAATTACGGATTTGAAGCCACGGTACATAAAGGCAAAATCGCTTTACAGGCGGAAGGGGCTGAGGTGGAATTCCGGAAATTGGTGTTGACCCCGATCACTGCGCTGACCAATTAAGAAACCCTTACTTCACAGATTGTACAATTCACTACATAAAGGGTACAATCCATTACATTTCATTTTTTTCCTTTTACGTCCTGGATGATATTTGTGCCATCATCAATCAAGAAACGAACAATCAACCAAAAAATCGTCCGCTTTCATCAAGGGCGGACGATTTCAAAAAAGCGAACAATCATGACACATCTATCAAAAATTATTGTTTCAATTCTGGTCAAGGTGCTTTTGGTCCTTGCCTTACTTCATCCTTCCCTGTCCGAAGCACAGCGAAGAAGTACTTCGGTTAATATAAATAGCAATGGTAAGACTACCATTTCCATTAAAAACGGCTTTGGAAACAATTTTGCCATTGAATACAAAGGGGAAATAGAACTCTCCGATGATGACTCCGATATAGCATCCATTTCGCAGGGGGGGTATATGGAAATCAAGAAAACGGCTTTTGGCAGTCGAAGAAAAATCTTTATGGAACCAGATGGTTCCGGCCAACTTATTAAAAAGTACTTTGTTGGGGGTTCCCAGAGAAGTTTTGATGCCGAAGGAAAAAAATGGCTCTCCGAAATTTTGTTGGAGGTGGTTAGGACCACCACACTTGGTTCTGAAAAGCGTGTGGACAGAATGTATCGAAAAGGGGGATACTATCCCGTGTTGAAGGAAGTGGACGAGATTACAAGTGACCATGTTAAATCGCGTTATCTCAAACTACTACTGGATAAAAGACTGGACGAGAAAGGACTGATAGGAACCTTAAAAAGGGTAGGGGCCATTAGTTCCGATCATCATAAAGCCGAAATCCTTAAGCATAATGCCAAGGCCTTTTTGACCTCTGATGCCGTGACCTCTTCCTATATCCAAACAACAGGTCGCATCAACTCCGATCACCACAAGGCAGAAGTATTGAAACGTGCCATTGAAAACCGTGAGATTTCGGACAATCAAATGAAGGCGTTGTTCGGTATTGCGGAAGACATTAATTCTGACCACCATAAAGCTACCGTATTGTCCAAAGTATTGAGCAGTCGTTCTTTGAACGCTGAGAATACCAAACTGCTTATTTCAACGGCCAAGTCCATCGATTCAGATCACCATAGGGCTACGGTACTAAAAAAAGCGTTGGCATCCAACGATTTGACTTCGGCTTCCTACCTCACGCTATTGTCCTCTGTAGAAAATATGAGTTCCGATCACCATATTGCCAGCGTTCTGAGCGAGGTGCTCCGTGGAAAATTGAATGAGGAAGAACTGGCATATTTACTGTTGCAGGTAAAAAACAATATGTCGTCCGATATGCACCAAGCAACCATCTTAAAGAAGGCAGCCCAAAGTCAAAATACAAAAAGTGCGTTGGAATCCTTTCTGTCAACACTGTCCAGAGTGAATTCCGATCATCATAAGGCTTCCGTGTTCAAACAATTGTCCCGAGATTCCTATACTGATAAAGAGCTTGTACAACTATTGAAGGCCACAAAGAGCATCAATTCCGATAGCCACCAAGCTGAAATCTTGCTTGCCTTTGCCCCAGAAGTTTCCGGCGCATCCCAAGAAGTTAGGGACGCTTATTTTGACGCCAGCGAAAATATCAATTCCGATTCCCATGTAGGGCGCGTTTTGAGGGCAATCCGCTAGAAAAAATCCAGTATTCCTTTCCGGCTTCATCTTTGGGCAAACCTAGAAATGCCTAAATTGGAGCTATGGAATGGAGAGGCAACAAAATTCTGAAACAACCAACCATGTTAAGACACCTGAGCCTACTCTTTGTTGGATTTATTTTGGGAACCGTAGTCTTTGGATTTATCAATTTTGAACAATCCCCAACGTTTGTCCCATTCCTATTGAGTGGGTGTTTAGGTGTTTTGGTCGTTTATCTAGTGGTTTACTCCAATCCCTTCTTAAACCGACTTCTAGATTGGAAGAAATATACCGGTGTTCGCCTTTTATTGGGCATCTTATGGAACGCAACAAGTAGTTTTGCCACGATTTGGTTGGGCGTTTGGGGGTATGTTTTTGCAAGCAAGGGCACTTCTTTTTTAGCAACTCTAAGTTTAGAACAAAGCTTAAAGTTAGGTATTCTTTTATTCTGTTTAACAGTTATTTATAACATCTGTAATTTCGCGTTTTATTCCTACAACCAATATACAACCGCGCAGCTATCGGAACTAAAAAGGCAACGAAAACAGGCGGAGCTCCAGTTGGCAACCTTAAAATCACAACTTAGTCCCCATTTCCTTTTTAACTGTATCAACTCCTTATCAGTCCTGTTCCATGACAATACCCAAAAGGCAGAAACCTTTATCCGTTCCATGGCAAAATCCTATCAATATACCTTGGAAAATTGTAGAAACTCATTGATTTCGGTACGGGAAGAATTGGATTTTGTAGAGTCCTATGCCTTTTTGCTGGGAACGCGATTTGGAGACGCCTTTACCTTCAAGGTAGCCTTAGAGGAAAATCACCTAGACAGTAAAATCCCTCCGTTGACCCTTCAATTGTTAATTGAAAATGCTGTACAACACAACGCTGTAAGCCAAGCAAATCCAATACAAATAAGCATTACAGGAGATGCCAACTCCTTGATCATTTCAAATAATAAAGTACTTAAGAAGCAAGACGTTACTTCAACGGGTATTGGTTTAAGGAATATTACCGGACGTTATAAGATGTTGTCCAAAAGTATGGTAAAAGTTGAAGATAGTGACCATTTTACGGTTACCTTACCCTTGGTAAAGAATGAATAAGCTCTTTATACACAATCCTTGGTTTCGGCTGTTGGGTCCCCTCTTTAGTGGTACCTTGGTGTACCTATTAATTTTACTGATCAACGATGCCGTTTTATACATTCAGGAGGATTTTTTAAGCCAAGAATTGATGGTCTGTATTGGACTGGCCTATGTAACCCAAGAATTTTCAAGAGCCTCATTGCGTGTATTTGAATGGTTGAAATGGCCAAGCTCTTTTTTTTGGAAAGTCGTATTCCAGGTGTTGGGATCCATTATTTTGACCATAGCATTGGTTACCATGGCCATATATCTCTATTTCATCAATATACTCCAATACGAGCCAAGCAGTAGGGAACTCTATGTGTTCAATAGTATTTTTTCCTTTATCACCCTATTGTATGTAGTACTTTATCTGGGGCATTATTTTCTATATCGAAAGAATACCAAAAGACGTGAAGCTGAAGAACAGGCGAAGCTTCGTATAGAAAGCGATTTTTCGGTCTACTTAAAAGGAATACATCCGGAATTACTATTTGAAAGTTTAGAGGTCTTATTGGTGACCATGAAAGATAGCCCTTCCAAGGCGGAAGAACTTTCCGATTACTTTTCCAGTGTCTATCGTTATATCCTCTCCAAGCGCAAACGGGAAATGGTGCCCTTGGAAGAGGAATTGGGGGTGACCCAAAACTTGATTCAACTTTTTAACCAACTACCCCATCGAAAGATACGTTTGGGAAAAACCACGCACAACCAACCCAACATTGTTCCTACGGCATTATTAAGGGTGGTGGAGGCCATAGTACGAACCACCATTCCTAAAAAAAAGGCTTTGACCATTAGCTTGGAAGAAAAGCAGCTGCACTTTGAGGTCGCTTACGAACCGGAAGAAAAATTACAGAAGTCCTTAACCATGGAAACCTTGGATGATGTTTCACGGGCCTATCAGTATTATTCCGAAATCCCGTTGGCAATAAAAATGGAGGGCAACCTAAAAATTATACAACTACCAAAATTGACCTATGATGAAAGTAGCGATTCTTGAAGATGAACCCCTGGCCGCAGAAAAGTTAAAACGATACTTGGCCAAATGTGATGCGACCATTGAGATTCTTCAGGTTTTGGATTCTTTGGAAACCGCACTGCCATGGATTGAGGCCAATAATGAAAGCGTTGACCTGTATTTTATGGATGTGCAGCTTACGGATGGATTGAGTTTTGAACTATTTTCCAGCACCGTGATCAACAAGCCGGTCATTTTCACTACGGCCTTCGATGAATTTGCTATTGATGCCTTTAAAGTGAATAGCATTGATTATTTGTTGAAACCCATCACTTTTACCGATTTATCACGCTCCCTAAAGAAGTTAAAATCCTTGGAGCGGCAATTTTCCAGTGCGGAACAAATAGGACCTACCATTGCCAAAATGGCCAAGAAAACCTTTAAAGATCGATTTATGGTCCGCATTGGAAATCATTTACGTTCTATTAGGACTGAACACATTCTGGCCTTTTATGCAGAAGGTCGCGATGTGTGTCTGATTACCCCAGAGGGCAAGGAATATCCCGTGGAATATACCATTGAATCCCTAACGGAATTGTTGGACCCAAAGGAGTTTTTTAGGGTCAATCGAAGTTACTTGGTGGCGCTATCGGCCATTACGGATGTTGTGGTCTATTCCAATCGAAGGTTAAAGCTGACCTTAAAGCATAGCACCATTAATGAGATTGTAGTAAGCAGGGAACGGGTAGGGGAGTTTAAACTTTGGTTTGAGGGGAAATAAATAAAATTGGGCACGGACACGGAAAAAGCCCGCAATCACCAACTATCCCTTTTTGAATGAATCCATTTAAAAATGTAAGTTATGGGGCTAATGATCAACGAGCTTACAGATAGGAAACACAGCCAACAAAAAGGTCACATTTTCTGATAAAAAATTTAT
>JBCBZA010000093.1:0-15628 GCA_039815575.1 Bacteroidota bacterium | reverse complement strand
TTTTCTATAAATGTAGTTCGGGTTTGGGACTTTTATTTAGGAGAAATGACCCCAAAAAGATAGAATTAATGTTAATTAAGATAAACCTCGTGTTTTGAAAATTGTATCTTGCGTGATTAAAAAAGTGTTTATGAAGAAATTCCTGGTAATTGTAATGGGTATAGGAATCCTTACAAGCTGTGGTGATGACGATATTGATACTTTGGGAGGCATAGCAATTCCACCCCGCCTGCTGAGTGAGGTGGCACCTGAAGACGATCAGGAAATCCAAGAGTTTTTACAAACCCATTTTTATAACTATGAAGATTTTCAGGACCCAATTGCCCCTGATTTCGATTTTAAAATTGTTATTGACACCATCGAAGGGGATAATGCGGACAAAACTCCACTTATAGACCAGGTAGAGGTAACGGAAATTGGTATTTCTGCATTTGAGTTTGGATTGTCCGATGGGGAGGAAGATATTATTCATCGATTGTATTATTTAAACGCTAGGGAGGGTGTAGGTGGTGATCCTAGTGTGGCAGACTCTGTTTTTGTGCGTTACACTGGAAGACTTTTGGACGGCCGTGTATTTGACGGTTCCAATACAGGTACTTGGTTCGATTTGGCACAAATACAAGCTCCTGCACCTGTGCAGGCTGCTAGGGGTTTTTCGGAAGGGGTTTCTTTTTTTAATGCAGGAATCATTCCTGGACCGGACCAGCAGCCCAACGATGGTACTTTTATCGCGGAAGGATTTGGAGTTGGTGTCGTTTTTATGCCCTCGGGACTTGGTTTTTTTAACTCAGGTACGGGTATTATTGAGGCCTACACCCCTTTGATATTTGAGGTTGACGTATTGACATGGAATTTTGCGGACCACGATAATGATGGAATTCCCTCAATTGAAGAGGATTTAAATGGAAATGGTTATTTGTATGATGACAATACGAATGAAGCTGGTGAACGGGAAATTCAGTTTGCTCCTCTAATTGCTGACTTTCAGGATATTGACGATGACGGTGATGGAGTTTTGACCCGGACCGAAATATCTGATGCGGATGGGAATATTATTTTTCCATACCCGGACAGCAACAACGACGATATACCGGATTACTTGGACCCAGATATTCAAAGGGACCCAAATGAATAAAATAGGAAAGGGCGACCCCAGCGGGTCGCCCTTTTTAGTTTTTTGCTATTCTTTGTTGTTACAGTTTTAGACTAAAACTTAATATCAACTGATCCGGCCGGGTATCAACCCGGTCATTTACATTGACAATATTGCTGTTGATGAAACTGATTTCGTTTTCGGTGAAACCTCTTTCATAACGCAGGTCAACTCCAAATCTCCCCAAATTTACCCCAGCACCAAGATTGAACCCAACCGTTAGGTCATTGTCAATATCGTCGATGGTGACATCATCAAATTTACTGTTGAGGATATATTGGAACGAAGGACCTATAAATCCATGTAGGGGTCCTATTATTTTTGTCCCCACCAAAACTGGGATGTCCAATTTTTGGATTTTCAAATCTCCCTGTTCATAACCTGAGGTAGTATTGGTGTATACCAATTCTGGTCTTAGGTAAATGCGATTTCCCAGTTTTCCATATACTCCAATATGAAATCCTGCATTTCGGTCTGGATTTTCAAAAGCATCCTCGACAGAATTAAAGTAGTCCCCATTTCCATTGTAGTTCGCACCAGCTTTAAATCCAAATCCTGAACCTGCTTGTGCATAGACCCCATAGCTCGCCAGAACGGCCACTACCATTAAAAGTGTTTTTTTCATAATGTGTTTCGTTTAATGAATAATGCTGAAAAGAATATCAAAGACGATACCAAACTCGATAATCGAGATTAAACCTGTACAAGGTCACCCTAAATTCTAATGTCCGTTTTTTAATAAAATTCGGAGGTCCTTTGCAAAGGCATATTATTTTCTCTTCAACACCTTTAAAACGGCCGTCTCGATTGCTTTATTGTTAAGGCCGTATTTCTCCATTAACTGGTCTGGGGTGCCACTTTCACCAAAAGTATCTTGGGTAGCTACAAATTCTTGTGGTGCTGGATGTTGTGTAGCCAGCACTCGGGCAACACTTTCTCCCAATCCACCAAGGTAATTATGTTCCTCGGCAGTAACAATACAGCCCGTTTTTGCAACAGAATCCAAAAGGGCTCGATCATCCAAAGGCTTGATGGTATGGATATTGATAACCTCACATGAGATTCCTTGGGACTCCAGGCTTTCAGCCGCTTTCAATGACTCCCATACCAAATGTCCCGTTGCTACTATGGTCACATCGGTACCTTCATTGAGCAGTACGGCTTTCCCAATTTCAAATTTTTGTTCCTTGGGAGTGAAGTTGGCTACTTTTGGTCGCCCAAAGCGTAAGTAAACAGGACCGTAGTATTCAGCGATAGCAATTGTTGCAGCCTTGGTTTGATTAAAATCGCAAGGGTTGATGACCGTCATTCCCGGTAACATTTTCATTAACCCGATATCTTCCAAAATTTGATGCGTTGCGCCGTCTTCCCCTAGAGTGACCCCAGCGTGTGAGGCGCAAATCTTTACATTCTTATGGGAGTAGGCAATGGATTGCCTTATCTGATCATAGACACGACCAGTGGCAAAATTGGCAAAGGTGGTAGCATATGGAATTTTTCCACCAATGGTCAAACCTGCAGCCATCCCCATCATATTGGCCTCTGCTATTCCCACTTGGAAGAACCGCTCAGGGTTTTCATCAATAAAGGTCTCGATTTTTAATGAACCTACTAAATCTGCGCAAAGTGTAACAACATTGGGATTAGATCTTCCCAATTCGGTCATTCCAGCACCAAAACCACTTCGCGTATCCTGTTTTCCTTGATCGGTATATGTAGTCATTCTGTTTTTAGTTTACCTTCCACTCAAAAGAGGAATCTTAATTTTTTTTGTTTGAACTATATCTGCTTGTTTAATAGTCACCTAGGGTCTCTGGATTTTGACTTAGCGCAGTTTCCAGTTGCTCATCGTTTGGCGCTTTACCATGCCATGCATGGGTATGCATCATAAAGTCAACCCCGTTGCCCATCATCGTGGTCATGACCACACAAACGGGCTTCCCTTTTCCTGTCCTACTTTTGGCTTCTTTTAAACCATCGATAACCTGTTGCAGGTCATTTCCATTTTCAATTTCCAAAACGTCCCAGCCAAAAACCCTAAATTTTTCAGCAACATTTCCTAAGGCCAGCACCTCCTCAGTAGGGCCATCAATTTGCTGACCGTTGCGATCCACAGTTGCGATAAGATTGTCCACTTTATTGGCAGCCGCAAACATAATGGCTTCCCAATTTTGACCTTCTTGTAATTCGCCATCACCATGAAGGCTATACACCAAGTGATCGTCATCATTTAATTTTTTGGCTAGTGCTGCGCCTAGGGCTACGGACATACCCTGACCTAAAGAACCACTGGCAACCCGCACTCCGGGAAGTCCTTCATGTGTAGTGGGGTGACCCTGTAAACGGGAATTGATCAACCGAAAGGTATTTAGTTCATCTACTGGAAAATAACCCCTTCGAGCAAGAACACTGTAAAAAATTGGGGAGATATGACCGTTGGAAAGGAAGAATACATCTTCGTTACGTCCATTCATATCAAATCCTTCTTTCAATTCCATGATTTCGTTGTACAGTGTCACAAAAAATTCTGCACATCCTAAAGAACCGCCAGGATGTCCAGAGTTTACCTTGTGCACCATCCTAAGAATGTCCCGTCGAACCTGGGTGACCAGTTTTTCCAATTCAGCAATCGTTGCCATAAATAACACAGTTTAGTTCTCAAATGTAATTCCAATACTGCCCTTTAACAAGTGAAATAGCATCAATTTATTAGAGACTATTAACAGGTAACTTTATTTGTTTGTTAAGGATTTGCTCAAACGGAGTTGGCTATATTTGCTCCTTAAATTCTGTATTTGGAATTCAACCTTCTCCATAAGGATATTCAGACGAAAGCCAGGGCCGGTGAAATAGTTACCGATCATGGTAAAATCCAAACTCCCATTTTTATGCCTGTGGGGACAGTAGCTTCCGTTAAAGGTGTTCACCAGAGGGAACTCAGGGAAGACATTAATCCAGACATTATACTTGGAAACACCTATCACCTTTATCTAAGGCCTGGTATCGAGATCATTGAAAAAGCTGGAGGTCTCCATAAGTTCATGGGTTGGGATAGCAATATATTGACGGATAGCGGTGGGTATCAGGTGTATTCCCTCTCTGGAAATAGAAAAATTAAGGAGGAAGGGGTACAGTTCAAGTCCCACATTGATGGTTCCAGTCATTTTTTTTCTCCAGAACGGGTCATGGAAATACAGCGTTCCATAGGAGCGGATATTATTATGGCCTTTGATGAGTGCACGCCATATCCCTGTGACTATGAATATGCCAAACGTTCCATGCATATGACCCATAGATGGCTGGAACGTTGTATGGAGCATCTGAAAAAAGTACCGGAGAAATATGGGTATTCCCAAGCCTTTTTTCCAATCGTCCAAGGTTCTACCTATGTTGATTTAAGGAAGCAATCGGCGGAATATATTGCAAACACCCATGCTTTTGGCAATGCCATAGGTGGACTTTCCGTTGGAGAACCTGCCGAGGAAATGTATGCTATGTCACAAGTAGTATGCGATATCCTACCAGAAGAAAAACCGCGATATTTGATGGGTGTGGGAACACCTATTAATATTTTGGAAAACATAGCAATTGGTGTGGATATGTTTGATTGCGTGATGCCTACAAGAAATGCCAGAAATGGAATGCTTTTCACGGCCTATGGTACCATTAACATCAAGAACAAGAAATGGGAAGACGATTTTTCACCCATAGATGAAATGGGAATTACCTTTGTAGATAAGGAATATTCCAAAGCCTATTTAAGACATCTTTTTGCCGCCAATGAATATTTGGGAAAGCAAATTGCCACCATACATAATCTTGGATTTTATCTTTGGTTGGTAAGAACGGCAAGGCAAAAAATAATAAGCGGTGAGTTTGGGGAATGGAAGCTTAACATGGTGAAACAAATGGATAAAAGATTATAATGCTTACCATTCTTGATAAGTACATACTCAAACGCTACATCATAACCTTTCTTGGGATCCTCTTGCTTTTTATCCCTATAGGAATCATGATTAGTTTGGCCGAGAAAATTGGCAAAATTATTGATAATGAGGCCCCATTGGGTGAAGTCATCGAATTTTATGGGAATTTCAGTTTGGTTCTTGGAAATCTTCTAATGCCTATTTTGCTTTTCCTTTCCATTATCTTTTTTACCTCTAAGTTGGCCGGTAATACGGAGATAGTGGCCATGTTGAGTTCTGGAATCTCGTATTGGCGATTTTTACGACCCTATTTTATAGGTGCTGCCTTGGTAGCGATACTTATTTTTTTCATGGGACAATTCATAGTTCCCAATGCGAGCATTGGTTTTAATGAGTTTGAGTTCAAATATTTTAAAAAGGGACGTCAGAATAGGCAAACGACCAACATTTTCAATCAATTGAACCAAAGTGATTTTATCTATGTGAGCAGCTTTGATCCCGAAAGAAAAATTGGTTACAACTTTACCTATGAGCGCTTTAATGAAAAGGATGAGTTGGAATTTAAAATTGGCGCAGCGAATATTAGATGGATTGAAAAAGATAGTCTTTACCGCTTGACTTCATATACTAAAAGGAAAATAAAGGAGAATAACGAATTGGTGGAAACAAAAAGGAGATTGGATACCTTGTTCACCTTTCAGATTGATGACCTAACCCCAGTTTCTTATGTGGCGGATACCAAAAATCTTTTTGAACTGAATGAATTTATTGATGATCAGAGGAAAAAAGGTGCGGCAAATATTAACACCTATATTTTGGTGAAGTATAAACGCTGGGCCCTGCCCATTGCCGCATTCATTTTAACGATTATTGCAGTCGCAGTTTCATCGGTGAAGCGCAGGGGAGGTATGGGGTTCAATCTTCTAGTGGGGATAGCATTGGGTATGGTTTATATTTTTTTCGATAGAATATTTGGAACCCTTGCGGAACAATCGGGATTTTCCCCATTACTGGCTATTTTAATACCCAATGTTATTTTTGGGCTAATCGGAATTTACCTTCTCCAAAAAGCAAAACGTTAGTTCCACCCCTGCTACTCGAAAAAGGGCTGGTTTGGAAAACTTCAAAGTTTATATATTTGCCCCACCAACTAAACTAATCAAGACTACTTTCAATGGAATATTTGGAATTTGAGCTCCCCATTAAAGAATTGGAGGAGCAACTTCAGAAATGTAAGATAATCGGAGAGGAGAGCGATGTTGATGTTACCGAGACCTGCCAACAGATTGAAAAAAAATTGGCTGAGACCAAGAAGGATATTTATAAAAACTTAACCGCTTGGCAAAGGGTACAACTTTCACGGCACCCTAATCGTCCATACACCATGGATTATATCACTGCCATATGTGGTGACTCCTTTTTGGAACTTCATGGCGATCGTACCGTCAGGGACGATAAGGCCATGGTAGGGGGACTTGGTAAGATAGGTGACCAAAGTTATATGTTCATTGGCCAACAAAAGGGCTACAATACAAAGACGAGACAGTATCGGAATTTTGGAATGGCGAATCCCGAAGGATATCGTAAGGCACTTCGTTTAATGAAGTCTGCCGAGAAATTTGGGATTCCTGTGGTTTGCTTTATTGATACACCGGGGGCCTATCCCGGGATTGAAGCAGAAGAACGGGGACAGGGAGAGGCCATTGCAAGAAATATCCTGGAGATGACCCGCCTAAAAGTGCCTATTACTGTGGTAATTATTGGTGAAGGTGCTTCTGGAGGTGCCTTGGGTATTGGAGTAGGAGATAAAGTTTTGATGTTGGAAAACACTTGGTATTCCGTGATTTCTCCAGAATCCTGTTCTTCTATTCTTTGGAGAAGTTGGGAATACAAAGAGCAAGCGGCAGATGCGCTTAAACTGACGGCAACCGATATGAAAAGGCTTAAGCTAATTGATGAAATTGTAAAGGAACCCCTGGGTGGTGCACATAAGGATAGGGACAAGACTTTTGATATCGTCAAAAAGAAAATAGCTACGCATTATGAGGAGTTGAAAAAGTTATCACCAAAGGATTTGGTGAAAACTCGAATGGATAAATACGCCAATATGGGGGTATTTAACGGTTAACCCTTATGTTTCCGTTTTTTAAAATTTAATCCTGTATTACTTTTCTGATTTATTTTTGTTATTAACACATTTTATAAGTTATCAACAATACTTTTGTTGATGACAAGTGAACATCACAAATCAAAAATGTAAAGTTAACTTAAGGTTAATTCCATACTTTCGCACCCATGGAGAACACAAACCCTATCGTTGGACGCCCCATCGATAAGACAACTATTATAAATTTAGAGCGCGGAAAGATTCCGCCACAAGCTGTTGATTTAGAGGAGGTTGTGTTAGGGGCTATGATGATAGATAAGAAAGGGGTCGATGAAGTCATCGATATCTTGCATCCTGATGTGTTCTACAAAGATGCACACCGCTTTATTTATGAGGCTATCTTCACTTTGTTTGAATCTTCGGAGCCAGTGGACTTATTAACCGTTTCGTCCCAATTAAAAAAGGATGGACACTTGGAAGCTGTTGGTGGGGATTTTTATCTTATAAAATTGACCCAAAAAGTAGCATCTTCCGCGCACATTGAGTTTCACGCAAGAATCATACTACAAAAATATATTCAGCGGAGCCTTATTAAGATTTCAAACGAAATTATAGAAGATGCCTACAGTGATTCCACAGATGTTTTCGATTTATTGGATGGAGCGGAAGCTAAATTGTACGAAGTCACCCAAGGCAATTTAAAACGGTCTGCGGAAACTGCCCAGAATTTGGTCATTCAGGCCAAAAAACGAATTGAGGAAATTTCCAATAAAGAGGGTTTGAGTGGCATTCCCTCCGGCTTCGATAAAGTGGATAAGTTAACCTCTGGTTGGCAACCCAGCGATCTGGTCATCATTGCTGCAAGACCGGGTATGGGTAAGACCGCTTTAACCTTGTCCATGGCAAGAAATATGGCAGTAAACGCTGATATTCCAGTGGCATTTTTCTCTTTGGAAATGTCCTCCGTTCAGCTGATTACTCGATTGATTTCTTCTGAAACAGGACTTTCGTCCGAAAAGTTGCGTACGGGACGATTGGAAAAACATGAATGGGAACAGTTGAACGTTAAGGTGAAAGCGTTGGAAAAAGCCCCGCTTTTTATTGATGATACCCCTTCTTTATCCATTTTTGATTTGCGTGCCAAGGCCAGAAGGTTGGAATCCCAGCACAAAATTAAATTGATTATTATCGATTATTTGCAATTGATGACAGCTGGGGGAAGCCAAAAAGGCGGAAATAGGGAACAGGAGATTTCCACCATTTCAAGAAATTTAAAAGCCTTGGCAAAAGAATTAAATGTTCCGGTAATTGCCCTTTCGCAATTGTCAAGGGCGGTAGAAACCCGTGGAGGTAGTAAACGTCCCATCCTTTCGGATTTAAGGGAGTCTGGAGCGATAGAACAGGACGCGGATATCGTATCATTCATATACCGTCCGGAATACTACAAAATTGAGGAATGGGACGATGATGAGCGCACACCTACTCAAGGTCAGGCAGAGTTTATTGTTGCCAAGCATCGTAATGGGGGATTGGATAATATTAGGTTAAAGTTTATTGGTAACCTTGGTAAATTCGATAATTTAGATGAGTTTGATTCTCCTTTTGAGTTCCAATCCAAGATGAATGATGATGAAGAAAATCCATTCAAACCTACATCCTTACCAAATGCAGACCAAGCTTTTGGAAGTTCCCTTAACAACTCGGAAGAGGATGACATTCCCTTTTAACGCTTTCCGAATTAAGGTACGCGATCTCTTTACCGTTGCGCTGTTCCTATTCGTTATACCTTTTACACTATCGGCATCGGTGATATTGCTCCCCATGGATGCTGAAAGCCAAAAAAATCATTTAAAGGCCTATGGTATTACCTATTGGGTGTTGAACAAGCAGCAAAAGGTACAATGGCTATTGAACTACCGTGGTGGTTCTTTTTTATTGCCGGATGGTGATGCTATTAGAAAAGAATGTCAAATACGGGGGGTATCCTTTGAGGTACTTTCAGACGCCCAGGCGGAGGCCATATTGGATGAGATTAGTAGTCCGTCGCAAAACCAAGACGCCGTAATCTTGGAAAAGGCACCGAAGATTGCCGTGTATTCCCCGAAGGATAATCTTCCTTGGGATGATGCAGTGACCATGGTATTGACCTACGCGGAGATTCCCTATGTGACCATTTACGATGAGGAGGTTTTGGAGGATAAATTGGCACTCTATGATTGGCTGCACCTCCACCATGAGGATTTTACTGGTCAATACGGAAAGTTCTATGGCGCGTACAGGGCGGCACCTTGGTATATAGAAGGTAAGAGACGGGCAGAAGAACGAGCGGCTAAATTGGGATATTCCAAAGTTTCGGAACAGAAAGGTGCCGTTGCAGAAAAAATAAGGAGATACGTTATCGGGGGAGGGTTTATGTTCGCCATGTGTTCGGCTACAGACAGCTTTGATATTGCCTTAGCGGCTAATGGTGTTGATATTTGTGAACCGATGTTTGATGGTGATCCTTCTGGAGCCAACTATCAAGGAAAACTGGACTTTTCCAGAACCTTCGCCTTTACCAATTTTACTTTGGAACGAAACCCTTTAAAATATGAGTTCTCTTCTATTGATATGACGGGAAAAAGACGAAACGTTCCGCGCGAATCCGATTATTTTACCTTAATGGAATTTTCCGCAAAATGGGATCCCGTACCAACGATGTTGACACAGAACCATACCACTCTGGTAAAAGGTTTTATGGGGCAGACCACTTCATTTGAAAGCGTGGAGGTAAAACCCACTGTAATGGTGCTTGGTGAATGCAGGTTAAATGGGGAAGCCAGGTATATCCATGGAATAAAGGGAAAGGGGTTTTTTACATTTTACGGCGGGCATGATCCGGAAGATTACCAGCATCGCGTAGGGGACCCAAAGACCGAGTTGGAACTGCATCCCACATCTCCTGGGTACCGTTTGATTTTAAACAATGTGCTTTTCCCTGCTGCGAGAAAGAAAAAGCAAAAAACTTAAACTCTAACCTCTTGTGTATTTTTTAATAACTGCAGCGTGCTCAGGAAATTGAGCGGTTAACTGCTGACACTTGGCCAATTCGAAATCCTGAAAATCGAATCCGGGGGCCACAGTACATCCTACCAAAGCGTAGCTATCTTCATTCAAAACGCTTGCCGAGAACCAATGTCCTTTTGGGACCACGAATTGCGGATATTGGAGATTCTTAATATCATTTCCTATATGATGTTCCGTGTGTACGCCCTCTGGTGAAAGGGTATGAAGTTGTATAGGCGAACCTAGATAGAAATGCCAAATTTCATCTTGGTTGATTTTATGAAAGGAAGAAAAAGCCTCTGAGGTCAATAGGAAATAAATACAAGTTGAAACAGAGCGACTTCCTTTAAATTCAGATGAAAGACTCTCAACATTGATTTCGGCTGTACTCCGATACATCTCCCTAAAAAAACCACCTTCCGGGTGGGGTTGTAAATCCAATTCCTTTATTAGTTCTTTTGCTGTCATTGGTATTCATGGTTTATTTCGGGCTAAATCAGTTTTTCTAGTATAGCCTCAACGCCCATTTCATTGTTACTCAAGGTTTGGTACTTGGCCACCTCTTTTACTTTGGGATGGGCATTGGCCATGGCAAAGCTATGATCCACTAAGTTGAGCATTTCCAAATCGTTGAAGTAATCACCAAAGACAAGGACCTCGTCGGTATTTACCCCCAATACCTGCATTACCTTTCTTAGTGCATTGCCTTTGTGTGCGTTAACATGATTGATATCCAACCAATGTTGCCCAGAAACTTTGACCAAGACATCTTCTGCATGATTTTGTAGGGCAGGGTATACGTATAATTCTGAGCTAACCCCATGGTATACAGCAATTTTTACGATTTCTTCTTTTATGGCATTAAAATGGTCCACTACCTCATATTTGGAATAGTATTCTACTAAATCTTGAAGGAATTGTGAGGAAGAATGGTCGAAGTATGAGGTTGATTTTCCACACAACATGATGCTTACATCATCGATGCTTTCAATTAAATGGACAAGCTTGTTAACCAAATCAGGAGGTAAAGGGGTACTTGAGATTTCCTTTTCCTGTTGGCGAACAACAGCACCATTTTCTGCTATAAAAATCATCTCGTCTTTAATCGTGTACAATTTTGAAACCATACTATGGTATTGACGTCCGCTCGCCGCGACAAAATGAATGCCTTTCTCATTAAGTTTTTGAAAGAGTTCGAAAAAACGACTGCTAACTTCATGGTTGGAGTTCAGCAAAGTTCCATCCATATCACTGACTACCATTTTAATCTGGGATAAGTCCATAGTTCCAATTGAATGCGCAAAGGTATACTCTGGACCGGGAAAAGAATAAAGTTTCCATTAAATTCACAAAATGAAGTTTTGCCAAAAAGAAATTCGACTAAAGCCCTTCTCCAGGGGTTTTCACTTAATTACCTCCGAGGTGATGGCCGCAATTCCAGAAATTGAAAGTATTTCGGTAGGGCAGTTGCAGGTATTTATCGGACATACCTCGGCCAGTCTTACGGTTAACGAAAATGCAGATCCAACGGTACGTGAGGATTTTGAAAGTCATATGAACCAAATGGTACCGGAAAATGCCCATTATTATCAACATAATTACGAGGGACCTGACGATATGCCAGCACATATAAAGGCCTCATTGATGGGTACCTCCATTCAAATCCCTATCACTAGGGGAAGATTGAACTTGGGTATTTGGCAAGGAATTTATCTTTGCGAACATCGAAACCATGCATCAGGCCGTAACTTGGTGCTAACTGCATTTGGAGAATAAAAAACCCACTCGACTGAGCGGGTTTTAACGTAAGTGGGATTATAGTTTATGTAAAATTGTTATTTCACTTTTTCAATAATAGCTTTGAACGCATCAGGATGGTTCATCGCCAAATCGGCCAGTACCTTTCGGTTCAGCTCAATACCATTGGACTTTACCTTTCCCATAAATTGGGAATAAGACATACCATGCATTCTTGCACCGGCATTGATACGGGTAATCCAAAGTGCTCTAAAGTTTCTCTTTTTATTTCTTCTATCGCGGTATGCATATTGCATTGCTTTTTCTACCGCATTCTTGGCTACTGTCCAAACGTTCTTACGTCTTCCAAAGTAACCTTTGGCTTGCTTCATTACCTTTTTTCTTCTAGCTCTTGAAGCAACTGAATTAACTGATCTTGGCATTTGTTTTAATTTTTTTGTAGTAGGCGGTCAATTATTGACACTTAATAGGCCCAACTCCAGGGTTAAACATTTCTTGAAACCGGAACAACCTTACTTTAAGCGTAGTTGTTCTTTGATACTGTTGACATCTGACTCATGCACCAACGTGGAGTGTGTCAATCGTAGCTTACGCTTTTTTGATTTCTTGGTCAAAATATGACTTTTAAAAGCGTGCTTTCTTTTAATCTTACCAGAACCTGTAAGCTTAAACCGCTTTTTGGCGCTGGATTTTGTTTTCATCTTTGGCATTTTTCCTCTTTATATATTGAGCCAATACTTGGCTTCCCACTTACTTTTTTGTGTTTTTAGGGGCAATGAACATGGTCATCCGTTTCCCCTCTAATTTTGGCATTTGCTCTACTTTGCCATATTCTTCCAATTCTTGTGCCAACCGCAACAAAAGAATTTCACCTTGATCTTTATACACTATTGATCTACCTTTGAAAAATACATAGGCCTTCAATTTAGCACCATCCTTCAAGAACTTTTCCGCATGCCTTTTCTTGAATTCATAATCGTGGTCATCCGTTTGGGGCCCAAATCGGATTTCCTTTACGATAACCTTCGTCGCTTTGGCCTTCATGGCCTTTTCCCGTTTCTTTTGTTCGTAAAGAAACTTTTTGTAATCAATAATCTTGCAAACAGGGGGTTGGGCTTTGGGTGAAATTTCCACTAGGTCCAACTCCAATTCATTTGCCATTTGCAAGGCCTTGGATACGGGATAGACTCCCATTTCTACATTATCACCCACTAGACGAACTTCGCGGGCGGTAATTTTGTCATTGATATTGTGGGGGTTCTTGTTTTCCCTTCTTGGCTGGGGCCTTGATCTTCTTCGTATTGCTATGGTCTTCTGTTTTAAATTAAACTTAAATTTTCTAGAACGACTTTAAGGTACTATTTATTTCCGTTGAAATCAAATTCGAGAATTCTTCTATTGAAACACTACCCAAATCCTCACCGCCATGCCTTCGAATGCTTATTGTACCCTCTTCAACTTCACGTTCACCAACAATCACCATAAAAGGGATTTTCTGTATTTCGGCCTCTCGAATTTTCTTGCCTACTGTTTCGTTCCTATTATCAATGAGCGCGCGAATTTCGTGATTTTCCAGTGAATTCAAAACTTTTTGGGCATAATTTTCGTGTTTCTCGCTGACGGGCAGTACAATAGCCTGGGTGGGGATGAGCCACAATGGGAAATTTCCACCAGTGTGCTCCAACAATATGGCCACAAAACGTTCCAAGCTACCAAAAGGTGCGCGGTGGATCATAATAGGTCGGTGTAGTTCATTATCACTGCCTTTATAGGTAAGGTCAAAACGTTCCGGTAAATTATAATCAACCTGAATGGTTCCCAACTGCCAGCTTCTGCCTAGGGCATCTTTGACCATGAAATCCAGCTTTGGACCATAAAAGGCAGCTTCTCCCTCTTCAATCTCGTATTTAAGTCCTTTTTCCTCAGCAGCCTCAATGATTGCTTTCTCAGCTTTTTCCCAATTTTCAGCGTTGCCAATGTACTTTTCCGGCTTTGATAGATCCCGCACGGAAACTTGTGCCGTATAATTTTCAAACCCCAAAGAGCTTAAGACGTATAAGGATAGGTCAATTACATTTTTAAACTCTGACAGCAACTGATCTGGGGTACAAAATATATGGGCATCGTCTTGGGTAAAACCCCTAACGCGGGTGAGGCCATGTAACTCACCACTTTGTTCATAACGGTATACCGTTCCAAATTCGGCATACCTTTTTGGGAGATCTTTGTAACTGTAAGGAACCGCATTATAAATTTCACAATGATGGGGACAATTCATAGGTTTCAAAAGAAACTCTTCCTGATCCTTTGGGGTATGTATGGGTTGAAAGCTATCCTCTCCATATTTGGCATAATGCCCAGAAGTGACGTAAAGTTCTTTTTGGCCAATATGCGGTGTTACCACCATTTCATAACCGGCCTTTTTCTGTGCTTTTTTTAAGAAGTTCTCAAGGCGCTCCCGCAGGGCTGCTCCTTTAGGAAGCCATAACGGAAGTCCTTGTCCTACTTTTTGGGAGAAGGTAAAAAGCTCCAATTCCTTTCCAAGCTTTCTATGATCTCGTTTTTTGGCCTCTTCCAATAATTCCAAATACGCAGTTAGTTCCTTTTGTTTTGGAAAAGAGATGCCATAAACCCTGGTCAGCTGTGGATTGTTTTCATCACCTCGCCAATAGGCACCTGCAGCGTTTAAAATCTTAAATGCTTTTATGAATCCCGTATTGGGAATATGTCCACCGCGGCACAAATCAGTAAACGTGCTGTGGTCGCAGAATGTGATTTCACCGTCTTCCAGATTCTCAATAAGTTCTACCTTATATATATTGTCTTCTTTTTTATAAAAGGAAAGTGCATCAGCTTTTGAAACCTCCCTCATTTTAAAATCATGCTTACCGCGTGCAATTTCCAAGGCTTTCTTTTCGATTAGTGGAAAGTCTTTTTCTGAGATGGAATTGTCACCAAAATCCACATCGTAGTAGAAGCCATTTTCAATTGCAGGTCCTATGGTAAGTTTACTACCTGGATAAAGCTCCTGTAGAGCTTGTGCCAAAACGTGGGATGATGAATGCCAAAACGCCTTTTTCCCTTCATCATTGTTCCAGGTAAATAAGGTGAGTGCTCCATCATTTTCCAAAGGGGTGGTCACTTCAACCGTCCTATTGTTGAAGTTTGCTGAAATTACGTTTCGGGCAAGTCCTTCACTTATGGATTTTGCCACCTCCATTGGAGTACTCCCTTTTGGCATTTCCTTGATGGCACCATCGGGTAGGGTTATTTGTATTTTTCCCACTATTAGGTTTTTTAAATAGAGGGCAAAGATAACATCTCAACAAGAAGTATCAAGTAGGATAAGGACCTAAAATAATATGCTGCGATGTGTGGAACGGGGGAGTAAATTTTAAAGAGTGGAATTAAAGCTAGGTTATTGTTTTAAACAACTGTTTTTCAAAAGGTTGAATTTTTTTTAAATTTTTATTGAAAAAGTTTTTGTGGGATGAAAATAACCTTTCTATATTTGCACCCGCTTTGCAGGTAATGCGGGGTGGTTTTCCTGGAAAAAGAGGGTGTCCCTTGTGGGGCATTTTTGATGAAAAAAGGGAAAGAAGTTCATTGGGATATTGACAATACGACAGCGTAGAATTT
>JBCBZA010000260.1:0-3077 GCA_039815575.1 Bacteroidota bacterium | reverse complement strand
TGGACTCCCTTCTTTGCAAACTGTATTGTAGGTTGATAGAGAGTTTGTCATCAGCATAATACCGCAGTCTAAAGTTCGCCTCCACAGCCTCGCGATCTTGTAGGTTCTCACCAGTAACCTGGTTTTCTACAAAACCATCCCGTTCCTGGATGCTCATATTTACCCTAAAAAAAAGCTTGTCCTGTACAACAGGTGCGCTCAAAGCAATGGCATATTCGTTGGAGTTAAGGTTGCCAATGCCCACTGTGGCGTAGCCGGTTAGGACGTTTTGTGGTTTCTTGGTAGTTATTTTGATAACCCCGGCCAACGCATTCCGCCCATATAGCGTACCCTGGGGACCCCTTAAGACCTCAATCTGTTCTACATCGGCAAGGGATAAGGGAAAGGCAAAGGTGTTAAAATAAGGCACATCATCAACATAAAGGCCTATAGCCGGATTATTATCAATAGTAGAGATTCCCCTACTGGCAAAGAGGGTAAAACTACCATTGGCACCATCATCATAGGAACGAAAGTTAGGGGCAATACTATTGAGTTCGGTAAACTGTTTTACCTGTAATTGCTCTACGCGTTTTGGACCAATGGCAGAAACGGACGCTGGTGTTTTTTGGATATCCTGTAATCTTCTATTTGCGGACACCACCACTTCATTAAGTTGATCGGAAGCTTGGGAAAGAACAATTTCTATGGTTGAACCGGTACTTGCATCAACGGTTTTGGTAATGGTCTGGTAGCCCAAGTAGCTCACTTGTATAAAATAAGTCCGTGCTTCAAGCCTGTCAATGCTAAAGGTTCCTTCTTCATTGGAAGATGCCCCTCTAGTGGTTTCCAGTACAAAGATGTTGGCACCTTCAATAGGACTTCCTTCGGCATCTGTTATGGTACCGGAGATAGTGCTTTGTTGCGCCACAGCACTAATAGACAGCAATAATGCTAGGATTAAGGGTAATTTCTTGAAATTCATGAGTATTTGCTTGGTTGAGGTTATTTAGATTAATTATAAATAACTAAATTAGTCAAACAAATGTAGGTTCCCGTGCATAAATAGTACCTACGCAAAACGGAATAAAACCTACGCAAAACGGAATTATGAGAACCAGGATTTATGGGGAGGATTGGAACGAAATGCTTATAGAAGCAAGTTATCCAGAGTGGTTTCAAAATACGGATGGAGGTGTACTGGAGCGTACCTTTTCTGCAGAGCTATTTTTGGGCAAGGGAGACTACAAAGAACTATTTTTTGAAGGTATCCATATCGGTTATGGCAACCTAGAGCTCGCAAAAAACACCTTATTCAATTTTGAGAGCGAGCTTGAGACCGTTGAGATGCATTTCGCATTGAACGGTACAGCATGTACTACTGCCGACTGTTTTAAAGACAGTATAGTTTTTGTTCCCGGAAGCCACAATATCTTCTATGCCAACGGCTTTATTGGCCAAATGGAATGGTCTTCAAGAAGCCCCTTGCGCATTTTTGAAATAAATATGACCCCTGATTTTTTTAAAAAATATCTTCCCGAGGGGCATACCTTATTCGATCGGTTTAAAAAAGCGATTGCTGAACGAAAAACCGCTGTACTCTCCAACCAAAATTATCCCATCACATTGGGTATGTATGCTATTATCAACGAGATTATACAATGCGATCGGCAGGGTCTTTTTAAAAGGATATTTTTGGAATCCAAGGTCATTTCCCTTCTCTTGTTGCAGCTAGAACAGATTGATTCCTACAATTCAAAGCAACTCTACAAGAGTCTTAAGAAAGAGGATGTGGAAAAAATGTATGCCGTTAAAGAATTGCTGGATGTAAATTTTGAACATATAGAGACCCTTAACGGACTTGCTAAACGTGTAGGTACCAATGAATATACCTTAAAGAAGGGATTTAAGGAGCTTTTTGGTACCTCTGTTTTTCAATACTGGAAAGGATTGCGATTGCAAACCGCCAAAGTGATGTTGCAAGAGGATGGTCTAAGTGTTCAAGAGGTCTCAAGAAAAGTAGGATATAAAAACCCCCAACATTTTACCACGGCTTTTAAAAGACAATTTGGGGTAGCGCCCAGCAAGATAGCTTCATGAAAAAGAAGTAATTTTGTTACTTAGAAAATGACATTTTAAAGTGTCTGCGAAAAAGCGTAAAAAATTAAAGGATTGGTATGGCTTGCGTAAGTAGTTTTAAAATCATCAAAGGGGTATTTACCGAATTTCTTGAAAAGAAAGGCCATCGAAAGACCCCTGAGCGTTATGCTATTTTAGAAGAGATATATCACACCGATGGGCACTTGGATATTGATACCCTCTATGTGCAGATGAAACAAAAAAATTATAGGGTAAGTAGGGCCACCCTCTATAATACCATGGAACTCTTAAAGGAATCCCACCTTGTGCGCAAACACCAATTTGGGAAAAACCAGGCGCAATATGAAAAATCATATTTTGACCGACAGCATGACCATGTGATTTTGACCGATACCGGTGAAGTTGTCGAATTTTGCGACCCGAGAATCCAATCCATCAAAAAGACAATTGAAGAGGTTTTCGATATTAAGATCAATAACCACTCATTATACTTCTACGGAACTAGAAACAAAGAAGAAAAACTAACCGAATAACCAACAAAATTCATGGTAGATTTATTGCTTGGGCTCCAATGGGGAGACGAGGGAAAGGGAAAAATAGTTGATGTTCTTACCAAAGATTATGACATTATAGCAAGGTTTCAGGGTGGGCCAAACGCAGGGCATACCTTGGAATTTGATGGTATAAAACATGTTTTACACACCATTCCGTCAGGTATTTTTCACAAAAATGCTTTGAATGTGGTTGGCAACGGGGTAGTCATTGATCCCGTAATCTTTAAAAAAGAGTTGGATAACCTCAACCAGTTCAACATCGATATCGTATCAAAGCTGTTCATTTCACGAAAGGCACATTTGATTTTACCTACACATCGATTACTCGATGCAGCATCAGAAGCATCAAAAGGCAAGGCAAAAATTGGTTCGACCTTAAAAGGTATTGGCCCAACCTATATGGATAAAACAGGGCGAAATGGAATGCGTGTGGGCGATCTAGAG
>JBCBZA010000231.1:0-4139 GCA_039815575.1 Bacteroidota bacterium | reverse complement strand
ATTGGTTATTGGTTATTGGTTATTGGTTATTGGTTATTGGTTATTGGTTATTGGTTATTGGTTATTGGAAGAAAACACTTTTAACTTTTAACTTTTAACTTTTAACTTTTAACTTTTAACAAACTTAATAATTCGCCGCTGGACAGTAACAATCGTATCTATTCTCGGCTTTCTCGCCAAAGTCGTAACCCAGGGTAATTTGATGGAAACCTCCATTATCCAATCGGATGTCCCCTGATTGGTAGGAATAATTGTAAGAAACCAAAAATCGATTGATGTTGATGCCCGCAATAGGTGTAAAAAGCTGCAGTCGTTGTTCACCCAAGGTCCCATCCTGTTGAAATTGGGCACCATCAAAACTTCTTCTGTAGGAAAGTCCTCCCCATACCGTTACCGTTGCGTTCAAATCCTTGTAGACCTTGGCGTTAATATCAACGGTTTGCTCTTGCGTAAAATCCGTGAGCTGATATAACACTGAAGGCTCTACCCTAAAACTTCCCCTACCAAAGACATAGCCTGCTGAAATCAGGTACCTTCTTAAATTGTCAAATTCAGCTGCTGTGTATAAATCCCTTCCAGTTCCTAAAACATTTAAAATGGCGGCATGCGCGTAGAACTCCAAATAATTGTAGGAGGCCCCTAAATCCACATTGAAATAACTGGTGGTATTTTTAACCCCAGAAACTATGGGATCAGGAATAACAGAACGAAATTCTGTTTCATCCAAGCTACTTAAAATGACGCCTGCACTTAACCCGAAAGACAATTGGTTTAAGGTCCTAAAGTCGCCTGCAAGCTGTAAATGATGTGCATAGGTAGCTTTAAAGCCCGTTTGGGAATGAAAGCCATTGGAGTCATTAAATAAGATACCTCCAATTCCACTGCGTTCACCCACCCTAAAATGAGCATTTACGGTTTGTAGATTTGGAGCTTCGTCCACATCAAACCATTGTTGGCGGGCAGTTAACCTCATTTTCCCCCCTTGCCCGATTCCAGCCATGGAAGGATACACCAGATAATAATTGTCAGCAAAATAATCAAAGTAAACAGGGATACCTTCCTGTGCACGAAGTTCCGTGCCAATAAAGGGAATCAATAATAAAAATATCAGCAATTTTTTCATCAAGATGTGGGGCTAGCTGTTCAAAATAGTGTTGCCAAAACAACTACATAACGCATATTACAAGATAATATTATAAATTTTAATCCCCATATTTCCTTTGTACTTTTGCCTAAAATACTTGAGATGAAGGAGTACCATATTACTGTTGTTGAGACCAACAATCCTACAATATTGAAATTTGAGGCCAATCATTTTTTGGTAAAGGAGAATTATGAATACAAAAATATTGATGAAGCTAAAGATTCACCTTTGGCCCAACAACTGTTCTATTTACCTTTTGTTAAAACCGTATATATTTCTGGGAATTTCATTGCAATGGAACGCTTTGACATTGTGCAGTGGCATGATGTTAAGGATGAGGTCGCACAAAATTTAGTGGAATATCTGAATTCTGGTGCACCCGTTGTTTTGGAATCCAACCCAGCAAAAAAAGTACCCATTACTGTCTATGCCGAAGTAACTCCCAATCCTTCAGTGATGAAATATGTTGCCAATAAGGCCATTGTACCCGGTATTTTTGAGTTTAAAAACATTGATGAGGCTAAAAATTCCACACTGGCCAAACAACTGTTTCACTTTCCATTTGTGAAGGAGGTGTTTTTTGACCAAAACTATGTTTCCATTACCAAATATGATATGGCGGAGTGGGATGTGATCAGTATGGAATTACGAGAGTTTATTAGGGAGTTCCTATCCGAAGGAAAGGAGGTGGTTTCCACGGAAGCTCCTCAGGTAACCCAAGATGAATCCATTACCAATAAAGGTATACAACCACAAGATGAAACTTCGCTTCAAATCATTAGTATTTTGGATGAATATGTTAAACCTGCAGTAGCTAGTGATGGGGGAAATATTTTGTTCCAGTCGTATGAAAAAGAGAGCAAAACTGTGAATGTTATCCTCCAAGGTGCCTGTAGCGGATGTCCCTCCTCTACCTTCACCCTTAAAAATGGAATAGAGACCATGCTAAAAAATATGCTTGGGGATAAAGTAAATGAAGTGGTTGCACTGAATGGGTAGTATCTGCATAGTATTACTACAAATTTCTTATCTTGAAACAAATCTAAAATTCACTAGCTATGGCAGTTTTAAAAGTAATTGAGGTCTTGGCCAACTCCAATAAAAGTTGGGAAGATGCTACAAACAACGCGGTAAAGCAAGCTTCAAAATCGGTAAAGAACATTCGTTCCGTTTACCTTAATGAGCAAAGTTGTACTGTAAAAGATGGTCAGGTAGATGAGTATCGTGTAAACGTTAAAATCACATTTGAGGTTAATTAATCTACATAAGAACCTACCTTAGCGCCATATTTGGCGCTTTTTTTATGCGCTTAACCCAACTATGGAATGAAAAAATACTATAGCCTTTTCTTATTGATTTTTGTGGCTTTGGGATGTCAGGAAAAAACGGAAAAAATGAACCATAAATACACCAATGCCCTAATTGATGAAACCAGTCCCTATCTATTGCAGCACGCTCACAATCCTGTTAATTGGGAAGCGTGGAGACCTGAAGTACTGGAAAAGGCAAAAAAGGAAAATAAGCCCCTTTTAATAAGTATTGGTTATGCCGCTTGCCATTGGTGCCACGTTATGGAGGATGAATGTTTTGAAGATGGGGAAGTGGCCCAAATGATGAATGATAATTTCATCAACATAAAGATCGATCGCGAGGAACGACCGGATGTTGACCAAATCTATATGGACGCCATACAAATGATGACGGGTAATGGCGGATGGCCTTTGAATATTGTTGCGCTGCCCGATGGCAGGCCGTTTTGGGGAGCAACCTACCTCCCCAAGGAAAATTGGATGAAGTCCTTAAAAGGATTGATTGAACTATATAAAACCGACAAGGGCAAAATTGAGGACTATGCCAGCAATCTTGAGCGGGGGATAAAAGCCATCAATCTTGTTGAGGTCAATACTAAAACTGAGCGTTTCCAATTGGACAGCCTAAATGTTTCCGTAGGCAAATGGTCTACCTATTTTGATACGTATTTGGGAGGTTACAAGCGAGCTCCAAAATTCATGATGCCCAATAACCTGGACTTTTTGATGCACTATGCCGTTTCTGAGGAAAATGACAGCATCATGGAATATGTAAATACTACCCTAACGAGAATGGCCTATGGAGGGATTTTCGACCCTATTGATGGGGGATTTTCAAGATACGCCGTAGATACCAAGTGGCACGTACCCCATTTTGAAAAAATGCTCTATGATAACGGTCCCCTGATTAGCCTATATGCGAAAGCGTATGCGATAACAAAAAAAAACCTTTACAAAGAGGTGGTTCGGAAATGCATCGATTTTGTCGAAACTGAATTGCTGGATGAAAGTGGTGGATTCTATTCCTCTCTCGATGCCGATAGTCAAAATGCTTCGGGGGAATTGGAAGAGGGGGCTTTTTATGTCTGGAAGGAACATGAATTGGATTCCATCTTGGGTAAAGATTTTACTGTTTTTAAGGAGTATTATAACATCAATTCCTATGGGCATTGGGAAGAAGGTAATTATGTATTGATCCGGGATAAATCGGATAAAGAAATTGCAGAAAGACACCAAATTTCCATTACAGCATTGAATACCCTGATTTCCGAAGCCTTACAAAAGTTAAAAATTGTCCGTGACCAACGCAGCAAACCCCGATTGGATGATAAGATTTTAACCTCTTGGAATGGATTGATGCTCAAAGGTTTGGTGGACGCTTACCGCTATCTTAATGAAGAAAAGTACTTGGAAATAGCCCTAAAAAATGCTGAATTCATTGAAAAGGAAATGGTGAAATCGGATGGAACACTTTATCGAAATCACAAAAATGGCATCAGTACCATTGATGCTTTTCTTGATGACTATGCTACCCTAATTGAGGCATACATTTCCCTGTACGAAGTTACTTTTGATGAACAATGGTTCCAAAAGGCAAAAAAACTGACGGATACTGTCATTTCAAATTTTAAAGATGGGGAAAGCCAGATGTTCTTTTATACCTCAAATAACGAGAATGATCTGAT
>JBCBZA010000087.1:0-16187 GCA_039815575.1 Bacteroidota bacterium | reverse complement strand
ATTGAATTTAATATTAAAAATATAGAATTTAGCTGATAAATATGGTATTATGAAAAACAAATCGGCTCAAAAATTGCAAGACCTTCATTACTTTGGTGAATTTGGTGGGGTAAATCCATCCATTTCAGATTCCTCAACTTATACATTTCTATCCGCTAAAACCATGTTTGATACCTTTGAGGGGAATACGGAAGGCTGCTATTTGTACAGTAGGCACTCTTCCCCTTCCAATCTCTATTTAGGTGAGGCATTAGCTGCTTTGGAGGGTACGGAAACAGCCAATGTTTATGCTTCTGGAATGGGAGCCATTTCTGCTGTTATCATGCAACTCTGCAACGGCGGAGACCATATTGTAAGTAGCCGGACCATTTATGGTGGCACCTATGCCCTAATGAAAAACTTTTTGTCCAAATTTTCCATTCAGACCGCATTTGTGGACATCACTGATTTAGAAGGTGTTGAAAATAGTATTTCAAAAAACACCAAAATGATTTATTGCGAAGCCGTTAGTAATCCGTTATTGGAAATTGCGGATATTGGGCCGCTCTCGCTTCTAGCCAAAAAATATGGAATCCCCCTGGTCGTCGATAATACATTTTCGCCACTTAGCGTAAGTGCCGCTCAACTTGGCGCAGATATCGTTATCCATAGCCTTACCAAGTTTATCAATGGGACCAGTGATTGCGTAGCAGGTGCGGTATGTGGTTCAACAGATTTTTGCCTAAGTCTTAAGGATGTTAATGATGGTGCAGGAATGTTATTTGGTAGCACCCTTGATAGTCTTAGGGCCGCCTCCATCCTAAAAAACATGCGCACCTTGCATATTCGTGTAAAAAAACACAGTGAGAACACGCTTTACCTCGCAAAAAAATTCCAGAAAGACGGCCTCAAAGTAGTTTACCCTGGCCTGGCTGAACATTCTGGGCATGAAACCATGAAGAATCAAATGAATCCTGAGTACGGTTTTGGAGGATTAATGACCTTGGATGTAGGCACTTTGGATCAAGCCAATGCACTCATGGAGTTGATGCAAAAGGAAAATCTTGGTTACTTGGCTGTTAGCCTTGGTTTTTACAAGACTTTATTTAGTGCCCCTGGCACCTCTACCTCTTCCGAAATTCCTTTGGAAGAACAAGTGGAGATGGGGCTTACGGATGGTTTGATCCGTTTTTCAATAGGACTGGACAGTGATATTGAAAATACGTATCAAAGAATGAAAAAGTGTATGGAGCAACTTGAAATCCTTCGACCTAAATCTATACAAATGGCCTAGTGGAAACCTCACATCGTTTGCACAACAGATACCAATGTTGTAATATTAGGCTTGCACAATAGCCTAACCTATGAGCCAAAAGACCAAAAAACCCAAGTATAGGGAGAACGAAGAAGTAGTTGAAAATAGGGAATTGAATATCTGGGAGGCTCTGATCCCCGTTTTTGCCCTTGTAGGAATGTTGGCCTATAATGTATATGTTTTTGGGGATGATGCCCTCAGTGGTTCCAACCAATTTATTCTTCTTATGGGTGGTGCTGTAGCCGCTACCGTGGGCTTTTTCAATAAAGTATCCTACAAACAAATGATAGCTGAAGTAGCGGAAAATGTCCGCTCTACCACAGGAGCTTTGCTCATTCTTTTAATGGTAGGGGCATTAGCAGGCACTTGGTTGGTCAGTGGCATCATTCCGGCCATGGTGTATTATGGCCTTCAAATACTTAATCCAACCATTTTTCTAGCGGCCTGTGTTATAATTTGCGCCATAATATCCATTGCTACCGGGAGCAGCTGGACCACAGCGGCCACGGTAGGAATAGCCTTGGTAGGTATTGGTGAGGCATTGGGCATCTCGTTGGGTATGACCGCTGGCGCTGTGCTTTCAGGTGCTTATTTTGGCGATAAATTGTCCCCATTAAGTGATACCACAAATTTAGCACCTGCTATGGCAGGGGGTGAATTGTTCTCTCACATACGTTACATGGCCTGGACGACCATACCTACAATTTCCGTAACCCTTTTAGTTTTTATCATTATTGGGCTAAGCTTGGACACCTCCGGTGTGGCTGATACAAGCGCCATTCTAAATACCATAGATGCTACCTTTACGATTAATGGATGGCTTTTCATTGTTCCCGTGGTGGTTATCCTTCTTATTGTGAAAAAAGCACCTCCCCTTTTGGGCCTATTGGTCGGGACCTTGTTGGGCGGGGTTTTTGCACTTCTATTTCAACCGGATTTAGTAGCTAAACTTGGCGGTGGAGCGCTACTGGATTTTTCAACAGGATATAAGGGGATTCTAAATGCAATAACCGTTGATACCACCATAGAAACTTCTGATCCAGTGCTCAACGATTTATTTTCATCTGGAGGAATGGCGGGAATGCTCGGCACCATTTGGTTGATTGTTTGTGCTATGGTTTTTGGAGGCATCATGGACGGCATTGGAGCGCTACAACGTATTACCAAGTCCTTACTGAATCTAGCAAAAACCACATTTGGTCTTTTTGCAAGTACGGTGGGAAGTTGTTTGGCGTTGAACGTCACCGCATCTGACCAATACTTGGCATTGGTCGTCCCTGGGAAAATGTTTTCCAAGGCTTATGAAGAACGTGGGTTGGCCCCTGAAAACCTAAGTCGGACTTTGGAGGATTCCGGGACCGTGACCTCCGTTTTGGTTCCCTGGAATACCTGTGGTGCTTACCATAGTGGCGTTTTAGGTGTTGCTGTTGGAGACTATTTCTTTTACGCCATATTTAATTGGTTAAGTCCTTTCATGACCTTGTTGTTTGCTGCCTTCAAGATTAAAATAAAGCAATTGGCCCGTCCTGTTGAAGCCTAAAAATTCAAATCCATTTTTTACCTTCGCATTAGCGTAATCACACTAGATATCATTGAACTGTGATACGTTTAAAACGTTCACTATTCACCTTAAACAAGAATTAAAATGGCTACAGTAACCTTAAAAGGAAACGAAATACACACTTTGGGAACCCTTCCTGTCAATGGGAGTAAAGCACCTGAATTTACCCTTACAAAAAACGATCTAAGCACGACTTCCCTATCCGATTATCATGGACAAAAAGTAGTTCTAAATATTTTCCCCAGCGTCGATACCGGAACTTGTGCACAATCTGTACGTCAATTTAATCAGGAAGCTGCCGAACTTGATAACACCAAAATACTATGCATCTCTAAAGACCTGCCCTTTGCACAAGCTCGGTTCTGTGGTGCCGAGGGGATAGACCAAGTAGAAACCCTTTCTGATTTCCGTGATGGAAACTTTGGAAAAGCATACAATGTTGCTTTTTCGGATGGCCCGCTTCAGGGATTACTGTCCAGGGCTGTAATTGTCCTTGACGAAAATGGAACGGTAAGGTACGCTGAGCAGGTTCCTGAGACGGTTGATGAACCCAATTACAAAGCTGCGCTTGAAGCACTAATGGATGCCTAAAGAACCTTTTGTCATTAATCGTATTAAAAGTGTTGGATACGCTTTTAAAGGTCTTTTTGTTTTATTGAAGACCGAATCCAGTATAAAAATTCAATTTGTTATTGCCGTAGTAATGACAGTAGCTGGATTCTATTTTGACATTTCCAATACGGAATGGGCGCTTCAATTTATATGCATAGGAATGGTCATTAGCATTGAAGGGTTGAACACGGCTGTTGAGAAGCTGGCGGACTTCGTTCAGCCTGAGTTTGATGAAAAAATTGGCCTAGTAAAAGATGTTTCCGCAGGAGCGGTACTGGCTGCCTCATTGATTTCGGCAATTGTAGGATGTATTATTTACATTCCAAAAGTTGTATAACGCAACATCCCCTACCCCTTTAGGCAACGTAAATTTGTAACTTAGCGGCTTATTTTTATTAATGGCGACCAAACGAAGGAAATCAAAAACCTCTGCTTCAAAGAAAAAGCAAGGATTTAAGGTGTCAAAGAAGAACAAAATCATCTTTGGTTGCTTTTTGATTGTCCTAAGCCTTGCATTATTTTTTTCTTTTATATCCTTCTATTTTACATGGCAAGAGGATCAAAGTCTTCTTTCCGAGTTTTTGGACAGAAATGCCGAGTCAGAAAATTTATTGAACAAGTTTGGTGCGGCCATAAGTCATTTTTTTATGTACAAAGGATTTGGATTGGCCGCTTTTGCTTTTCCCATCCTTTTGACCATTACCGGACTCTATCTGTTTCTTGGTCTTAATGGAAACAACCTTTGGGGAAAATGGATATGGGGTCTTCTCGGTGTAATTTGGATTTCCATTGCTTCGGGTTTTTTCTTTTTTGAACAACCTCTGCTTGGGGGACAGATTGGGTACGAAATGAATGATTTCCTTCAAGATTATGTAGGGAAAATAGGTGTGTTTCTTTTGTTGCTATTTACCCTTGTCGTTATTATGGTGCGGCTATTTAATTTTTCTCCGGAAGGCATAGGAAATTATTTTAAGGGAATCAATTTTCCCAAATCAAAAGCCTTTTCAAAAGATTTGCATAACGAATCCATTGAGCTTAGCCTGGAACCTGAAGAAGAAGAAATAAAGGTTGACACCTATACCCATAAAAAGGATATTCCCACTTTAGACCCTGGATCTGGTTTGGATGTGAACCTTCCCGAGGTTGAGGAAGATACCATTGACCTCAAGGTGGAAAGGGTGGCGGAAGAAACCGTCGAAACGGATGTAAAAGCAGCAAAATTGGTGAAGGATTTTGGAGAATTCGACCCCAAGCTGGAATTGGGCAATTACAAATTCCCGCCCATCAATTTATTGGAAGAGCATGGTGTCTCTGGCGGTATTACCATCAATCAGGAAGAACTGGAGGAAAACAAAAACAAAATTGTATCCACGCTCAAAAATTATAAAATAGGTATTGCCCAAATAAAAGCTACCATAGGGCCTACGGTAACGCTCTACGAGATTGTTCCGGAGGCAGGTATCCGTATCTCCAAAATAAAAAATTTAGAAGATGATATTGCCCTTTCCTTGGCTGCCTTAGGAATTCGGATCATTGCGCCCATTCCTGGAAAAGGGACAATTGGCATTGAGGTTCCCAACAAAAATGCTACCGTTGTTTCCATGCGTTCGGTCATCGCCTCAAGCAAGTTCCAAAAAGCAGAAATGCAATTGCCTATTGCCTTTGGTAAAACCATCAGCAATGAAACCTTTGTAGTCGATTTGGCCAAGATGCCCCATTTACTTATGGCTGGCGCCACAGGGCAAGGTAAATCCGTTGGCCTGAATGCCGTAATTACATCTTTGCTCTATAAAAAACATCCGGCTGAAATCAAATTTGTATTGGTTGACCCGAAAAAGGTGGAACTGACACTTTACAACAAAATAGAACGTCACTTTTTGGCGAAACTTCCAGATTCTGAAGAGGCCATTATTACGGACAACACCAAAGTCATAAATACGTTGAACTCCTTGTGCATTGAAATGGACCAACGTTATGAACTTTTGAAATTGGCAATGGTCCGAAATATCAAAGAATATAATTCAAAATTCAAATCGAGGAAGTTGAATCCAAATGATGGCCATAAATTTTTGCCTTATATTATCTTGGTCATTGACGAGTTTGCCGATTTAATCATGACAGCGGGGAAAGAGGTAGAAGCGCCCATAGCAAGACTCGCGCAGTTGGCAAGGGCCATTGGAATACATTTAATCATAGCGACACAGCGACCTTCCGTTAACGTAATAACTGGAATTATAAAAGCCAATTTCCCCGCAAGGATAGCATTTAGGGTAACGTCAAAAATCGATTCCAGGACCATTTTGGACACCCAGGGCGCTGACCAATTAATAGGTCGTGGAGACATGTTGTTTACCCAGGGCAATGATGTTACACGGTTACAATGCGCTTTTGTAGACACCCCTGAAGTGGCCAAAATAACGGAGTACATTGGTTCCCAAAGGGCATATCCTGATGCTCACTTATTACCGGAATACGTAGGTGAGGATTCTGGCACAGGAATTGATTATGATATTAGCGAACGCGACAGCATGTTCCGTGATGCTGCAGAGGTCATCGTCAATGCGCAACAAGGCTCCGCATCACTGATCCAACGAAAGTTAAAATTAGGATACAACAGAGCCGGTAGGATTATTGACCAGTTAGAAGCTGCAGGAATTGTTGGACCTTTTGAAGGAAGTAAGGCCAGACAGGTTTTGGTCCCGGACCTGTTTGCATTGGAGCAACTATTACAAAATGAAACACAGAATAGAAATTAACGATAATCCATGATCAAAAGAGCATTTATTGCAACTACGCTAGTACTAGTTTGCATTTCGATACAAGCACAGAATTCCCAGAAAGCCAAGGCACTTTTAGACGAAGTATATAACAAAGTGGTGTCCTATGATAACATCGTGATTGATTTCAAATACACTTTAGAAAACACCGAGGCCAACACCAAAAGTGAGACAAGAGGGGATGCCACCTTACAAGGGGATAAATACCGGGCCAATTTTTTTGGGGCCACACAGATTTATGATGGAAGTAAAGTTTACACGATCATACCTGATAATGAAGAGGTGACAATTGACGATCAATCTGATGATGAAGAGACGATAACGCCATCAAAAATGCTGACATTTTACCGTGAGGGACATACGTATGCATGGGACATCCTTCAGAATGTTCAAGGCAGGAAAATCCAATACGTGAAGCTGACCCCTATCGATTCAAATTCTGATATTAAATCCATACTATTGGGAGTTGATGCCGAAACCAAACACATCCACAAACTTATCGAGACCGGTGGTAATGGTACTAAAACCACTATTACCGTTAATTCTTTCAAAACCAACCAAACCTTGTCAAAAAGCTTGTTTACCTTTGATGAGGCCAAGTATGAAGATGAAGGCTATTACATCATAAAGAACTAATGAACTTTCTGTGTTGCCCATAATTGACCGATATATATTATCGCGTTTCCTTTATAATTTTTTCAGCTCCTTTGCCATTTTAATGGTGATTTTCATATTTCAGACCGTTTGGTTGTTTATTGATGATTTGGCCGGCAAGGATTTGGACATTTGGATTATAGGTAAGTTCCTGTTTTATTATATGCCTACCTTGATTGATAAGGTATTGCCGTTGACCGTGCTACTCGCATCACTCTTGACGTTTGGGGCATTTGCCGAAAACTATGAATTCGCAGCGATGAAAGCCTCTGGGGTTTCTTTACAAAAAGCGATGCGAAGCATTATCGCCTTTGTTGTTTTGCTTGGAATAGGTGCCTTCTTTTTGGCAAATAATGTCATTCCGGCCTCGGAGCAAAAGATTTTCAACATGCGTCGTAATATTGCCAAAGTAAAGCCAGCCGCAGTTATTGTTGAAGGTGTATTCAGTGATATTGAAGGAACGGATATGAACATGAAGGTGGCGAAGAAATCCGGAGATAAGGACCAGTATCTAAACGACGTTATCATCCACGAAAAGTCGAGGACCAATCTTAATACCACAGTAATTAAAGCCCAAACTGGGGAGCTTATCAGCAGTGAGGAATCGGACATTATCCAATTGGTACTCAAAGACGGGTATCGCTATCAAGAAATGCAACCTAAATCCCCAAAGGAAAAAAGAAAATATCCTTTTACCCGGGCAGACTTTGAAACTTACGTTTCCAACATTGATGTTTCCGATTTGAACAACCAAGATATAGAGGAGGAATCAGATATTATGACGGACAAAATGAAAAATGTGGTCCGCCTTACCAAGGATATTGACTCCCTGCGTGATAATAACCTAAAACAAGTTAAAGCCTTCTCAAAAAATGTCTATATACGAATGGGCGCTTTTCCTGTTAATGTGGATAGTTTAAAAAAGGACATAAAAAAAGTTGAGGTGGCCCCTCCAAGAAAAGTCGATACTACGGCTAATGTTGATGATTTGATTACCCTAGTCCCCGAATGGCAGCAATCGCAATTATATAACAATGCCAAAAATTCCATCACCAATATCTTGAACACGGTCAATGGTAAAAAGGAAGAGCTAGACAGGCGCTATGAAATTTACAATAGGCACATACTCTCCTTACACAAGAAATTTGCCCTTGCTTTTTCTTGTATCATTCTGTTTTTTGTTGGGGCCCCACTAGGTGCCATCATTAGAAAAGGTGGGTTGGGATTGCCAATGGTCATTGCCATAATCTTATTCCTGACGTATTATTTTATTGGGGTATTTGCTGAAAATTCGGCTAAAAAAGGGGGGATTAATCCCATGTTGGGTGCATGGCTTTCCACCATTATCATGATGCCGTTAAGTATTTATTTGACCAAAAGAGCAACCGCGGATAGGGGATTGATGGGCGATGGGAATTTTATACAACGTATCACGGATTTTTTTAAGTTTAAGAAAAAAGCGCAAAAGGCATAACATGGAAATTGCAATTACCTTAAATACCATTGAAGAAGCCATTTCAGATATCAGACAAGGAAAAGTCATCATTGTAGTGGATGACGAAAACCGGGAGAATGAGGGGGATTTTATTGCCGCTGCTGAATTGGTAAGCCCGGAAATGATCAATTTCATGGCAACCCATGGTCGTGGACTCATTTGTGCCCCACTTACCGAAGAAAGATGCAAAGAGCTGGACTTAAATATGATGGTCGAAAATAATACGGTACTGCATCACACCCAGTTTACGGTGTCGGTAGATCTTATCGGCTATGGTTGCACAACAGGCATATCAACACATGACAGGGCAAAAACTGTTAAAGCATTGACCGACAAGAATATTAAATCCCACGAACTGGGCAGACCTGGGCATATTTTCCCGTTAAAGGCAAAGCAGGGAGGGGTACTTAGGCGAACAGGACATACCGAAGCTGCTATCGACTTTGCAAGGCTTGCCGGTCTCCAACCGGCTGGAATATTGGTGGAGATCTTAAATGAAGATGGTACCATGGCACGTTTGCCACAACTTCTGGAAGTTGCTAAAAAATTTGATTTAAAAATCGTTTCCATTGAAGATTTGATTGCCTATCGTATGGAGCATGACAGTCTTATTGAGAAAAAGGAGGATTTTAAAATCACTACGCGTTTTGGCGAATTTAGATTGCGTGCCTACCAACAGACTACCAACGACCAGGTCCATATAGCGCTGACAAAAGGGAGTTGGAATAAAGGGGATAGGGTCCTTACCAGAATCAATTCCACTTTGGTAAATAATGATATTTTAGGGACGTTGACCAACAACCCAGAGGATAAGTTGCAGGATATGTTCAAGGCCATCAATGCTGAAGGGCAGGGTGCTTTTATCTTCATAAATCAAGAGGCAAAATCCATGAATCTCTTGAACCGTTTGGTTGATTTAAAAGATAGACAGGCAGAAGGGATTTTTAAGGCCCCAAAAATAGAGATGGACACCAAGGACTTTGGTGTAGGTGCCCAAATACTACATGACTTGAATATTACCAAAATTCGCTTGCTTACCAATACGGAGCAGTCCAAACGGGTAGGAATCGTGGGGTATGGATTGGAAATTGTGGAATACGTTGGGTATTAGGAGTTTAAAAGTTTCTGGTTTATAGGTCTATAAGTGGTCCGTACATAAACTTCGGAACATCTAGAATCATTTTTCTTCCATTAAATGAATCAGTTCATTGACCTTTTTGATTCTGGGCAGTAATTCTTTTTTAACGGCTCGCTTATTTATTTGGTCAATAAATACGGTAATTAAAATCATTATCGGTAACATTTTCCAAAGTTTCTTTATTCGAATAATTTCTTGCCAGGATTTGTTTAACAAATCCGACATCCCCGTGAGCATAATGATTGCCCCTATTAGGGCAGGAAGGATGTACCAATAGGTTACGTTTTGCAATAGATTCTTCTGTTTTTCAAGATATCCTTTGCTTTGCTTTAGATATTCCAAATAGGAGCAATTCTCTTGGGGTTTATTTTTTTTTGCTTTCAAAAGTCTATAAGTCACATAAAAGCAATACATAATTATCCAAATGGCCCCAAATTTTGTAAGGTAGTTCGGTTGTCGATACGTTTCATACGCAAAAAGGGGGACTACAATAAAAATAGCAGCCCCTATTTCTATCCAGTCCCGACGTTTTACCGCCCTATCAAAGCTATCCAGTTTATCTTGCACCTCCAACATCAATTTGGACCGCTCAAACTTTATTTGCTCGTGTTTTGGGGAGGATTGCCATAGTGCAATCAATTCATTCTCTATCATAACTTATCATTTAAACAGTGCAACAATTTTTCCTTTATTCTTTTAATACGGACGGCAATCGTATTTTCCTTTAAGCCTGTGATTTCTGAAATTTCTTTGTACGCCAATTCCTCTAAATAGAGGGTGACAATAGCCTTATCCGCATCGTTTAGCATTCTGACGCAGTTTCTGAGCACATTCAACTTTTTAAGGTTCTGGTCATGTTCCCCATCGTGCCCTAAATATTCAATCGTAAAGCTCTTTATTTGACCCCTTCTATTTTTCTCGCGTATTAAATTGGCCCGATGCCTAAGACTGACATTCAAGGTGATGCGATACATCCATGTATCTAAAGCTGAGTTCCCATTAAAACTGGGCATAGCTTTCCAGATATTGACCAAGACTTCTTGAAACAAGTCTTTGGCATCATCTGCATCTTTGGCATAGGAAGAACAAATGCGGAAAAGCTTGTCTTGGGAGGCTTCCAGAGCATCAAGAAAGGTATTCTCTAGATTTTTGTCCATTTGGATTGCTGTCTTTACTCCTTTAGTTACAGCCTATCTTAAATTATGACAAAAATTTCCGGTTTAGTATGAACGAATAATTAAGAATCTAGAATTTTACCAATGGTCTTGGACATTTTAAGTGCCCTTTGGTGCACCTCTTCTTCGGTCCAACCCAACTTTATAAGACAAGAGATAGTCCTTCCCATCCAATGATCGGAAGCTGAGAAATCAGCTTTTGAATAATCCGGTAGGCGTTCCAAAACCTCCAAAGGCAATCCCCCCAATGACTTTTTTTGAATCAGGTGTTCCCATTTTCGGTAGTAATGCCAATTGTTATCGTACCAATAAAAACAGCCATCGATTCCCGCTTCGCACAATTCCTTGTGCACTTTCCGAGTGAACACCTCGGAGGGAAGAAAAAAGTTCAAGAAAGAATAGTTTTCTTCTCCTCCATGGGGGACCCTTCTAAAAGTAAGGCCCTCTACCTCACCCAATGCCGCTCTAAGAATGTCGTAGTTCTTTTTCTGAATGGCCACAAACTCATCCAAGCGTTGAATCTGGGCACAGCCAACGGCTGCATTTAGTTCCGAGATGCGGAAGTTATAGCCCAAAAAAGGATGGGCTTCGGCTCCCCTATCACTCCCAATATGGTCATGGCCATGGTCGGAGTATTGATGGGCATTCTCGTAAAATGTTTTAGTATTCGTAATTAGTGCCCCTCCCTCGCCACAGGTGATGGTCTTAACAAAATCAAACGAAAAGCACCCCAAATCCCCGATGCTGCCCAAGGGTTTTCCGTTATAGCTTCCCCCGATGGCCTGACAGGCATCCTCCAGCAATAGCAAATCGTATTTTTCGCAAATAGCCTTCAGGGCATCCAAATCGGCCATGGAACCGCACATATGAACAGGCATGACCACCTTGGTTTTTTTGGTAATCGCCTTTTCCACTGCTTTGGAATTCAAGGTCAAGGTGTCATCAATGTTTACTAGAACGGGAATCGCTCCTAGTGCCAAAATAGACTCAAAGCTGGCCACAAAAGTGAATGTGGGCATAATGACCTCATCCCCTGCCCCTATTCCGGCGCTTGCCAGGGCAACGGTTAGAGCAGCCGTTCCACTGCTCACGGCATGGCAATAGCTGGTTTGCATCCTTTTCGCAACCTTGATTTCCAATTCCTCTGCTTTCCAGTGGCCGTTGCGCATGGCATCAAAACCATAACGCATAAGTACACCATTGTCCAATACATCTTGTACTTGTTCCTTTTCTAAATCTCCAAAGGCCTCAAATCCTGGCATAGTCGCTTTTTTAGCAAAACTATGAAAAGACAGGATTTATGCGAATGACATCCCGCCAGATACGGTTAGGTTTTTATGCGGCATATTCAACTAATGGGCAATTACAGCTTATTTGTCCATCAAAATTTCCAATATCAGGTTCTTCCCCAATCTCTGGGTAACCAAGTTTGGTAAGTACATTTAGGGCTTTGCACAAATCATTGGCCCGGAAAAAACTGAATATCACTAGCGCATTATCAGGATAAAGGATAACATTGGTAATCTCTTCAATCTTTAAAAGTTCTTGACATATTTTACGACCACAATGCTTACAGAAGCTTCTTTGTACTTCAATACGTGCTATTGTCTTTTTCTGTATTGTCTTTTCCATGATATCTTTTTTTAATTGAATACCCTGGATAGGTTAAACCCGAAGAAAATATCACCTGTACCCCAATCCCCGGTGCCCTGCCCAAGAAAACCATTAGTGTTCATGGGTTGGGCATTCGTAAAATGCAATTGAAAAACATGGCCTCCAGTTTCAATATCCACACCAATGGACAAAGAGTTACTGAACGGCGATGTCTCGGCCCTGTTGAGGTGATAGCCATAGTCAAAGTTCAAAGAAAACCTTTTGGTCAACTTTTGCCTACCACCAAAACCAAGTACATATTGGGAATTTTGCTGCTCATTTATGGCAACGAAATTGTCATGGAAGAATGTAGGCATTAACTGCAAGGATAACCCTTCACTTATTTTCTTGGAAATCAACAATTGGGTCGTATACCCTAACCTATTCTTGAATTCAAGTCTGGGAAGTACCACTTCATCCAGTGCCGTATTCAAAAGGATATTACTGGAACTTACTATGGTAAAAGGAAAGCCCCCAGTTTTTTCACGCAACAATCGCACCTTCAGTGAACTTTCGTAAATCTTCTGAAATGAACTCCTTGAGAGGCCAATGTTTATTCCGTCAGAAATGCCATAGATGAAGTTGAGACGGGTAACGGCCTGGTCAAGTCCGAAAAAATCCTCAAAACCCGTTTCAATGGAGCCAAATCTGTGGGACACCACAAAATATAATTCCTTGGAAGACACCATTTTTGTGGATTCAAAATTGACAATTTTAAGTCCTTTGAAAGCAGCGCTTTTATAATTGTCGACTTTTACGGTATCCAGTCCTGCCAAAAGGTCCTCTTGGGAAAAAAGACAAAATGGCAAAAGTAGTAGCATACGCATTAAATGTTTCATTTTTAGTGGTATTATGGTTGTTATTTTTTATGAATCTTGGCTTGGTCAATTCTTACTTGTAGTAATAATTCATCAAAACCGACACACCTTCCTTTGATGACCAGGTCATCCCCACGGAGAAGTCCACTTACGGTGTCCATTAAAAAATTGACCAGCACCTTATCGTCGAGCACAACGCTCTTTCCTTCAATTGCAGTAATCTTCCCTGAAACCTTGAGTACTTTGTCCATATACTTTACCGTAGCATTCCCCTCGTTAGCGGTAAAAGAATCCCGCAACTGATCAGCTGGTATGAAAAAGGCAGCTTTTTCATTGGCAATTACCCGGGGTTTTGGATTGAAGGTGAAGTTTAGTATAGCACCCAATGCTACTACTCCCACTATAAGACCGGTGATGGCAAGGATTAACTTCTTTTTCATAGCTCCTTTAATTTAAATTCCAACGATACGATGACCTCTTTGGCAATCTTGTTTTTGACAAGGGACGGGATTGAAATGTCAAAATCATCCGGGGTTACGGTAAATGAGCCTGAAATCGCCACCGCATCACCTACCTTGGCAACATTCAGGAACGTATTTACCGCCTTTTCTTTTCCATGCAATTCCAATTTCCCATCTACACGGACCTGTTGTGGTGTATTGGTAAGCTTGGTGATATCAAAATCCAAAAGCTTACCTTTAAAAGTGGCCTTGGGGTATTTTTCTGATTCCATATAGTTTTCATTAAAGTGTTCTTCCATTAGGGAATTCTTAAACCGGAATCCTTTCATTAAAGCCAGAGAAGCTATTTCATTGGATGTTGCATCAAGAACGGCGGTCACGGACTCGTTTTTGGCTTCAACAGGCTCAAAAAGAGCCTCTGATGCTTCAAAACCAACCTGGCCATTTCTATCGACTAATTTTTGACCGGTTAAATGAAGTGCACCAAAAAGTGCTACAAAAACCAGACATGCATTAAAAATTTGATTTGTTTTCATTTGTACGTATTAGAATTGGTTATTAATCTTCGGGTGTTTCATTATCAATCCACTCCTGGATCTGATTAATGGAGTTTTGGGGCAGACGTCCTGCGGGTGGCATCGCACCAGGCGCTCCTGACTGTCTTGATATGGCGGTCAGAATACCATTGGCCCTTCCACTTACCTGTGTGAAGTTGACAAGGGCAAATGGTGCCCCGTTTCTAGGTGGACTGGAGTGGCATGATATACAACTTGAATCCACAATGGCCTTGATTGTATTTGCATAAGTAACACTGGACACATTGGGGTTTTCAGTTTCACCTTCGACGTCATTTTCATCGATGGCAATCAAATCATCTTCGCTGTCGTAGGCGCAAGCGTGAAGCAGTACAAGACAACAGCTAATGGTAAAAATTTTTAACTTCCTCATGATTGATTGTTTAGATTATTTGAAAGCAAATCAATCGCATAGCGTCACCATATAAAGAAAGAATCTTGGTGAAAGGGAATTTCCGAGCCTAAAGGGGAATATTTAAAGTTGAAATTTTCTGTATTTTCCGTTTCCAAGAAGAAGCATTGGACGGGATGGCCCATGAAGATGTATGGGCTACATAGAAAAAGTTGAGGATACTTTTTTAGCGATTAAAAGGTTAGTATATTTGCGCCCGCATTTAGGGAGGAATGGCAGAGTGGTCGAATGCGGCAGTCTTGAAAACTGTTGAGGGTCACACCTCCGGGGGTTCGAATCCCTCTTCCTCCGCGATCAAGCGCAAGACTTGAAACGAAAAACCGCAAAGTTTACTTTAGCGGTTTTTTTGTTTTAAGGATTAGGCATTTGCAGAATGCCGTAAGGGGGAGGTTGGAACAAAATCCCTCTTCCTCCGCTTAGCGCAAAGCTCGGTTTTCATTGAAAATCGAGCTTTTGCTAATGGTAGTATTGAGAATTGTTTTTCGAAAGCGGATAAAAATAAAAGTTTGGAATTGCACAGCGATTTGAGCCTTATTATCTTGTATGGAGCTTGATGAAAGTTGTTACAAAATTCTCGGAAAGACCATCTTTCCCCTAATTCGTTTATTAATCGGCAAGCATCGCATGTTAAATTAAAAAAGGTATGCGGTCTTATTAAGGTGCCGGTTATGCACGTAGAGGGATGGATATTTTAGTCTTTACCAAATTATCATCATTTTTCATGACAAAACCATATTTGTCACCAAATAGTTCATTGAGCCGCAACAAAATGTTTCCAAGTCCAGTGCCATAGTGAAAGTTTGATGGTAGTAGTTCCCCGTCATTTGTAACCAGAATGGATAGCCGATCTGCGATTATTTTGGAATAAATATTTATTTCAATGCTTTCTTGATTTTTGGACAGTCCATGTTTTAGGGAGTTTTCCAATATGGGCTGCAGGACAAATGGAGGGACTTTATATTTTTTGTCTGTCTCTAGGGAATCAAAGTTAAAATTCAATTTATCATCAAAACGAATTTTCATGAGCGATAAGTACTTAAAAGCGCAGTTATATTCATCCTCCAAAAAGACGTAATTGTTGGTCTTAATAGCAAGCGTGTACCTTAAAATTTGACTTAGATCAGCAATTGCATCTTTACTTTTTTTTACATCAGTTCCCGTCAAATAGCTGATACTGTTTAGGGTATTAAATAAGAAATGAGGCTGGATTTGTGTTCTCAAACTACTCATTTTAGCATCCAATAGCTGATTTTTCAACCGTTCCGCACCTAGTATTTGATTTTGTTCTTTAGTAAGGTATAGGGCTGCATATAAAATTGAAATAATAGCGAAATAAAGAAAAAAGCTAAAATTGGCCCCATACATACTCCGAACAAAAATTGAATCAAGTGTCAAATTAACGGGTTGGGATAAGAACAAATTTTCGAAAGGTATCAAAAGGGAATAACTAAGAAAGGTAAATGCAACAGATAAGATGAAATGAAGAAAAATACTCTTTAAGATAGACACTCTAATCAAAAAATTTCTTGTTAGAATGATAGCCCCTGCCAAAAAAAAACCTT
>JBCBZA010000102.1:0-14607 GCA_039815575.1 Bacteroidota bacterium | reverse complement strand
CAAATTACGGTATTTTTAGACCTATAGGGTACATCAATCAAAATCTAAATGAGTTTTATTCGCGTCTTATTGGCCATCATTTTCCCACCATTATCAGTAATCGGGAAAGGTTGCGGTTCTTTTCTTATTGTTCTACTTTTGACGTTTTGTGGCTGGGTGCCCGGAGTAATTGCCGCGCTGGTCATCTTGAACAACCCAAATTAATAAATGATGAAATGAGCCATTACCATTGGTGGTGCACACTGAGATGGTACCTGGTGAATTACATCTGACCTATTTAAGAACAATAAAATTTGAATAGATGAAAAGAATACGGTTTTTGGCCACAATTTTGTTTGTAGGCTTGGCTTTGGCATGCAATTTTACTGAGGAAATCCATTTCAATGAAGATGGTTCGGGGAAACTTAATATTCACTTTGATGGTAATGAGATGATGGAAATGGTGGCGTCCATGGATTCTACAAGGACTCCGGAAAAAGCGGTAGATTCTACATTGGTTTTCAAAGATTTGCTTGAAGAAAAGAAGGATAGTATTGCTAAATTATCACCAGAAGAACAAGCAAAGCTCAAAAAATTGGAACCATTTAGTATTCGAATGGTTGTCAATGAGGACGAAGGGAAAATGAATTTTGATATGTTCAGTGCGTTTAAAAATGTGGAAGAAGTGAATGATGCTTTTAATGCTTTTCAAGAAGCGAGTAAGCTAGGTCCTGCACCCAGCACTAGCGGTCCATCACCGATGAAGAATAGTGAACCCACTACAAAAGTGACCTATGCCTTTGACGGAGCAACCTTTAGTCGAACTATTTCGATTATTGATGAAAAATTGTTTGAAAAGGGTTTGGATAGTCTGCAAGGGGCAGAGATGTTTCTTTCAGGATCTACCTACACGTTTAAATATCACTTTCCCAAAAAGGTGAAAAAGGTCAATGTTGAAGGTGCCACATTTTCCATGGATGGAAAGACCATGATTTACGAGGTCAATTTTATGGATATGATGAAAAACCCAGAATCCATCAACCTTGAGGTGGAACTAGAGAAATAAGGACAGCTTCGTATTTTTGCAAGATGAACAAAACCGTACAATTACGGGATCTGGGTCACAAGGACTATAAAGAAACTTGGGACTACCAAGAGGTGCTTTTCAAAGAAATCGTGGATACCAAAATTAAGAACAGGAGGGAGGCGGCTGAGTTGGAAACCCCTAACTATTTTTTGTTTGTGGAACACCCTCACGTATATACCTTGGGAAAAAGTGGCGACATGGACAATCTCTTAGCGGATGAAAAGGTTTTGGACGAAAAAGGCGCGAAGTTTTACAAAATCAATAGAGGTGGTGATATTACCTATCATGGCCCTGGTCAAATTGTGGGCTATCCCATATTGGACCTGGACAATTTCTTTACCGATATCCATAAATACCTTCGTTTTTTAGAAGAAATGGTCATTTTGACTTTAGCGGAATACGGTCTAAAAGGGCAACGCTCAGAGGGAGAAACTGGTGTTTGGTTGGATGTGGGCACCCCTTTTGCACGTAAAATATGTGCTATGGGCGTGCGGGCCAGCCGTTGGGTCACCATGCACGGCTTTGCATTCAATATCAATGCGGATTTGGGCTACTTTGATTTGATGATCCCTTGTGGTATTAAAGACAAGGCGGTAACTTCTTTAAATGTGGAACTTGGACAAAAGGAGATTAAGATGGATGAAGTCAAACAAAAATTACTTCGACATTTTGAAACCCTTTTTGAAGCCAAATTGACAAAAGAAAAAACGGCGGTTTAAAACTGTTCTTTTTCTTTATTTACTGTAATCGGTTAACTCCGAAGTAGAGATTACTTCCCCTTTTTTATTGTAGGAGATTTGTTTTATCATTCCGATCCCTTCGGCAATCCATGTTCTGGAAGGTGAACTTTGTTCTTTACCCATGGGCGGTTTAACCAAATGGTCTTCATACAAAACCAAGCAATCAAAATCTCCGGCAGGGGTATTTACTTTTTCCTCTTTTTCAACTTTTCGATTGATGGTCCTTACCCCTATTTTCATATTCATAGGTCCCATGGCCATGGTAATATCAATATTGGCATCGGCAAGTTCTTGACCTACACTTAGGTTATTTGGTAATTCAATATCTGTTCCATCCATCTTGATTTCCGCGTCAGGTCCAATTTGGTTGAGCATTTCCTGAGGCATAATTGATTCAAAATCGATTTTGACTACATCGCCCTCACAGGTAAATCCATATTCCATTGGATGTACTTTTCCCTTTTTATCGGTAAGCTTCATTTCCATAGTTGCTTCTGTAATAGCCCCTTTGTTCTTCACGTCCTTAATAGTGTAATCAATTACTCCCTCCTTTTTACCCTTTTTATTATAAGAAGTATATTGAAATGTGGCACCCTCTTGCATCGGATAATATTGACTACAGTTATCCTGCGCCTCAAGAGCGGTTAGGGTTAGCATTGCTAGTATTAGGATAGAAATTTTGATCTTCATAACATTCTAATTATTGTTTGATAAATTCAACCCTGCGATTTTGGGCCTTACCTTCTGGGGATGAATTTTCGGCCACGGGCTCCAATTCCCCTTTGCCCTCTGTGGTCAACCTTCCACCATTTACACCATATACCTTCACCAATGCATCTTTTACGGCATCTGCCCTGCTCTTGGAAAGTTTTATATTGGCGTCGTCAGCACCATCACTGTCCGTATGCCCAACAATTTTGAGATTGATATTGGAATCTTGTTGCAACACTTGATATATCTGTCGTATGATACCCATAGATTCCGGCTTGATGTTGGCGGAACCAGAATCAAATAGAATACCGTTGGTGGAAATCTTACCTTCTGCAATCAATTTTCTTCTTAGGTCAACCCCACCCTCAGCTATTTTAACATTGGAGATAAAGACTTGTTCCTGACCGTCTTTAAAACCATTAGGGTGGAACTTCAAAGTGCTTAGGACTGCCCCCTTGGCAACCAATTGTGGAACATCTATATATTTTACTTCGTTGACCCAAAGGCGAAAACGCTGTTTATTCACCGCTATGGAAATATGGGGATAGTTTAGGATTTCATCCCGCAGATCTGCTTTGACCGTACTGCGAATTTCCCCTTTTCCATTTATTCTATTTTGTACGGTAACGCCAATGGCGGCGTATTGGCAAAAAGGAATGTCCGCATAGGTATAATTGTTACCATCCTTAAACTTCTCATCATCACTTAAGGTTATCCTCAAGATGGCGTTTGAAGAGGTCTGCCTACCAAGTCCTACAGCGGCTATATCAAATTCAATAGTATATTCTTCAGGCAATTGTGGTGCGTTGGGAATATATTGGATACTGTAGCCAGATTTTAAGCTTAACCATTTCTGTGGAGAATCGCCCAAGGTCACAATTTCGCCCCCTGCATTCGTATTCCATTTGGAAGGGAAGTCTCCAATAAAGTCATTGGCAAAGTCATCATAATATAAGGGTTTATCCCCTGGAACATAATCAAACTTGCTATATACCTGGATGGTCTTTGGGCCAGAAGGGCCTGATTCGGCACCCCCATTATTGTTGATTGATCCGTTTCCAGCTTCATCATTTTTACCTCCTTGATTTTGAGGAGTTGGGCGGTCTGGGTTAGTTGATGGTTTTTGTCCGGGTTCTAAAATTGAATCAAGAGCTTGGTCGGTCTTCTTTGAAGACTCTTGTTCCACCCGTCTTTCCACGGTGCGTTCCGCAGCCTTCTGCGCCTTTTTACCAAGTTTTTTTAAAAATTGGGCATTGGTAGGTAAGGAAAAAAATGCAAGTGCCAATACCAGTAGAACGGATTTGGGGGAAAGTAGCGTTTTCATTTTAAGTGTTTTTTAGTTTATGCTAATGGATAAAACCACAACAAGTTATAAAAAACATGTGCCCGCCAGAGGCTTTTGTGTGTCTTTTACCTGAAATATTGTATAAGGTGTCATTAATTGATACCGTAGACAATAATAGAATTCTCTTGATCTTTGGCTACAAGTTCCAATTTATTGTTGTTATCCATATCCAATAGATCTATCATTGAGGTGCCGAATACTGGAAAATTAGGTATTGGTTTTGCTTGACTGTCGTAGAGGTATATCTTTTGGTTTTGAATATCCGTTACGGCAACATAAATTTTATCATTGATGTAAAATATCTTGGGTTGGGTGTATACCCCAAATTCCAAATCTACTTTTTTACCCTTGATATTTAAAGTATTGTCGTCCATTAGGGCCAAAGTCTTGCTGGTAGCAAACATGCCGTGATCTTTGCTAAGGTTAAAATTGGTGGCTGACAATTTCCCTTTAACATCCACTTGATGCAATACTCCTTTGTTATCCGTAATACTAAACTTATCCTTGTAGAAAAAGGCTTGATTATTTGAAAATGCAATGGTTCTGTCAACTTTTACACGATCTCCTCCTGCACGATGCCTTATTTTAAGTTGTCCATTTTCCAATTGGAACACCAAATAGTCTTTTTTGTTAATTTTAAAATGCTTTGGCGGGGAAATTACAGGGCTTTCGGTTTCTGTATAGGTAAATCCGTCAACAATATCGCCCTTTGAATTGTACATGAATACTTTTCTGCCTTGGGTCACTACAAAACGATAGCTCCTGTTTTTTTCGTAATCAAAGACAGCTAGGCCATTAAGGTTACCACCCTCATATTTTTTTTTAAATGGGGGGACTTCTTTCCCATTTCTATCCAAAACCAAAAATTGGTCATTGGTGCAAAATGCGAGCTGCAATTTTCCATTTTTATATAAATCCACCTGGTGGATTTCCCCTTGAATTTTACCCTCCAATTGTTTTTTCCATAATACCTTGCCTTCTGTAGAAATCAGATATAATTGATTGTCTTGGTCCTGAACAACAATTTCATAGTTGTTGTTTCTATGATTTTTGACAAATTGAGGATTGGTAACCAAATCATTATCCAATTCCAGATTGTAGATAGGTGCTACGGTATTATTGGTTGGTGTTTTTTTAATGTTCGCAGCAAAGACATTAAAATGCGAAAAATCATCATCATTGGCGAGCTGTATTGCAAAACCTAGATCATCGAGTTTCTTGTTTTCTATTTCCTTGGCTGGTGCAACCTTAAAATGTCTGTTCAGAAAATAGTGTATTCCTTGGGTACCTGAAACAAAAAGCATGGAAGATTCACTTCCTATATGTTCTTTTACCGTTTTATACACCTTGCCACTGTCAAAAGTAAATCCACTTCGCTTATTTGCAATTATGGTTTGCAGGACACTTTGACTTTCTGCAAAAACGTGGGTGTTTTCAAAGACGGTATAGAAATTGGATTCAAATTTTTTTACCAGTGGCCTAAAAAGTGAGTTTATAAACTTAGGGGCTTGCAACTGCCAAATTTCGCTTCCTTGATAGTTGACACTTCCCATTTTTAACCGTTCCAAGGATTCCATAATTCCTTCGCTATCCAAAGCATGTACCGCAATGGCTTTTTCGTTATTTAGAAAAATGACCCCTACTTCCTCAATATTTTTTATCTGGTCATCTGGCGTGGTGACGATATCCAAAAAAAACTTCTGGTTTCTTAAAAATTGATCATAATCATCAAAGGAAAAGGAAAGGATAGCATGTGCGTTTTGCGGTGCTATGCTTGCTGTTTTATCAGCAAGGGGAGTAGTTCCTTTGAACAAATTGATAAACTTACCTATGGAGTCATTGGCAACGGCCACACCACTTAACAACATTTCATTTTGCTTAGCGGATAAATCAACGGAAACCCAATCCGCAAAAATGTCAATGTTGACTTCTTTCTGCGTTTTAAGTTTTGATAGGTATGATGAATTGTTCTGTAGATTGAAAAACAAGGAGGCAGATTTGGTAGGGTCCGCAGTTCTGACCAGTTTTTCCAATGTTTTTGGAACAGCACTCGCACCATTGACCCGTATGGCATTTTCCAATAGTAACTGTGACGAACTTAAGACAGTTTTTTGATTGAGAACGGCACTATAAAATTCCTTTCCATTTAGTGAATACTTGCTGATCTGCCTGTTTTCATACGTTAGGGTCTCGACCTTTCTGTCCATGGAATTCTCAAAATCCAGTGGAATGGAATCTGAAGGTTGTAATAAGACGAATTCATGGTCATCCCTTCCCATAGGGTAAAAGGCCATAAGGGCTTGCGCTGCAACTTTTTTAAAATCTAAAATGTTGGTTTTGGATCGTAATGTCGAAAACAGGGAGGTAGGTAGGACTTTTTGAAGAAAATCGTTGTTTTTTATTTCACTGGTAAATGCGTCCGGATTATTGATTTTAATTACGGTGGTTGCATTTGGTGGAAAATAGCTAAGGCTGGATTTTGCTATCTTTTTTTCGTTTTTGCACGAAAGAACGATTAGAACAAACACCAAAATTCTTAGTTTCATGGAAGGGACTTTAAGACAAAGTTACAGTCTTTGCCCAAACTCCAACCTTAATTGCTCGGGAAGCTGCTTAAAGCTCTTGCGATGATATTTGGTAAGTCCGTGTCGCCTTATGGCTTCTCTATGCTCTTTGGTAGGGTACCCCTTGTTCTTTAGCCAATTATACATTGGGAATTCTTGGTGTATTTTGGCCATATAGTCATCACGATAGGTTTTGGCAAGAATGGATGCCGCCGCTATGCTTAAATATTTTGAATCCCCTTTTACAAAACATTTATGGGGGACATCCTTATAGGGTTTGAAACGATTACCGTCTACGAGAATAAATTTGGGCTTGGGCGATAGTGCATCCAAGGCCCTGTGCATGGCAAGTAAGGAAGCATTCAATATATTGATTTGGTCAATGTCGTTTTCATGGACATGGGCTACACCAAAACAAATGGAATCCGTTTCCAAAACGGGCCTGAGGGACTCCCTTAATTTTTCAGAAAGCTGTTTGGAATCGTTAAGGGATTCGTTACGAAACCCTTCTGGCAATATAATTGCTGCAGCCGTAACAGGACCTGCCAAGCAACCGCGGCCAGCTTCGTCGGTACCAGCTTCAAAAGGGTGTTTATAGCAGAGGGCGAGTTTTGTCAGAGCGGTATTAGTTTACCCTAAATTGAAATAGCTCTGATGTTGATGTATTCCCTACACTATCCGTGGTAATAACTTGCCAAAAATAAATGGTAGAAGCTGTTACTCCTACGTCAGCAATACTGGTTTCCGCAACACTCCCAATTGATGCAAGGGTGGCGGCATCCGTCCCAAAGAAAACTTCGTATCCCGTAATATCGTTATCAATATCGCCTCCACTCCATTCCAGCGTCACTGTTGTGGCGGCACTAAGGTTTTCACCACGGAACGGACTTACGGCCTCCGCTGGGAAAGGGGCATAATTTTCAATACCTGGTCCTTCATTGTAAAAACGGAAAGTGTCACTATCCGCAGTAGCTGTTGTTCCGTCTGCCCTTGAGGTCACAAACCAAGAATAAGGGGTGCTCCGGTCAATGGTGATGTCCGCAGAATTGGTTTCAGCGTTGGAAAAAGTAGAAGAACCGGTATTCAGATTGGTCACTGTAACTGTATACCTATTGGCATTTTGGGCGACGTTCCATTCAAAAGTTACCGTACTTACTGCTTCATTATTGGGGTCTACCACTCCCGTATTGCATTCGGTGTTGTCCTCAGGAAATACTAAGGTTGCTGCTGCCGGGTCCGGCACTTCCGGCTCATCATCGGTTCCTCCCGTAGGTGGCGGGCTAGGTGCGTCATCTCCTCCAGAACTGCTACAACCGATCAATACAAGAAGGGTGGCAAAAAATATGAGATAAAGAATTTTATTCAATTTCATCGCTTAAGAATTTTGTAATTCAACAAAGAGTTGTTGGTTTTAATGTTAAGTATGTAGATGCCTTGTGACATTCCTGACATATTCATACGGAAAAACCCATTATCCGGTCGTACAGGCTTTTCCATGACCTGTGTTCCATTAATACCAAATAACGAAACATCCACGCGGTTAAATTCATTGGAGCCAAGATAAATACTGAGCTCCCCCGATTCAATTGGGTTGGGATATATCAAGACCTCATCACTTAGGAAAATAGTTTCCTCATAAATGCCCTGGCAGTCCCGATCTGTTTTTACAGTAAGTATATTTTCAATTTTGGTCAAAGGTAAAGTGATTTCTTTTTCCGTGGTGATAAAGGCTTCCCCGTTAAGTTCAATAAGATATTCCCTACCCCCGGTAAGTTCAAGGGTAACTTCATTGTTCAATGAGCTTATTTTGGAGGATACACTTAAAGGTTCTGGTTCTTCAATAACAATATCAAAGCAAAGCTGATAATCTGCTTGTCCTTCAACGGTAATGCAAAGCGCATAACTACCAGGTAAAAGGTCATCAAAATTTGCTTCAGATGTAAACGGGACCACTGTTTCATTGGCGTCCATATCTGCCAGGGTAGCCGTGTAGTTCAATGCATTGGTGGTAGCAATTTCAATACTACCATTCTCTGTGCCTATGCAGGACGTTGCTGTGGTCTTTAAACTAAAGTTGTCCGAAGGAAGGAAGAAAATGGGACAACCATCTACGTCGACCACCGCATCCAATGGTGTTTCTGGACAGAGGTCAATCGTATTGGGAACACCATCCCCATCTACATCATCGTCACAGGGATCTCCAATACCGTCCCCATCAAAGTCTTCCTGACCTGGATTGGCAATTAAAGGACAGATGTCTACAATATCCAGAATACCGTCATTATCATCATCCAAGTCACAAATGTCACCTTCCCCATCGCCATCGTTGTCCAACTGGTCAGCATTGGCAAGTAAGGGGCAATTGTCATTAACATCCAAAATGCCATCATCATCATCGTCATCGTCATCCACTAAGCTTTCAACAACAAAATCATCAATGATAACACCTTCTTGATTTATAGATTGGTCAGATTGAAATAAGATTCCAAAAATAATGTTGGTTTCATTGGTCAAATCTACCTCGCCATTAACTGCATTTAGAGTAAAATCATAGGTGTATTTGGTCATTGTTGCCTCGGTTCCTGTCCATTGCGCACCAGGGCAATTAAAACAATTATTTGGATTGGGTACTGTATCGCTGTTGTACCAGTTGGGCTGGCTTCCTAATTGTCCTAAAATTTGAAAAGCTTCACCCCCATCAATGGAGTAAATTACAGTTACATAATCCCAATTAAATTCCAGATCAAATGCCATTTGAAAGCTGAGTTTTGGCCCTAACATTGAAGACAGGTCATAACAACTACTATAGATAATACCAGTTGTCAAATCAGGATGGTTTCCATCTAAATTGGTGCCTATTACTTGGGTCCCTGAACTCGCAGTGTTTAATAAGGCCCCCGTGGGCACTCCAATTTCCCAAACGCCTCCTTGGGTCAATGGTGTGAGACCAGCAGTATCATAGGAAAATAAGGATGTGGCATCCGTCTCGAAGTCGAACAGCTCATCATCAAGGCTTGTTCTATTGGTAAGGTATGTATTCGCAGAAAGGGAATTGTTGTCAGGGAAGGCATCATTTGCTATGGAAACGCTGACATCCAATTCAACTTGTTCCCCAATTTCACTTGTTATGATAGGTAAATCAAAACTTTCCATAGCTCCACTAACTAAATTAGTGGTGTGGACAAAGTTTTGTTCCGTGCCCCCATTGATTGTATAGACTACATCGATTTGGGTAATTGGATTTAAGCCTTTGTTTTCTACCGTTACAGATGGTATGACTTCAGAGATACATGAAATGGGTTGTGGGCTGGTAACCAACTCAACCAATCTTACATCATCAGCAGGCGGCTCCACTGGAATAGGGGATTGCCATGCACCGCGACCATAGGTGCTGGCCACGATGACCCCATCGTCAGGACTAATTTCCAAATCAGTGACTGCGGTGTTTGGCATGTTGGTGGAGTATTGCTCCCACTCCGTTAGGGTGTCATCAAGTCGGTAAACACCCAAACTTGTTCCAACAAAAATGGGGTTGTTGGGATTTCGGGCTTGGTGAACAATGGATAGATAGGCTTGATCGGGTGGTAGGTCAAAGGTAATGTCGTCTATACTGACCAATGAATTGCCGTCAATAGTAATCTTAAAAACACCTCTGCTGACAGTATTCTGAGTTGTCTGTGGAAATGGACGGCCAAAGGAAGTTGTGACATATATAATATTTGGGTCCTCACTGTTTACAGCGATATCTCCAACAGTATCACCCAAGGAGTCATTAGGATTTATGATTACAAAGGTCTCGCCACCATTATCGCTTCTGTAAAGAAAACCACGATCGGAAGCATATATTACATTTGGGTCATTGGGATCGGCTTGAAGATCATTAATATTGTTGCCCTGGTCAATATCCTCAATAAATTCGTTTGATAGAGGTACCCATTGATTTCCAGAAAGTCTGTAGACGATATCGTATGCTGAATAAACGGTCCCATCCGCCCCTATGGACAAAGGAGTAATCCAATTGCCCTGTATGGGGGTTCCATTATTATCGGTTGGTGCCAGTACCCCTCCCAAAGACTGTCCTAGATTAGTGGTGATATACAAAGTACCCCCAAATTGGGAAAATCCATAGGCAATATTACTGTTGGTAGGGTCAATTTCGTAGTCCATGCCATCACCTCCAGAATATGAGTTCCACTCGTTGTTGTTGTAGACAAAGCCCGAATTGTCCTGGGTGCCACCAACAAGGATGTCTGCATCATTTTTGGCAATGCCAATATGATAAAATTGAGTTACCGCAATACCGTCGGAATAGTCGGTGAAGTTAATGCCGTCGTCGGAGACATACAATCCGCCATCACTACCACAATACAAACGGTTATTGAAAAATTTAAGCACATGTATGTCAGCATGGGTATATGAAGCATCGTTTTGAAACCATCTACTGATTCGGGTAAAATCATCACCACCATCTGTAGATCGCCAGACATCCAATACCCCTACATATACTTCGTCTGCATTGGTGGGGGAGACTTCAAGGGCAAAATCGAACCATGCTTGATTACTGCCAAAAATATCATCGGTCTCGTCCGTTTGGGTAAAGGTAGTCCCACTGTCCGTTGATCTAAAAATTCCTAAGAAGCTTGAATTCCTACCAAAAACGTCCGCAACACAGATATATACAGTTTCGGGAGCTGCCGGAGAAACCCCTAATACCATGCGACCACCATCTGTGGGCAATGTACTGGTAATTTGGGTGAAATTATCGCCACCATCTTCGGTTTTATAGTATTGGGCTTCCAGTCTTTCAGCAGATGAACCGGTTTCTCCGCTTACCGCATAAACAGTGTTAGGGTCTCCGGGTTTGAGTTTGAAATCTGTAATGTGTCCAGAGAGTACTGGTGTCCAGTTGTCGCCGCCATCCGTAGATTTTTGTAGTCCATCGGAGCCAGCTACCCATACAATTTCTGAGTTTGTGGGGTCGTATGTTATTTCACCTAGTACATCAAACTCGTCTTGATTACTCGGGTTAATGCTGGTTTCATTCCAAGTCATACCACCATCGATTGATTTGAATACACCGGCACTAAAGGAATCAGAGGCATCATCATCACCTGTTGCGATTAGTATGGTATTTGAGTCGTTGGGGTCAATGGCAATACCTGAAACCCCTATTTGTGGAAATTCATCGAAAAGACCGGTCCATGTTGAACCTCCATCAATCGATTTCCAAATACCACCCGCTGGGGCCCCAACATACCATGTGTCAGGGTCATTGGGGTCTACTGCCACAGCATTTAGTCGCCCTATGCCTGGTAATCCTATAGCCAGCTCATTACTGACGATAGGTCCGATTGCTGACCAATCACTGGTTGGATTTACTGGACCAGCAAATTGTTGTTTCCTTAGATACGTTTGCCATAGTTCTTTCGCTGTAGGTAGGTAACCATCAGGTTTTACAAAATGCCGCCAATAGTTACGCCATCTCATAAAGGGTTTATAACCGCTACCTTTTTTGTTGATATCCTTTCCTTCCCAATATTTATCAAAGGCATCGGTGATTTCCTTAAATGCATATATTGGGGTTGTTTCCTTTCCAGAGGAAGCCTTGGCAAATCTCTTTGCACTATTGTTCTTTCTCAATTCCTTCATCCATGGGGCATTGGGGTTGAATTGGGCATGGGTAAAGAAAAAGCTTAAGAAAGCTAAGACGAGTAGTTTACGTTTCATTTCAATTTTTTTAACTGTAGCATCGATTAAAATAGAACTTTTTTCACACTTCTTTAAGATTTTAATTTTAAAATATGAAGATTTGGCAAAAGCTTGTGTATTAAGGTTATTCCTTTTTCATTTCTTTACCATCTAAAAATTTACATTTGTACCCTCATTTCAATGGAATGTTTTTAAAGGACATACTTCTATTCCTCCTATTGCTTCTAAGCACTTTTTCAATGGTTGCCCAAACGGATTCCATTCCGTCAACCCCAAGGGATAGCACGAAAACGCCAACAAGATTGCCAAAGGAAACCCTTGAAAAACCAAGGGATACTACCGATAAGGAGTTGAAGCAGATTACCATTGCGAACTACAAGATCATCAACCACCAGCGTGACACAGTCTATCTGGATACCTCTTTGACCATTCAAAAGGAATACCGCTACAATTATTTGAGAAAAGATGATTTTGAGTTAATGCCGTTCAGCAATATTGGACAGCCCTACAATAGTTTGGGAGTCACTTTTAGGGAACATCATTTTTATCCCGAGCTTGGTGCCCGGGGAAGACACTTTGGTCTTTTTGAAACTGAGGATATAAAATATTACAACGTTGCAACGCCAATGACCGAACTCTTTTTTAAAACTACCTTAGAGCAAGGTCAATTGTTGGATGCCAAGTTGGCCTTCAATACTTCAGAACGTTTAAATTTTTCCTTGGCATTCATAGGGTTTCGTTCCCTTGGTAAATTTCAGTTTGATGAAGCGGAATCTGGTCGCTTTAGGACTACCTTTAATTATGTGACCCAAAATAATAGGTATATGGTTCGTGGACATTATGCCGCGCAAGATTTGGATGGGGAAGAAAATGGAGGGCTTTTGGATAAAGAACTGCAGTTTGAATCCGGCGATGAGGATTTCCTGGATCGATCCAGAATCGATGTCGTTTTTCAAAACGCAAGAAATAGTGTAGTGAGCAAGCGCTATTTCCTAGATCATCAGTTTAATTTGGTACGGCCTAGAAAGGATTCCATTAGAACACGGTCTACTCTATTGGCTATTGGGCACCAGTTCAATTATGAAACTAAATTTTATCAATTCAACCAAACCACCACAAGTACGAGATTTGGGGATGAGGTTTTAGAAACACCAATTGATGATAAAGCATCATTGCGAACTATGTACAATCAGGTTTCTGCCAATTTTTCCAACAAGACCTTGGGTCGGTTATCAGGGAATCTAAATTTTTATAATTATGATTATTCTTTTAGGAGTTTATTGATTTTACCTGGTGGGACCATACCTAATCAATTAGAGGGTTCGGAAATTGCCTTGGGGGGCGATTATTGGAATAGGATTGGACCTTTGGAGGTTCAGGGCAAAGTCCGATACAACCTCTCAGGAGATTTAAGTGGAACGCTCTTTGATGCTCGGGCTACCTATGCCATAAATGAAAAGCATAAGGTCTTTGCGTCCATCTACGGATCTTCAAGACTCCCCAATTTTAATTTCCTTTTGTATCAAAGTGATTACAGGACGTTCAATTGGTTCAATCTAGACACTTTCGAAAAACAAAGGGTGCAAAGTATAGAAGGAGGGTTTGACTCCAACTTTTTTGGAAAATTGTCGGTTAATTATTCCGTATTGGACAATTATACCTTTTTTGGATTGGACGAAGCGGCTGTTGCTGAGGCTGAGGCTGCCCTGGGTGAGGAAGAGACTATTGATGATTCTTTGTTGTCATTTGTGGAACCTTTTCAAGCTTCGGGTAGTGTCAATCACTTGAAAGTAAAATATGAAAAGGAATTTAAGTGGAGAAAATGGGCATTGAACAATACCATAATGTACCAAGATGTCTCTCAGGAATCTAATGTACTCAATGTTCCGGATTTGGTCACTAGAAATACCTTGTACTTTTCCAGTGACATCTTTAAAAAGGCGATGTATATCCAAACTGGTGTTACCTTTAAATATTTCACTGCATATAATATGAACGGATACCACCCATTATTATCCGAATTTTATGTTCAGAACCGGGAAGAGTTGGGAGGGTTTCCTTTAATGGATTTCTTCATCAATGCACGGGTCAGGCAGACCCGTATTTATTTGAAGGCTGAACATTTGAATACGATTTGGGACAAATCGTTCGATTTTTATTCCGCACCGAATTATCCGTACCGGGATTTTGTGATCAGGTTTGGATTGGTTTGGAATTTCTTTTCTTAAAATTTTGTTAGTTTTTATGAGATAGTATTTGATTTTCAGGCTATTGCTTGAAAGGTTGCAAAAAAGATGGATTTTCTTCTTTACTATTTTGTTGGGTTGGGGAAACCTTTCTATATTTGCACCCGCTTTGCAGGTAATGCGGGGTGGTTTTCCTGGAAAAAGAGGGTGTCCCTTGTGGGGCATTTTTGATGAAAAAAGGGAAAGAAGTTCATTGGGATATTGACAATACGACAGCGTAGAATTT
>JBCBZA010000019.1:0-35680 GCA_039815575.1 Bacteroidota bacterium | reverse complement strand
GCTTTTAACGGATCAAAGAGTGCGCTTAAAGTGATTACACAGCCGGGGAGTTGGTTGGAAAGCACCATAGCCAAGTTACCGTTTGTCGTTTTCTTCTTTCTGCCGGTCTTTGCCATTTTCATTTTATTGGTTTATATCCGAAAAAATTACACCTATACCGATCATTTAATCTTCAGTTTCCACAACCAATCAATATTATTTATCTTGCTTATCCTTAGCTGGATAATTGATAGTATTTTCAATACTGCAACGGCATGGATAGCATTTACAGTTTTTTCGATCTATCTATTCCAAGCCATGAGAAGATTCTATGGCCAAGGTGTATTTAAAACGATTGTTAAATATTTATTCTTGAACTCGGTATTTCTATTTTTGGCCGTCATTTGTGTGGTCTTACTGTTTACCGGGAGCGTTTTTACCTACTAAAGCTATGATTACACAAGTAACCAAAGGAATTAAGGTCTCCGTGCAAACAACATTTGAAGGTACGTTCTTCAAAAACTATAAAATGCATTATGCTTTTGGCTACACGATTACTATTGAAAATCAGAGTAAGGATACGGTCCAATTGATTTCCAGGCATTGGGATGTTTTTGATTCCCTTAAAGAATTGGAAACCATAGATGGTGAAGGGGTAATAGGTAACAAACCGGTCATTAAACCAGGAAAGTCCCACACCTATAGTTCTGGTTGTTTATTAGCCTCGCCGATAGGGGCTATGAAAGGGTATTACAATATGGAACATCTGGCTTCGACGGAATGTATTGAAGTAGAGGTTCCCACTTTTAAACTGGCTGCTCCCTTCGCACTCAACTAAAGGGCATTTCCCTTTTCTTTCGAAAACGCTTTCGTTACTTTTGCGGGAATTAACAACAACTAAAATGTCTCCGCAATGGGTAAAGGTTTTTTTCAAGTTCCTGCAGCAATTAATGAACCTGTAAAGGGATATGTCCCTGGCTCTCCCGAACGGGAAGAGGTCCTAAAACAATACAAGGAATTTTACAATTCCAATCTTGAAGTACCCCTATATATTGGTTCAAAAGAAGTAAAGACTGGAAATACAAAGCCCATGGCTCCCCCACACGATCATCATCATGTGGTAGGACATTATCACACTGCTGAAAAAAGTCATGTTGAGGAGGCCGTTGCGGGTTGTTTGGATGCAAAAAAGGCTTGGGCCAATTTGGCCTGGGAGCAACGCGCAGCCATTTTCCTCAAGGCGGCTGAACTTATCGCTGGACCTTACAGAGCGAAAATTAATGCAGCCACGATGATAGCGCAGTCCAAAACCATTCATCAGGCTGAAATTGATGCCGCTTGTGAACTGATTGATTTTCTTCGTTTTAACGTGGAGTTCATGAGTCAAATCTATGAGGAACAACCAGATTCTGCTGAAGGTATTTGGAACCGGGTGGAGTACCGTCCTTTAGAAGGCTTTGTTTACGCCATTACCCCATTCAATTTTACGGCTATTGCGGGAAACCTTCCGGCCAGTGCGGCAATGATGGGCAACGTGGTGGTTTGGAAACCCAGTGACAGCCAAGTGTACTCGGCCAAAATTATCATGGATGTTTTCAAAGAAGCAGGTTTACCAGGTGGTGTTATCAATATGGTCATGGGTGATCCAGTCATGATTACGGAAACTATTTTGGTAAATCCTGATTTCTCAGGAATTCATTTTACTGGATCTACACATGTGTTCAAGGAACTCTGGAAGCAAATTGGGAACAATATCCATACCTATAAGACGTATCCAAGGATTGTTGGTGAAACTGGCGGTAAGGACTTTATCATTGCCCATCCTTCAGCGAGACCAAAGCAAGTGGCTACGGCTATAACCAGGGGTGCTTTTGAATTCCAAGGGCAAAAGTGTAGCGCTGCCTCAAGGGTATATTTGCCTAAATCCACTGCCGATGAAATCTTGACATGGGTCAAAAAGGATGTGGAAAGCTTTAATAAACCTGGTTCTCCAGAAGATATGTCCAACTTTATTACAGCAGTCATCCACGAAGGCTCATTTGATAAATTGGCAACATATATGGATCAGGCCAAAGCCGATAGTACGGCTAAAATATATGTGGGAGGCGGTTATGATAAATCAGTAGGTTATTTTGTAGAACCTACGGTAATTGTCACTACAGACCCCCATTACACCACGATGGAAACGGAATTATTTGGACCTGTGGTCACGGTTTACGTTTATGAGGATAAAGACTGGAGCAAAACACTTGAGTTGGTGGACAACACTTCAGAATACGCTTTAACTGGGGCCGTATTATCTACGGACCGATATGCCATTGACCAAGCTACCAAAGTGCTTCAAAACAGCGCTGGTAATTTTTATATCAATGACAAACCTACTGGCGCAGTAGTTGGACAACAGCCTTTTGGTGGTGCGAGGGCGTCTGGAACCAATGATAAGGCAGGTTCTGCCCAGAATTTGTTGCGATGGGTTTCCCCACGATTGATAAAGGAAACCTTTGTAAGTCCTGAGGATTATCGGTATCCGTTTTTAGGATAGTCATGAAGATTACCTTAGAATCCTATAAAATAAAGGAGCGATATCCTGTTCATTGGGGAGATATGGACGCTGCGAAGCATGTCAATAACCTTATGTATTTACGATGGGCCGAATCTGCTCGAATCGCGTTTGTAAAACAGATGGGGGTAAAGACGTCATTTACCCCTTCGGAAATAGGACCAATATTGGGTTGGCAAGAGTGTAAGTATATTTTTCCCATTACCTTTCCGGACACGGTGGTTGTAGGCATCCGATGTTTTGAAATATTGGAAGATCGCTTTAAATTGGAATGTGGTATTTTCTCGGAGCGGCACAATCGCTTGGCGGCCATATCCAAGCAAGATATCATTCCTTATGACTACGGTTTATTGAAGAAAGTCCCCCTTCCTAAGGATTGGGTTAGCCTATTACAAAAGCTTTAAAAAACATAAAATGACGAAAGCAGTAACCCTTTTTTTATGCTTGCTATCTGTGCCTCTTTTATCACAAATTAGTTTTCAAAATAGCTTTCAAAACAATTTAAGACCCTCATCCGGCAACCTTCGAATACCATTCAAGGGTGATAACGGCAATCAGGGGCATTTACCCATTACCATTGTCAAAGGCAAATCCAAAGGTCCTGTCTTTACCATTGTGGCCGGGGTGCACGGATTTGAATACCCACCCATCATTGCGGTACAAGAATTATTACAAGAAATCGATGCCGAGCAACTCACAGGAGACCTTATTATCATCCCAATTGCCAACATGGGTGGGTTTTATGGTCGTGAGCCTTTCTACAATCCACAAGACAATATCAACCTTAACAACGCTTTCCCTGGTAATGCGAAAGGTTCAATTACACAGCGTTTGGCTGCCTATATCACCTCTGATATCATTCCGGTTACGGATGTCTTTTTGGACATCCATGGCGGAGATGCCCCTGAAGATTTGTTGCCTTTTGTCTGTTATTATCGTAACGAGGACAAACTGGAACAAACGGGATTGGCAAAAGAACTTTCGGAATCCTGCGGCTTCGAATACGTGGTCTCTTATGCCTATACTATTTCTGATGACGAACCCGCAAAATATGCCTTTAAACAGGCTGTACAAGATGGTAAAACCGGGCTAAGTTTTGAAGCCGGCAAACTAGGTAACGTACAAGCAGATGCCGTTGCCCTTATTAAAAATGGTGTATACAACATACTTAAAAAATTGAATATGTACCAGTATGGGACCACTAGGGCCAAAAATCTAGTAAGGCTAAATAATCAAGCCTATATCAGATCTACGCAATCTGGAATTTTTTACAGTGACCTCAGGGCTGGTGACACCGTCAGGAAAGGTCAACAAGTGGGTTACACTACAGATGAATTCGGAACTGTCTTAGAGGAATACAAAGCACCTATTTCAGGAACAATTCTCTACAATTTAGCCACACCGCCAATAAGTGAGGGTAACACCCTTATGTGTATTGGTGCAAAGCTTTAAAAGCAAATGTCCATCTATCAAAAAATAACAACTTTCGGCAAACGCTTTGTCAGCTACCATACTTTGTTCAAATATGGTTTTAATTGGTCTCCGATGTACCGCCGAAGTACGGGAAGGGTAAATACCGTTTCCAAAGACCTTTCCCACATTACCATAAAAATCCCATTAAGTTGGAAAAACAAGAATTATGTAGGCACCATCTTTGGCGGAAGTATGTTTGCATCCGTTGATCCGATTCCTATGGTACAATTGATCAACCTACTAGATGACACTTATGTGGTTTGGGACAAGAGTGCCACTATAAAGTTCAAACGCCCTGCCAAGGAGACCCTTTACGGCGAATTTACATTTTCAAATGACGAACTGCGCTCCATAAAATCCAGGGTCGCAACGGAAAACGAAATTGAAATTGTTAAATCAACCGTCCTGACAAATAAGGACGGTACCGAGGAATTTTGTGTGGTAGATAAAACCCTGTATATCGCAGACAAAGGATTTTACAAAAAGAAACGTCAACTTAAAAGTAAGTCGGTCAAATAATACCTACATTTGAGAAAACACTAAAATCAATAGAAATGAAGAAATTACTTGCAGCAGTTATCTGCCTGTTTTCCCTTTCGGCGCTAGCCCAAGAGGATACAACCGTACAAAAATCCATCCAAGGAATGCTTGGCTTTGTCCAAGGACAAGTAGTTCAGTTGGCTGAGGCCTTTGATGAGTCCCAATATGATTGGAGGCCCTCGGAGGGAGTGCGCTCCGTTAGGGAGTCCATTCTGCATGTTGCTTCAGCTAATTATTTTTTGGCATCTAAGATGGGCTACGCCCCACCAGAAGATGTTGATTTTATGACCATGGAAGCTAATATCAAGGGTAAGGATAATGTTATTGCCGTACTCAAAAAATCCAATGCGTTTATTTTGGATAAGGTTACCCAAGAAGAAGCTGCCAAGTTTGGTGAAGAGGTTGACTTTGGGTTCATGAAAATGAACCGACTTAGTGGCCTTTTGGTCGTTCTCGACCATAGTGGAGAGCACAAGGGGCAGTTGATTGCCTATGCCCGTTCCAATGGGGTGGTGCCGCCCTGGAGCGAGGCGCAATAAAAGACAAGCCCCTTTCTGGGGCTTTTTTTTTATTTAATACGGTTTTTCAAAAGGCGATTATTTAATCGCAGCCTTAAAAGTCTTCACGCCACCAACAATAGGTAATTGCACTGTTGTACCCTCCAAATCAATAGTAAGTTCCGTGCCTGGTTTGGGATGCAGGGTAAACTCTTTGTCACTACTAAAAATCATTAGCCCTATTTGTTGACCCAAAGGAATAACTTGGTCATCTGGCATTAAATCAAAAGTTACCTTATAAAACGTACCTGGCTCCAAAGGTTCACTTTCAGTCAACGATTTGTGGTTTTGTGCATCCGCCCAACCCCTGGTAATGATATTATCTGTAATCTTGGCATTCGATGCTTCGTTCCATGGTAATGCGACCATCCATACCGATAAATTCGCGGCCGGTTTATTGCTGGACAGCCTTATGGTCACCTTCGGAACACCTGAAATATGTACGTCCTGGGTCAATTTTGGGGTAACATATAGTAATCTATTTAGGGACTGTCCCTCTTTAACCAGATCACCTCCAGATTTTGAGACATCATCAATAAGTACCTCTCGATCCTGTTTTTCTTTCTTTTCAGAGGTAAGGGTGCCTGCAGTATTACCTCCAGGATTCAAATACAGGGTTACCATGGAAGCATCAGGATTTGGGTAGTCGTTGTAAGAGGTAGGGTTTTCTGGTTGGTCATCCTCCCTCACCACCCACGCTCTCGGATCTTTTTCCACATCATTGTCAACACCATGCAGATAGCGCGTAAACCAACGGTTCATGAGTTTCATAGGCGGAGGTCCACCATGTCCATTTTGATGGTAGTAAATTTGAACTGGGAGTCCTTTTTCTTTTGCCGCCTTGTAAATGCGGTAACTATGCTCTGGCATCACATTCCAATCATTGAACCCGTGCGACATGAGTAGGGCCGCCTTCATGGGCTCCATATCATTCAAATAATCACGGCCTGCCCAAAAATCATTGTAGTCTCCAGTTATCCTATCCATACCATTTTTCATTTCGGTATCGCGGACGGTTTTGTTATTGTAGGGTCGTTTGGCCTCATCACCGCTATGGATGAAGTCATAAAGCACATCAATATCCTCACCCAAGTACCCCCCTGGAGACCTTACTAGTCCATTAGAACGATAGTAATGATAGTAGGACGTATTGGGCGCAATCGGGATAATAGCCTCCAAACCCTCAACTCCCGTCGTAGCCGCTGCCAATGGAATGGTACCGTTGTATGATGTACCCGTCATTCCTACCTTCCCCGTGGACCAATATGCCTCAATGGTCTCATTACCATAGGGCTCAGTATATCCCTTGGCCCTGCCATTCAACCAATCAATGACCGCTTTCGGCGCCAAGGATTCATTATCACCACCTACGGTAGGTGCTCCTTGGGAAAAACCGGTACCTGGCGAAGAAGAATGTACCACGATATAGCCCCTTGGCACCCATTTTTTAATATGTGAATTGGAAATTATTGGGCGTTTACCCCTTCGTACTACTTCTGGATGAACCCTTTCCTCCGCCATCGCTCCCAACTCATGTTCAACGTTCCAAAAAAGTCCTTTTACATCTGGGGCAACACCAGCAAAATAAGGACTGGAAACATAGATTATAGGTAATTTCAAACCTTCTGTTTCCGTTTGCTCCGGGCGTGTGACAGCTACATGCATACGATCCAGTTTCCCATCACCATCGGTGTCAAATTCGGTTTCAACGAAAAGGTCGTGCCTTATCCATTTTGATGGATCTGTAAAAGCATCCACAATTTGGGCCTCCCCATTTTCAAAAAAAGGTTTGGTCTGGGCATTACCCACAAAAACCAACAGAATTTGTAACAATAGCAGTGCATAACATTCTCTCATCATTTTTTCAATTTATTTTAAATATAAACTACCCTTTGTACTTCTGCGGCAGGTAGACCACCTTTTTTGTATCAAAAAAATCCTCCTCGAAATAAGCTGACAATGAAAAAATCCGTGCTTTTTCGTAGGATTGGAGTTCCTCGGTCAAGTCTCCTCCTTTTAGATATAAAATTCCATTTTGTCGTTGATGATGGGAATCTTTCTTGATTTTACCCTTGGTCCAATGGACAAAGGTGGGCATTGCGGCCACGGCCCTACTTACAATAAAATCAAACTGACCGGATACATCCTCTACCCTACTATGATAGGTTTTCACATTTTTTAGTCCGAGGCCTTCTACCACCTCATTTACGACACGGATTTTCTTTCCAATAGCGTCAATTAAGGTAAAGTTCGTATTTGGAAAAAGTATCGCCAAAGGTATTCCCGGAAAGCCACCTCCGGTACCTACGTCAAGAATACTAGCATTTGGGTTGAATGTAAGGATTTTTGCAATACCTAAGGAATGAAGAACATGCCTCAAATACAGTTCATCAATATCTCTCCTTGAAACTACGTTAATCTTTTGGTTCCAATCTTGGTATAACGTTTCGAGTCCTAAAATTTGTTCCTTTTGTGTGGCGGTAAGTTGCGGAAAGTGCTTAAAAACGATATCGGCTTTCATTAAAAGCTTGTTAATTTGATAAAATTAATACTTTTACCAGGCAAGTTTCCGTTATTTTTGAATGAATCTAAATAGCGATTCTTAAAGAAATACAATTTATGATAAAGGATTCCGTACGTTTTTCAAGAAAAGATTCGGCTCAATTTTTTAGAACACTGAACAAAAGGGTCAATAACTATTTCAAAGACAAGAATATCAAGAAAACAGGAAATTGGAGACTACATTTAAAAACTATTGTTATGTTTTCCATGTTTCTTACCCCCTACTTTCTGATGTTGACCTTAAACTTACCCACTTGGGTCCAACTGCTATTGACCATTGTTATGGGTGTGGGTATGGCCGGTGTGGGCATGAACGTAATGCATGATGCCAACCATGGTTCTTATTCCACAAAGAAATGGGTGAACAAACTGTTAGGCAGTAGTATGTACTTGCTGGCCGGAAATGTTTACAATTGGCAGGTGCAACATAATGTATTGCACCATACCTATACCAATATACAGGATCATGATGAGGATATGGATGCGGGCCGGGTGCTTCGTTTTTCTGAACATGCCGAGTGGAAAAAACACCATAGATTTCAACATTGGTATTCCATATTCCTTTATGGACTATTAACCTTTAATTGGGCCATTACCACTGATTTCACACAGATGTACCGGTATATGAAACGCAAACTGTCCTATGGAAAACTACCAAAACCTGCTTGGAATTGGACTGTTTTAGGAGTAACCAAGGTGCTTTATTTTACCGTTTGGATTGTGCTTCCAATCTTATTTTTTGGTATTCCTTGGTGGCATGTTTTCATCGGCTTTTTTGTAATGCATTATGTAGCCGGACTGATTTTGAGTGTCGTATTCCAACTTGCACATATTATTGAAGATGCGCAGACACCCCTACCGGATGAAACCGGCACTATGAAAAATACCTGGGCCATTCACCAATTGTTTACTACCGTAAATTTTGGCACCAAAAATCGAATTGTGAATTGGTTTACGGGAGGGTTGAATCATCAAGTGGAACATCATATTTTTCCGCATATCAGTCATATACATTACACAAAAATTGCCAAAATTGTGAAGGAAACGGCAAAGGAATTCAATTTGCCCTACCACGAATATAAAACTACTAGAAAAGCCATAATTTCGCACTTCAAACATTTGAAAGAGTTGGGGCAGCCCCCGCTCCACTATCAATACTAGCGAAAAAATGAACAACCAACTTTCGGACAGAATTAACAGCCTTGTTCCATCGGCTACTTTGGAAATGGCTGCGAAAGCCCGTGAACTTAGGGCAGATGGAAAAGATGTTATCGGCTTAAGTCTTGGAGAACCTGATTTTAACACCCCAGATTATATCAAAGATGCGGCTAAGCAAGCCGTTGATGACAATTATAATTCCTATACCCCAGTTGATGGATATGTTGAGCTGAAAGATGCCATAATCACAAAATTTAATAGGGATAATGGGTTATCCTATGACCGTTCACAAATTGTAGTTTCTACCGGAGCAAAACAGGCATTGTACAATGTGGCGCAAGCTTGTTTGAACCAAGGTGATGAGGTTATCTTACCCTGTCCGTACTGGGTAAGTTATAGTGATATTGTAAAACTGACAGGTGGTATTCCAGTGGAAGTACCCACTTCCATAGAAAGTGATTTTAAAATGACCTCGGAACAGTTGGAAGCCGCAATAACACCAAAAACAAAAATGCTTTGGTACAGTTCGCCCTGCAACCCCAGTGGTTCCATTTATAGTAAGGAAGAGCTTAGGGCATTGGCAAACGTACTTCAAAAACACCCGCAGATTGTTGTAGTAAGCGATGAAATCTATGAACATATCAACTATGGGGTTACAGACCACGCCAGCATGGCGTCCTTTGAAGATATGTATCATCGTACGGTTACTGTAAACGGAGTAGCAAAAGCGTTTGCTATGACCGGCTGGCGCATTGGATATATTGGTGCACCCTCTTATATTGCACGCGCCTGTAACAAATTACAGGGACAGGTGACCAGTGGAGCCAATTGTATTGCCCAAAGGGCCGTCATTACCGCTTTATTGGAATCTCCAGATAGGGTTCAGTATATGGTTGATGAGTTCAAGAATCGTAGAAAACTCATTTTAGGCCTCCTGAATGAAATAGAAGGTTTTGAATGTAATGAGCCGGAAGGCGCATTTTATGTTTTCCCTGATATTTCTGCCTTCTTTGGTAAGGAATTCAATGGGAAAACCATCGGAAACGCCTCAGATTTTGCAATGTATCTGTTGGAAGATGCCAATGTAGCCACGGTTACGGGGGATGCTTTTGGAAACAGAAATGGGATACGTATATCCTATGCCGCATCAGAAGAACAGATACGCGAAGCTATTTCCAGAATAAAAAAGGCGGTATCCTAAATCGGAAAACTAATCTTTTTGACTTTCAGATTGATTCGCTGCGTTAATGATAGCATTTACGATTTCTGGAAATTGCCAAGTTGATGAGTTTCGGTTTTGCAGGATAAAATTTCCTCCATCATCCCAAACAATAGGAACAAAACCACGCTGTAAGCTGGCCTGTGCATAGTATTTCGCATACTCCACGCGATGGGAAAGATTGCTCTTGTCTCGGGTTCCCCATTCCCCCAAAATCACTTCCCTACCCTCTTCAATATGCCATTTTTGGCGGATTCCGTCCATTTCGGCGTCAAGGGCCATTCGTTCTTCAGTACTGCCCCAAGCTGCGGGGCCATTCTCATCTCCCGCAAACGACCACGGAAAATAGGTATGTAAAGAGATGATAATATTGGGATCATTATTTGGAATTACCAAATCATTCATTGGACCAGCCAGCGTGCTTGCCGCGTAAGTCGAAACCATAAGAAAACGTGACGCATTGTTTCCACCTGTATCCCTTACAGCATCGACACCAACCTGATGATACTCATTTAAAATAGCACGGCTTGCGGCATTGCCGCCTGTCCATTCCAAAGCAGTTCCCTTTAATCTAGGTTCATTTAGAATATCAAAAATCAAACTTTGACCGTAATCTTCAAAACGAGTAGCCACCTGTTGCCATAAACTTGATAATCGCCGTTTTACATATTCCTTTTCTTCCTCTACCAATTGTACCCAATCATCATCATGATGCACATTGATGATGACAAACATTTGGTTTTCTAGCCCAAAATCCACCACCTCTTGAACACGCATTAAATAATCTTCTTCAATAATAAAAGGTTCGGAAGCTGATTGATGGTATCCCCAGGTAACTGGAATTCGTAACGTTTTAAATCCTGAGGAAGCAACCAAATCAATCATTGCCTTGGTGGGGAGGGGATTACCCCAAAATGTCTTATCACGGCTTTCAACATCAAAGCTGTTACCCAAATTCCAGCCCACCCCCATTTGAGCAATCAATGAACCTGGGGTCAAACCAGTATCAGAACCCCCCGGGTCATTGTCAGATGGAGTTTCATCCTCAATCGTTCCATTCGAATCGGGTTGGGGTGCTGCGACTACTTCAGAATCATTTGAACCACAGGCAATTAAAAAAAACACCACAAATAAGACGGAACTGACCTTCAGGATAAAATTACTTTTCATGATAGGAATTTCTTTTAAAGTTAAAAATTTATAAAGCAAATCCTGGCTTCCTTCCAAATAATGGAATAGATACAATCAAACCTATACGCATAACATATTGATTTTATCTAAAGATAAAACCTTCCTTCATTGGATCTTCCGGGTCTATGATAAATGTATTCATACTTGTAATGTGGGCGGTGCCCTCTACTTGAGGAACTACGGCTTTAAATGGGCCGTACTGATGCTCAGCGACAACACTTCCTTTAAAGATTGAGCCGGTTATACTTTCAATGGCAATAGCTTTGTTTTGGATAAGTTCTTTTCTAGCCCAATGGATGGCCATTCTCCCAGATACACCTGAACCTGTTGGGCAACGGTCTACTTCACCCTTAGCAAAAATGCAGACATTCTTACTATGGATATTTTCTTTTTGCGAAGGCCCAGTAAATATGGTACCATATAGAAACCCCAAATCTTCCTCAAAAGGATGTACCAGACCCTCATCCTTTTCTATTATAGCATATTTGATCTCCATCCCTTTTTTTATCAAATCTTGATAAGAGGACGGCTCCAAGTCTACATCCAAGTTATTCTTCTCCAAATCAACATACGCATAGAAAGCACCTCCATAGGCTAAATCATAGGTTATAGTACCTAAGCCCGGAACCTCTATTCTTCGATCCAATCCTACAACAAAACTGGGGACACAATGAAACTTCACCCCCTTTACCTTTCCCTTGTCTACCTCTACAAAAGAAACAATTTGTCCACAGGGCGCATCAATTTTCAAGATATTTTCTCCTTCCTGCACCTTTATCCAATTCATTTGAACTGCCAAGGTTGAAATAGCTATAATCGCATGTCCGCACATGGTGCTGTATCCCTCGTTATGCAAAAAAAGAATTCCAAAATCGGCCGTACCATCATTAGGCGGCACAAGGATACAACCATACATATCGGCATGACCTCGGGGTTCAAACATCAAAGCGGTTCGCAGATGGTCATAATGCTCTTTGCAATACCTGCGGTATTCCAGAACAGAAGTGCCCTTAAGCTCCGGAAAACCATTTAAAATAACCCGTAATGGTTCACCGCCCGTATGCATATCAATCGTTTCTATCTGCAACCATCCTTTGGGAATCCTTAACTTCTTTTTGCTTAAAATGGCGCTATACGTTGTCATTGGCATATTTCTGATAGTAATATCTGGCCGCGGTCAGATCTTCCAAAGCATGACCCACGGATTTGAATAAGGTGATTTGATTGTTACCGGTCCTTCCTAACTTTTGATTGGAACAAAGTCCAAAAAGATCGGCCATAATATCTTTTTCTTTCAAGACACCTGTTCGTAGCGGTATGGCTATATCCCCACTTTCTTTAAGACTACCTCCAAATGCATCTACGAAGACCATGGATCTTTGTATGGCCACATCATCAGCTTCCCGCATATTTGGTTTATAGGCCCCGACCAAATCCAAATGTTGCCCTGGAATTAAATTTGATCCCAAAACCAACGGTGATTCAGAAAGGGTGGCACAGGAGATGATGGCTACTTTAGAAAATGCGGCATTTATTTTTTTTATAGCTTCAACAGCGTAAGTCTCCCCTTGCAATTGGTCTGAAATACCCTTGGCTTTTTCAAAACTTCTACCCCATATGTACACTTTTTTGATGGGCCGTACAGCGGCGTGAGCCCTTATCAAATTAATAGAAAGAACTCCAGTACCGATCATTAACAAAGAATCGGCATCTTTTCTTGACATATATTGGGATGCAAGGGCAGATGTAGCTGCTGTTCTTTTGGCCGTTAAGTTTTTCGCTTCAATGATGGCTTTTAGCTGTCCATTTGAGGCATCCATATACATATAACTTCCTTGGATGGCCGGAAGTCCCAAATCTCCATTGTAGGGATTTATGGTGACCACTTTTACACCGGAATCTTCCCCAGGATTCCATGCAGGCATTAAGAGAAGTGTACTGTGTTTCTCCTTGCCAGGACTTGGAAAATCGTGATGATGCCGCTGCGGGACAATCGTACTTTTAATGGCAAACGCTTTTTTTAAGGCGTGAACCAAATCAACGAAAGAATTATTGGTTTCGATGAAATCCGAATCGATAAATAGAGGTGTGGCCATAAGAAAATTGAATAGCAACGCTATGCATTAGGTGCGCCTCCAAAAATAAGGGACAAATAATATCAATACCGTAAAAAGTTCCAGTCTTCCCAACAGCATCAGAAAACCACACCACCATTTCCCAAAATTTGGAAGTGCACTAAAATTGACCACAGGATTTAAATCGCCCAATGCTGGACCTACATTGCCCAAAGAAGAAGCTGCACCTCCTATTGCCGATTCAAAGTCAAGTCCCAAATATGCCAAAACAAGGGCACCGATTATAAATAACAGCATATAAAGAACAAAAAAGGCGATAATATTGTAGACAATATGTTCACTAATGGTCTTGTTGTTAAAACGAACAGGAATAATAGCATTCGTGTGCAGGGTTCTCTTAAATTCCAAAAGACCATTTTTTATAATTAAAAGATGTCGCATTACCTTGATACCCCCCGATGTGGAACCCGCGCATCCCCCCAAAAACATCAATCCAAAAAAGAAAACGGTAAGAAAGGGTGTCCAATTGGTAAAATCAGCAGTCACAAAACCTGTTGTGGTAACGATGGCCAAAACTTGAAATAAAGCGTGTCTAAAGGCACTTTCTCCAGTGCCCAATACTTTTGGGTGATATTCGGATACAGGTACATCTGCTTGAAAGTATACAAGTACACTGGCGATTATAGTAAAAGAAATAATGAAAATGCCATACACGCGAAACTCTTCATCCCTTAACACACGTTGCACCTTTCCTGTGAATACGAAATAGCTCATCACGAAATTGGTTCCTGCCAGGAACATAAAAACCATAACGATGTATTGAACTAAAGGGGTATGGTTCCAATGGGCAATGCTCGCATTCTTTGTAGAGAACCCTCCTGTAGATAATGTGGAAAGTGCGTGATTTGCAGCATCAAAAAAAGACATCCCAGCCAATTTCAGTAAAATAGTCTCGGCAAGGGTGTATCCCACATAAATTAACCACAAACGCTTGGCAGTATCTGTAATCCTTGGATGCAATTTATCCCCTCCAGGGCCCGGCGCTTCAGCAGCGAACAACTGCATTCCCCCAATTCCTAAAAGCGGAAGGATAGCTATAGCTAGGACTATGATTCCCATACCCCCTATCCAATGGGTAAGACTTCTCCAAAATAAAATCCCTTTTGGAAGGGATTCAATATCATTTAAAATAGACGCTCCCGTGGTGGTGTATCCTGAAATGGTTTCAAAAAAGGCGTTGGTAAGGTTGGGAATGGCTCCAGAAAAAAGATAAGGAAGCACTCCCGAAATGGACATGATCAACCATCCAAAAGTTACGATCACATATCCTTCTTTGCGTTTTACCTCTTTTCTATGGCCTCTGGTGTAGAACATAGCCATGACACCAACCAGCATGGTCACTATGGCGGCCAAAAGAATATCCAAGGTGGCCCCATCTTGATACATACCACTGACCAAGCCCGCAAGAAGCATAAAGGAACCGTTGCAAAGCAGCAACAGGCCCATAATGTGCAGGATAATCTTAAAATTAAAGTTCATGTTACAAGAACAGCTTTTCTATTCTAGGGATTGCCTTTGGCAAGGCACAAACAACCACTTTATCACCCTCGGAAATTTTAAAATCCCCAAGCGCAATAAGACCTTCACCGTTGCGTATTACACCTCCTATTATGGCCTCCCTGGGAAAACTAAGTTCCTTTATAATTTCCCCATTCACTACAGAAGTTGATTTAACCTCAAACTCCAAAATCTCAGCATTTAAATTGTTGAGACGTGTTAATGCCAGTACTTCCCCTCTTCGGATATATCGAAAAATATTATTTGCCGCCAGTAGTTTTTTATTGATTAGGGTATCAATTCCAATAGATTGGGAAAGTTGAAAATAGTCCATGTTTTCCACCAAGGCGATTGTTTTTTTTATACCACGGGACTTTGCGACCAAACAAGACATAATATTCGTCTCTGAATTCCCTGTTACCGAAATGAATGCATCCATGGACTCCAGGCTTTCCTCCTCCAAAAGTTCTACGTTCCTACCATCACCATTAATGACCAAAGCATTGGGAATGCTGTCCGCGATATCAAATGCCTTGTCTTTGTCCTTTTCTATTAATTTTACGTTGAACTTTTTTGAACATAAATCCCTGGCAGTCTTAAAACCAACCTTGCTACCACCCAAAATCATGACGTTTTTGATTTCGCGCTTTTGCATTCCTGTGAGCTTGTAAAGATCGTCAACGCCGCCCTTGTTGGTAATAAAATACACTTGATCACCTTCCTTAAAGACCGTATCACCCCTAGGAATCAAAGTGTATTGGGTACCCATACGTTGCAGGGCAATGGGCATAAAATGGAGCTCTGGGAAAATCCTCGCAGCTTCTTTGACCATCTTTCCCACAAAGGGTGCGGTTTTTGGTAAAAATACCCCTACCATAGTCAATAGTCCTTCTTCAAACTCATAGGTATCATTGAAGGCGGATTGGTTCAAAAGCAATTGAATTTCTGAGGCGGCCAACTCTTCGGGTGAAATAAGCTCGTCTATACCCAATTCGTCAAACTTAATCAGGTCTTTCCCATCAACAAACTCCGTATTTGATATTCTGGCAATGGTTTTTTTACTCCCCAGCTGTTTTGCTAAAAGGCAAAAGGTCAAATTTGTCGTTTCGGAGGCCGTGACCCCAATGACCAAGTCCGAAGCATCCACTTTGGCATCCTGTAATACCGCAATGGAGGTTGCATCACCTCGAAGCACCCTGATATCCAGGTGACCATCAGCATAGGCCAGACTCTCCTTATCCACGTCTATCAAGGTTATTTCTTGGGCTTCATATGATAGTAGTTTGGCCAAGTGAAACCCAACTTCTCCTGCACCTGCAATGATGATCTTCATTTCTTCCTAAAACTGGTTACCAAATCTAAACTGGAAAGAATATAACGGCTGGACATTGTCCTTTTCCGTATCATGTTCATTAAATTAAGTGCCACAAAAGTAAACATTTTATTTAGCCTCAAAGGCTTATACCGTTGTGTTATCTTTGCCTCCAAATTTGCATATGTCCAAAAATGTAAATCCATACAAGGAATCCAATCTGGGGAAAAAAGCACAAGTCACGCAAATGTTCGATACCATTTCAAAAAATTACGATGGATTGAACCGTGTCATTTCTCTGGGAATTGATGTAAAGTGGAGAAAAAAAGTAGTCGATATTGTTAAGAAATCAGAACCTACCCATGTTTTGGACATTGCCACGGGAACAGGGGATTTGGCGATAAACCTTGCAAAAACGGGTGCATCCAAAATCATAGGATTGGATATTTCACCAGGGATGCTGGCCGTGGGAAAAGAAAAGGTTATCGAAAGAAAACTGACGGCAACCATTGAAATGGTGATTGGGGATAGTGAAAACCTTCCCTTTGAGGACGACTCCTTTGACGCCATTACGGTGGCGTTTGGGGTCCGGAATTTTGAAAATTTAGAAAAGGGGCTTGCCGAAATTCAAAGGGTACTCAAGCCTAAGGGAACGTTTGTGGTCCTTGAGACTTCCGTTCCTACCAAGTTTCCTTTTAAACAGGGATACTTTGCGTATAGCAAATATATTTTGCCTACCATTGGAAAACTCTTTTCCAAAGATAAAATAGCTTACAATTATCTTTCCGAATCCGCTGCGGTCTTTCCCTTTGGAGAGGACTTCAACAATATTTTGAGGAAAACGGGGTTTATAAACGTAGAGAACAGACCCCAAACATTTGGGGTTGCAAGTATTTATGTAGCCTCAAAATGATTTCATGAAAAGACTGATTTTTTTATGCCTTTTCTTAGCATCTATCCACTATGGCCATACCCAAATATTTGGTAAGGATCCCATCATTAATATACAAAATGAAGACAAGGATTTCTTGAATTGGGGATACTACCTTGGATTCAACCGCTACGATTTTCAATTTGAGTACGAAAATGATATAGGACAGGACATTTTGGTAGAACAAACCTATGGTTTTAACGTGGGTTTGATAGGTGAGATGCGAATCAATACTTTTTTGGACCTCCGCTTTGAACCTGGCCTGCTTTATACTCAAAGAAATTTAGGTTTCCCGGGTTTTGATACGCCCCAGGATGCCATAAGGGAGGTGCGATCCACTTACATTAGATTTCCATTACTCTTGAAAATCAGTACAAAAAGGTTCAACAATATAAAACCTTTTGTAGTCGCGGGCGGCTATACTGCTATTAACCTTGGAGCTAAAGAAGACAGTTTAGAGGACAATAGTAGTGGGGAGTTTAGGATGGTTAAAAATGTATACGGTTATGAACTGGGCTTTGGAATAGACGTCTACACCGAATATTTTAAATTTACCCCCTCAATTCGAGGAGTCTTTGCCTTGAACGATGAGCTTGTTCGGGACGAGGACCCCAACAGTCCTTGGACCGGTAATATTGCAGGAATGCGAACCAGAGGTATTTTCATAAACTTTACTTTTGAATAAATAGAACACGGCCTGAAGCTTTAAGCAAAATTATCCCTTTCGAATTTCATTTAAAAGAATGCCTGTGGCCATGGCCACATTCAAGCTTTCTGCGGTGGATTTTCCATATTGGGGGATGGTAATCGTATTTTTTATTAGATGCCCTAAATCAGGGGAAATTCCATTAGCTTCATTGCCCATTACCAGAATTCCGGCATTGGGAAGTTTTTTATCATAAACAACGGCACCATCCATATAACCTCCATAAATGGGCAGTTCCGTTCCCTTTAAAAAATCAGTCAGGGAAGTGTAAACCACATTGACCCTTGCCATGGAGCCCATAGTAGCTTGTATGACCTTTGGGTTGTACACGTCAACAGTAGCTTCGGAACAGACCAAATCGGTAATTCCAAACCAATCACAAAGTCTGATAATAGTACCCAAATTCCCGGGATCTCTAATGTCATCCAAAACCAAAATCCAACCCTTGTTATTAATTTCCACGGGTTTGGAAATTTTGAATACCCCCAATAAACCATTGGGATTTTTTAAAGCGCTAATGGATTTTAGTTCCTTTGGAGTAATTACTTCAACAGGAAGATGCTGAAAAAAGTCTTGAAACTCCCTGTAAACAAAAAGTTTTACAAGCTCAAGATGGGTACCAATGAGTTCCTCAAGTCCTTTTCTTCCCTCAATGAAAAAGAGTTGATACTCATTTCGGTATTTTTTTTGATGTAGTCTTTTTACGAGTTTCAACCACTTTTTGCCAACCATGGGAATTCGTGTAATTTTGAGGTTTATGATGAATTATCCCCTGAGCAGGAATTTCACGGCAAAAGTAATTGTAATATCCATAGCTGTTGTGTTGGCTTCATGTAATGCCGTGAAAAAAGTGCCGGAAGATGATTTTTTACTGGTAGAAAATGCTATTTATGCGGATAGCGTCCCTGTAAAAGATTCGGAAGTACGAAATCTATTGGCACAAAAGCCCAATAGTACCATTTTAGGATACCCCTTTCGTTTAAATCTTTACAACCTTGCCAAAGAAAACTCCGATTCTTTGTATCAGGATTGGTTGCAGCGCAGAACTAAAAGGGAAACACGATTAAACGCTTTGTTATCTGAAAAGCAAGTAAAACGACTTGGACAATCCTTCGTCGTCAGGGGTTGGAGCAACCTACTAAAAAGAGTAGGCGAAGCCCCTTCAGTTATCGACTCCTCAAGAACACAAAAATCCCTGGAAAGATTGAACTACTATTACGGTAGTAAAGGGTACTTCAATAATAACGTCACTTTTGATAGAGAACCGATAAAAAGAAAACAAAGGGCAAAGGTGAATTATCATGTGGAGCTCGGAAAACCATACATCGTAGATACATTAAAAACGAATATATCGTCAAATGCATTAGATTCACTTTATACCAAACATAAAAAAAACTCCTTGGTTAAGGAAAGGAAACAATTTGATTTGGCGGACTTTAATACGGAAAGGGAACGACTTACCAATATATTCAGAAACTCCGGTGTCTATAATTTTCAGGAAAGCTCCATCAATTACGATATCGTTAGGGATACCTTACAGGCAAATGATGATCAAAATATGGAGGTAGTTCTGAATATCAAGGATTTACGCAATTCAACAGACAGCAGCGCAACTAAGGAATATAAAATAAACCGATTTAAAAAAATCAATATCTATGCCGACTATCAATTGGATGAAAGCAATGATTCCTTACAATCCTTAGAATTCCAGAACTACACCATATATTACAAGGACAAATTAAAATACAGGCCAAAAGCCCTTACAGATGCCATTTTTTTTGAAAAAGACAGTATTTACCGAGAACTGGATGAGATACGTAGTAAGCGGCAGATTGTGAACCTTAACACATTTAAATATCCAAGTTTTAGATTGGTACCGGATTCTTCCGGGACCCAACTTACTTCTGACATTTTTTTGGTGCCTAGGCCTAAGTTCTCTTTGGATGCCTCTCTGGAACTAACACGTTCCAATATTCAACAGGTAGGTATTGGTTTTGGTGGTTCTGTAATTACCAGAAACGTTTTTGGCGGGGCCGAAACCCTCAGTCTTTCCGCAAGGGGTTCTGTAGGTGTCTTGGACGATGAGGCTTCTGAGGAAGATTTTACCTCAGAAATCGGTGGTGATATCAATCTAACCTTTCCAAGAATTTGGTTTCCCATTAATACAGAAAAGATCATTCCGTATTATATGGTACCTCAAACAAGGTTTTCTGTTGGTACCAACTTTCAAAGGAACATTGGTTTGGACCGTCAGTCCCTTAATTCCATTCTTTCTTATAACTGGTCCCCGGATAATTTCAGGAGAAACACCGTTGAACTTCTAAATATCGAGTTCGTTAGAAATACCAATACCAACAATTTTTTCAATGTGTATACCACCACCTATGAACGTTTGAATACCGTTGCTGCCAATGATGAGTTCTTGAACAATCCCGATTTTTCCACTTTTTATGATGACGATAATAATCTCACCATACCTACCGGTTCTGAGAATTTCATAGATACCGTTACAGCACCAGGTTTTGATATAAGCGCGGAAGATTTAAGGGAAGTTCAAAGTATTCAAGAACGTGAAGAACGTCTAACGAGCAACAACCTTATTTTCACCTCAAATTATACCTTCCAAAAGAACAACCGGGAGAGCATAAATGATAGCGATTTCTTTCAATACCATATACGTTTTGAAAGTGCGGGAAATACCCTGGCCCTACTTGAAAACATTATCCCTTTTAACCAAAATGAAAGGAATGAAGGCCTGGTATTTGGCGTACCTTACTCACAATATGTAAAGACGGAATTTGATTATATCAAGCATTGGGGGCTTTCTTCCTCTAAAGTTCTTGCCTTTCGTGGTTTTTTTGGTATGGCTGTCCCCTATGGAAATGCCAATAGTATTCCTTTTGTGCGAAGTTACTTTGGTGGGGGTTCCAATGATAATAGGGCTTGGAGGGTTTATTCACTGGGACCGGGAAGGACGGACAATGAAAATGAATTTAATGAGGCCAATTTAAAGTTAGCATTGAATTTGGAATATAGGTTCCCTATTGTTGGCGATGTAAAAGGTGCATTTTTTGCCGATGCCGGCAACATCTGGAATGTTTTTGATAATGTAGATGACAAAGAAGCCACTTTCAATGGATTTGAGTCATTGGGCGATTTGGCATTAGGTACAGGATTTGGGCTACGATATGACTTTACTTACTTTGTGATTCGATTGGATACCGGTTTCAAAACCTATAATCCTGCCTTGGAGGTATCGAAACGCTGGTTTACCGATTTCAATTTTAGCGAGGCCATTTTGAACATTGGTATCAACTATCCATTTTAACTCCGAGAATTATTACTTTTGTGGCCTATTCAAATAAGTAACCAACGTAAAATATGGCTCATAGTATCAAGCCCGGTGTAGCAACGGGTAACCAAGTACAGGAAATCTTTAATTATGCCAAGAAGAAGGGATTTGCACTCCCAGCGGTCAATGTTATTGGTTCAAATACGGTCAATTCGGTAATAGAAACCGCTGCTGTACTAAATGCTCCCGTTATTATACAATTCTCTAACGGAGGGGCTCAGTTCAATGCAGGTAAGGGGCTTTCCAATGAGAATCAAAAATCGGCGATATTAGGAGGTATTGCCGGTATTAAATGGCCGAAGCGTACGGAGCTACCGTAATCCTTCATACCGATCACTGCGCTAAAAAATTATTGCCATGGATTGATGGACTTCTTGATGCCAGTGAGGAGCATTTTAAAGCAACGGGAACATCGCTATACAGTTCCCACATGATCGATCTTTCCGAAGAACCCATAGAAGAAAACATAGAAATCTGCAAGGGGTACCTCGAGCGTATGTCAAAAATGGATATGACCCTAGAAATCGAATTGGGCGTAACCGGTGGTGAAGAAGACGGGGTGGACAATACTGATATTGACAGTTCTAAATTGTATACCCAACCAGAAGAAGTGGCGTATGCCTATGAAGAACTATCCAAAGTGAGCCCAAGATTTACTGTAGCTGCCGCTTTTGGAAACGTTCATGGGGTTTACAAGCCCGGCAACGTAAAATTGACCCCAAAAATCTTAAAGAACTCCCAGGAATATGTTTCAGAAAAATATGGGGTGGCCCATAACCATATTGATTTTGTGTTTCATGGAGGTTCCGGTTCTACCTTGGAAGAAATAAGGGAGGCCATTGGCTATGGGGTAATAAAAATGAATATTGATACAGACTTGCAGTATGCATTTATGTCTGGGGTTCGGGATTATGTACAAGGTAAAAGGGATTATCTGCAGGCTCAAATTGGCAATCCGGAGGGAGATGATGTTCCCAACAAAAAATTCTACGATCCAAGAGTTTGGCTAAGGGAAGGCGAAAAAGCATTTTCGGAACGTTTGAAAAAGGCGTTTGAGGACCTTAACAATGTAAATACACTTTAATTATAAGCAACGCTTTATGACAGCTTGGTTCAAGAGAAAGGAAAAAGGCATACAAACCTCCACGGAGGAAAAAAAGGATACACCCAAGGGACTTTGGTACAAATCCCCAACTGGAAAAATTGTAGAATCTGAAGATCTAGCCAAAAATTTTTATGTAAGCCCAGAGGACGATTATCATGTAAGGATTGGAAGTAAAGAATACTTTCAAATCCTATTTGATGGGAATACGTTTAAGGAATTGGATGAAAAATTGAGTTCCAAAGACCCACTAAAGTTTGAGGACACCAAAAAATACGCTGACCGATTAAAAGCTGCAAAAAGCAAAACGGGATTGAACGATGCCGTACGCACCGCAGTTGGTAAATCCATGGGAAAAGATTTGGTGGTGGCCTGTATGGATTTTAGTTTCATTGGCGGTTCCATGGGCAGCGTAGTAGGTGAAAAAATCGCCCGTGCGGTGGATTATGCAAAAAAGAAAAAATTACCTTTCCTAATGATTTCAAAATCCGGAGGGGCCAGAATGATGGAAGCAGCACTTTCCTTGATGCAATTGGCAAAAACATCTGCAAAATTAGCCCAATTGGCTGAAGCTAAAATCCCATATCTCTCGCTATGCACCGATCCTACCACAGGAGGCACAACCGCATCCTACGCCATGTTAGGTGACATCAATATTTCCGAACCAGGTGCTTTAATCGGTTTTGCCGGACCACGTGTTGTAAAGGATACTACTGGCAAGGACTTACCCGAAGGCTTTCAAACCTCGGAATTCGTGAAAGAGCATGGTTTTTTGGACTTTATTACGCATCGGAGGGATTTGAAAAGAAAGGTCAACCTATATATAGATTTGATTACCAATCAACCGTTACGCGCATAAAATGAAAAGGTGTAGCCTACTATTTTATACCACTACCCTTTTCTTTTTCTGCTGTTCAAATTCCGATACCCAAGTAAATGATCAAATGCCACAGGATGAGGAAACCGTATTGGAAAACGGTGGCATGGGTGTTGTCTCCGTTATTGAGGTGGCTGTTCAAGGCGATGAAAATAACTACACCTTTAATGTCACCTTAAGTAGTAATGACACCGGTTGTCAACAATATGCAGATTGGTGGGAAGTAGTGGGGTCGGACGGAAATCTTATTTACCGAAGAATTTTGGCACACAGTCATGTTAACGAGCAGCCGTTTACCCGAAGTGGTGCGCCCATTTCGATAACCGAAAATACTGAAGTTTATGTACGTGCCCACATGAACAATTCGGGATATGGGATAAAAGCAATGAAGGGCACGGTGGTAGATGGATTTAGCCCTTCCGATGTATCTAAGGACTTTGCCTCAGATTTGGAAACCGTACAACCTTTACCTGAAAATTGTGCATTTTAAAAAAAGTGGCCCGTTATGTAACGGGCCACTTTTTTAAGGGTTCCTTTTCCAACTAGTTTCTAAAAAACCTTCGCAATAAAATTTCTTGGGCACTACCATCAGGCTTGGTAAGTAAACCCTTTGCATCACAGTCACCATCTCCAAAATCCAAGCTTGCAGTGGCACCATTTCTTGAGATTTCCAGCACACCGCTAACAATGAATCTACATGATAGTTCCCTTCGTAAAGGCGATGTAATCGTTTTAGTCCATAGGTTCCCAACTTTGTTGGTAAACGTCCCGTTACCTGTAATCAAAAAGACATTGTCTCCCCAGAATCCTGTACCAAAACCTTCGATCCACTCTCGGGTCCTGTTTCCAGAAAAGGAAGCCGTCTCACCATCAGGCCAAGTCGCGGTGTAGTTTCTCGTAGCTGTGGACTGTGGATTTCCATTTTCATTGGAACGCACCCTTAGGATACTTGCACCCCCTTCAACAGCCACATCGTTAAAGGTAAAATCTTCCAAAACCAAAGTAATGTTCTTTGAGGCCGCCTCCATGTCCAAGGCATAGCTTAACTTAACAATTCCACTAAGGACGTTGCCATTTCTCAATTCACACCCATCACCAAAATCGATGGTCTTTTCCTTGGTAGTATCGGTTTCCACCATAGTTACCGTAACGCACTCTGGCAGGTAATCAGAAATATACGTGCCTTTGGAAGTTACACTAAGTTCATCAGAAACATATACATCCTCAGCAATCTCAGCAATTTCATCAGACATCTGTTCGGACTCATCACTATATTGTAACTGGGCAGCAGTGATGACTTCAGCATCCGTAAAAATTTCTTCTGTTGTAGTTTCCTCTTCACTACAAGCAGTAAAGGTCAAAGCAGAAACTAAAATAAGTCCTGCAAGGTTCATTGGTTTGAGGCTCTTTTTCATAACTATCAATTTTTAAAGTTTGTCCTTAGGACCATAGCAAAACAAAAAGGTTTAATTCCGAATAAAATTTTTTAGTTTAAAAAAAGAACTATCTTTGCGCCTTGATTGTTCAAACCCCCTCTAATTCATGGGTTTTCAATCACATACATAAAAATCATTTTAATAATATTGGCATGTATTTAAGTAAAGAAAAGAAAGCAGAAATTTTTAAGAAACATGGTGGGTCTGAAGGAAACACCGGTTCTACCGAGGGACAAATCGCGTTGTTCACCTATCGTATCAATCACCTTACAAAACACCTTAAGGAGAATCACAAAGATTTCAACACCGAGCGTTCTTTGGTAAAGTTAGTAGGTAAAAGACGTAGTCTTTTGGATTACCTAAAGAAAAAAGATATTGAGAAATATCGGGTTCTTATTAAAGAATTGGGTATTAGAAAATAAATTTATAGGGGAGCTGTGCTCCCCTATTTTGTACCCTTTTTCAGGGAAAACAAAAAGCTGAATAAGCTTTCATTGGTCTACAACACTACAACAACACAACCCGACCGTCCGGAAAGACGGTAGACCAAATGTTTAATTGTTCCGCATTAGACGGACAACATACTTTTTTATGATTCCAAAAACTTTTAAAGAGGTCATAGACCTTGGTGACGGTAGGGAGATTTCTATCGAAACCGGAAAATTGGCAAAACAGGCTCATGGGTCTGTGGTAGTTCAATCAGGAAAATGCATGCTATTGTGTACTGTAGTTTCCAATTATAAAGCATCCGATGTAGACTTTTTGCCGCTAACGGTAGACTATAGGGAAAAATTTGCAGCTGCAGGGCGCTATCCCGGCGGTTTTTTCAAACGCGAAGCTAGGCCCAGTGATGGTGAAGTATTGACCATGCGGTTGGTAGACAGGGTACTGCGACCGCTTTTCCCAAAAGATTACCATTCGGAAACGCAGGTGATGATTCAATTAATGTCTCATGACGAAAATGTCATGCCAGATGCCATGGCAGGATTGGCGGCATCTGCTGCTATTCAGTTATCCGATTTTCCATTTGAATGCCCCATTTCAGAAGTTCGTGTGGGTCGCGTTGACGGTCAATTGACCATCAATCCCTCCAGGGAACAACTCAAGACCTCTGACATAGATATGGTTATCGGTGCTTCCGAAGATTCTGTGATGATGGTTGAAGGTGAAATGGATGAAATTTCGGAGGAAGAAATGGTGGAAGCGATCAAATTCGCGCATGAAGCCATAAAAGTACAGTGTGCCGCCCAAGTAAGATTGGCAGGGGCAGTAGGTAAAAAAGACGTAAGGGAGTATGATCCCGAGCCAGAAGACGAGCAGCTCGAAAAGAAGATTCATGACATGAGCTACGATAAGGTGTATGCCATTGCAAAAGCAGGTTCGTCCAAACATGAACGCAGTGAAGCTTTTGGTAAAATTAAGGATGAAATTATGGAATCCTTTACCGAAGAAGAGTTGGAAGAGGTTGGGGATTTGGCATCAAAATATTTTTATAAGGCCGAAAAAGAAGCAGTGCGTAACCTTACTTTAGAGGAAGGTTTACGACTTGATGGCAGAAAAACAGATGAAATTCGACCCATTTGGTGTGAGGTCGATTATTTACCTTCCGTTCATGGTTCATCCATATTCACCAGAGGTGAAACCCAGGCCCTGGCAACGGTGACATTAGGAACTTCCCGTGATTCCAATATCATTGACATGCCCTCGCATGAGGGTGAAGAACGATTCTATTTGCATTATAACTTTCCACCTTTTTCAACAGGTGAAGCAAGGCCCATCCGCGGTACCTCAAGAAGGGAAGTAGGACACGGGAATTTGGCACAACGGGCCTTGAAAGGAATGGTTCCTGAAGATTGTCCCTATACCGTTCGTGTTGTATCTGAAGTTTTGGAGTCCAATGGTTCATCATCTATGGCAACCGTTTGTTCGGGTACCATGGCCATGATGGATGCTGGTGTGCAATTAAAAAAACCAGTATCCGGTATTGCAATGGGATTGATTTCTGATGCTGAAACAGGCAAATATGCTGTTTTATCTGACATCCTCGGAGATGAAGACCACTTGGGAGATATGGACTTTAAGGTTACCGGTACCGAAGATGGTATTACGGCATGTCAAATGGATATTAAAATAAAAGGCCTTTCTTACGAAGTTTTGGTAAAGGCTTTGATTCAGGCTAAGGACGGAAGGTTGCACATTTTAAAGCACCTTACGGATACCATCGAAGTTCCAAGACCCGAGGTAAAGTCTTACGCACCAAAAATCGTGACCAAAATTATTCCAGGGGAATATATTGGAGCTGTCATTGGGTCTGGTGGAAAAGTGATCCAGGAACTTCAAAAAGAAACCAATACGAATATTGTTATTAATGAAGATCCAGAAACCGAAGAAGGTATTGTGGAGATTCTAGGTACGGACCAAGCCGGTATTGATGCCGTAATTGCCAAAATTGAGGCGGTGATGTTCAAACCTGAAGTAGGTAGTGTTTATGAAGTAGAAGTTATAAAAGTACTTGATTTCGGGGCGGTAGTTGAATATGTTGAAGCTCGTGGAAATGAAGTATTGCTCCATGTTTCTGAATTGGCATGGGAACGCACCGATAAAGTCACTGATGTGGTCAACCTCGGTGATGTTTTGGATGTAAAATACTTTGGTCTGGACCCAAGGACGAGAAAAGAGAAGGTTTCCAGAAAAGCGTTACTACCAAAACCGGAAGGCTACCAAGAACGTCCACCAAGGAGGGACAAAGGAGGTGACCGCCGTGGTGGAAATCGAGACAGAAAACCAAGAAGGGACTAACTTCCCCTAATGACTGTTTAAAGCCCTGGTATTTTGCCAGGGCTTTTTCTTTACAGCTTTTTTTTAAATAAATTTTATCAAATTGTAACTTTTTCAACTTTCTTACGTATAAGTAATTGGGGAGTATCCCGAACTTAACTAGAAAGGAAAATTAGAATGAGGCAGTTAAAGATTACAAAACAGGTTACCAATAGGGAAACCGCATCTTTAGACAAATATTTACAGGAAATCGGTAAAGTTGACTTGATTACCGCTGATGAAGAGGTGGAATTGGCGCAACGTATAAAAGCGGGTGACCAAAGTGCTTTAGAAAAACTGACCAAAGCCAACCTTAGGTTTGTGGTTTCTGTTGCCAAGCAGTATCAAAACCAGGGCCTTACCCTACCTGACCTTATCAATGAGGGAAATTTAGGATTGATTAAGGCTGCACAACGTTTTGATGAAACCCGCGGATTTAAGTTTATTTCTTATGCCGTTTGGTGGATTCGCCAGTCTATTCTTCAAGCGTTGGCTGAACAATCAAGAATTGTTCGCCTGCCCTTAAATAAAATTGGTTCCATCAATAAAATCAACAAAACCTTTGCATTCTTGGAACAAGCCCATGAGCGTATTCCCTCAGCGGAGGAAATTGCCAAAGAATTGGATATGACTGTCGAAGATGTGAAGCAGTCATTGAAAAACTCGGGGCGACACGTTTCTATGGATGCACCTCTAATTGATGGTGAAGATTCCAATTTGTATGATGTTCTTAAAAGTGGGGAATCTCCAAATCCTGACAGGGAATTACTTCATGAATCCCTTCGCACCGAAATAGAACGTGCTTTGGAAACCCTCACCCCAAGGGAAGCAGACGTTATTCGTTTATATTTTGGATTGGCTGGACAACACTCCATGACCTTGGAAGAGATTGGAGAAACTTTTGATTTGACCAGGGAACGCGTTCGTCAGATTAAGGAAAAGGCCATCCGTAGGCTAAAACACACTTCCAGAAGTAAGATTTTAAAGACATATTTGGGATAAAACCCAAAAAATTACAGTTAAACTTACCTTAAATTGGTTTTTTGGCAAGAAACTTGTAATTTTATATCCTACAGCAGTTTATCATGACTGTTCGTTTTTTGATTGATGAATAAACTCCGGCTGATTACCGGAGTTTTTTCATTCTAGTACTTGCCACTGCTATTTGCTACCTTTATAACATGAAAAAAATTATCGCTCCTTCCCTGCTGGCATCTGATTTTGCCAACCTTCAACGTGATATTGAAATGGTCAATACTAGTGAGGCCGACTGGTTTCATTTGGATGTTATGGATGGTGTTTTTGTTCCCAATATTTCTTTTGGAATGCCCGTGGTGCAAGCTATTGCCGACCACGCTAAAAAAACACTGGACGTCCATTTAATGATTGTGGACCCAGACCGGTATATCAACACCTTCTCAGAATTAGGGGCAAACATCCTCACTGTTCATTATGAGGCTTGCACCCATTTGCACCGAACGCTTCAAGCCATAAAAATGGCGGGAATGAAAGCAGGAGTGGCCCTAAACCCGCATACTTCGGTAAAACTTTTGGAAGACAGTATACAAGACATCGATTTGGTTTGCTTAATGAGCGTTAATCCTGGTTTCGGTGGGCAGTCCTTTATCGAGAATACCTACCAAAAAGTCAAAGATTTGAGAAAAATCATTGAACAAAAAAAATCGGGAACTTTAATTGAAATAGATGGAGGTGTCAATGCCGGAAATGCCAAAAAATTGGTAGAGGCAGGTGCCAATGTTTTGGTCGCCGGGAGCTTTGTTTTTAAAAGTAAAAATCCTTTGGAAACCGTAGCCAATTTGAAAAAAGAGATTGCCTAATGCCGGAGTTTGATATTGTTATTATTGGTGGTGGTCCCATTGGGATTGCATGTGGTTTGGAGGCTAAAAAACAAGGGCTTTCTTACCTCATTCTTGAAAAAGGCCCCATAGTCAATTCCTTGTTCAATTATCCTATAAACATGCAATTTTTTTCTTCCTCTGAGAAGTTGGAAATTGATGAAATCCCTTTTATTAGTAAGGAAGCCAAGCCAAAGCGCAATGAGGCCTTAGAGTACTATCGACGAATTGTAACCTCCAACAAATTAAATATTCATCTGTTCGAAAAGGTACTTGAAGTCAATAAAAAAGAAGGCTTTTTGGTAAAAACGGATAAAGGTTCCTATTCCGCCTTAAATATTATAGCGGCTACAGGTTTCTATGACCTACCCAACCGGTTGAATATTCCGGGTGAGGATTTACCCAAAGTATCGCATTATTACAAAGATCCCCACTTTTATGCCAGTCAGAAATTGGCCATAATTGGAGCCAGCAATTCGGCTATTGATGCAGCATTGGAATGCTGGAGAAAAGGGGCAGAAGTTACCTTGATCATAAGAGGTCCAGAGGTTGGAAAACGGGTAAAATATTGGGTTCGCCCTGATATTATCAATAGAATTAAAGAAGGCAGTATCACGGCCTACTACAATGCCGAAGTCAAAGAAATCGGACCTACAGAACTGATTGTAACTACTCCAAATGGGGAACTAAGCTTAAAAAATGACTTCGTGCTGGCTTTGACAGGTTATATGCCCAATTTTGAATTTCTGCAACGTTTAGGAATTGAACTTTCACAAGATCATAAAAGATTACCTAGCTATAATCAAGAAACCATGGAGACCAACATTAAAGGATTGTATTTGGCAGGTGTTATCTGTGGCGGTATGGAAACCCATAAATGGTTTATAGAAAATTCCAGAATACACGCTCCAATGATTATACAATCCATATTGGATAAATCTACCATTGGTAATACTTCAAAATAACCACTTGTATCGGATATTTTACGGCTATATTATGGTACATTTAGATATCGGGACTATATCTGCAAACTCCGAACCATGGGAACATTCAAATTTTACCTACTCCTTGTTGTATGCTCTTTTACAGTTCAAATCTTAAGTTCCCAAGCTGTTGGTTTCATGGGTGGCCTAGGGCCAACAATTGAATCCGAAGAATTCCTTGTCGGTGGTAATGCCAGAATTTATTACGGAACCAGTCCACACTTTTGTTTTGGGCCTGAGGTTTCCATCTTTCCCTTTCAAAGCCCTGCAGACCAATTTGAACAGCGCATTGTTGAATTGAATTTCAATGCCCATTACCTTTTTGAACTGGCCCATCGGTTTGAATTCTATCCCCTTTCAGGAATTAACTATACCCGGGAAGAGGGAAGATCTACTCTAGATATGGAAGATTCTGAAGTTGATAAGGCCCTCGGCATTAATTTTGGAGTGGGCGTACATTATATGCTAATTGATAACCTATTTGTTTTTGCTGAATATAAGGAAGTTATTGGCGAACTCAATGATGGATTTTTTACGTTGGGCGCTGTATTTATGCTGACCCGACCAAAACACCAATCACATGACTAAAAATCAGAAAGCAACATACGAACAAATTCACTTCGCGCTGCAATATTTGGCGACCGCCGGAAAAAGCTTTTTGGAACATCAACCTGATGATAGCCACACCAACTTGGGCTTTAATCCGGAAAACAATACCATTGAGACGTGGAAATTGGACGAAAGGGGATCAAAACTCGGTTTGGACCTAAATGATTTCTCCTTAAACTGGATTGACAAAAATTTAAAATTTCCCCTCAACGGTGAGACACATACAACCATTGTGGCGTGGTTAATAGCAACAGCATCAAAAATAGGGCTTACCAAAATATATGCATTTGACCTGCACTATGAATTACCTTTTAAATGGAACAATACATATAAATTTCATGTAGAGGACAAAATCGTGTTACGCCATGAAATTCGTATAAGGACTTTAGCCAATAGGGTCCTGGAGCTTTTTTTAAATCAAATACAATTGCAATCCACAATTCGCATTTGGCCACATCATTTTGATACCGGAGCTTTTGTCGTATTGGATGATGGCTCCGGAAAATCCATAGGCATGGGAATGGCCATACCGGATGCATTAGTCAATGACCACTATTTTTACATCAGCGGGTATTGTGGTCATGATAATATAGATACCAACACCCTAAAAAAAATGAGTCTAGGAGGATGGAAAAATGAGGGGTTTAAAGGCGCGGTTCTTCCCGTGGGTTCGGTAAATGTTGATAAGGCCGTTCAATTTCTTGGGGAAGCTTTTGAAAAATTGACACAATAATGGAAAATTGGTATGTGCCCATTACTATTGTTCCAGGAATAGGATTGCTCCTAATGTCCACCTCTAATCTCTTAGGGCAATTAAGTACGGAAATTAAGAATCTCTTAGCGGAGCACGACGACTACGAAGCGTTATTGCATAGAAAATTAAAGCAATTAAAATTGGTTAATGTGGCTATGGTTTTCTTATATGCATCCGTAGCTTTTTTCGTAATATCCGGTTTGATAGCAGGTCTTTACCAAAGCACAAACAGTATGGGAGACAATATTCCTATTTATTTTTCGGTAGGAGGAATCCTTAGCTGTCTTACCGCTCTTGTTCTCTTAATTATATTCTCTTTTAGGGCGGTATCCATAAAACAGGACCAATTTAAGTAGTGCCTGCAAATGGGACTAATACTCCAATAAATATACTTATCAACCTAGGACTGCCTCTTTCCCACAAAGAATTACGATTACGGGATTTTGAGCACACCATATTAGAAATATCAACACATCCTTTTTTACCTACTCCTAGAATGAGGAATATAAGCTATATTCCTTCATATAAGCCTTTATGGTGGGTGGTGTCATGTAACGTTCCCTGGTCGGCTTTTTGGGTTCCCTAAAGTCTTTGAAGGCACCAAACCACCTATTGACATGCAAGGATTTCTGCACAAAAATGCTCCAATCCAAAAGTTGATATCCCAATCCATGATTTATGGCCGTCTTATCCGTATGAAACTCGAATTCGTCCACAAACTCCGCATTGGACAACTTAAAAGGAAGCCCCAACAATTGAAATGTACTCTTTTCCTTATAGCCCACAATATGGGCTATCTCATGCCCCAAAACCCCAATTTGGGCGTTATAAGGTAGCTTTTCGAACAAAATGGGAGCAAACTCTTCAATAGTCTCCGTACTTATGGTAATAACATAAGACCGCCATCCCTTTGGCAATAGGGAACTAAAAATTCTGGGTCTGGACGTCAAGGGCGTTTTTCGCTTTCGTAAACGAAAAGTAATTCTGGTATCCTTAAGTTCTTGAAAATGGGAAAGGGCTATCAGTGCTTGGGACTGAATACGCTCCGGAATCTTTTTCTTTTTAGCAAATTGTTTGTGGTAGTCTACTTTAAAATCGTCTGGAACATAATGCTCCATGGGGGTTTGTCCCATAAGCACAGAATTAAGCATCCAAAAAAGCCAAAAGAGAATCGTATACTTTGAAAATTTATCCCTAAGGAGCATTAAAGGCCAAAGCTATATTGTAGGGCAATGCTTAGGATGAAATCAGCCTCTACCTCTTCTCCAGAAGTATCAATATTGATTTCCCTACCGAAACCAATAGTGGCCCCTAATTGTGAAGAAGAATTTTTAAAGGGAAAAAAATAACCTGCCTCTAGATAAGGTTGTAACACAAGAACATCGGTAGTTCCCGAAGTAGGCAAGGCATCGGCATCCGTCCAATCAATTTCCAATGCCCAAAGATCCGTGATGAAACCAGCGGTAATTTTTCCTTTTTTTAGAGGAAAATGTTTCCTAACGCCAATGGAACCACCAAAACCTTCGCCTTCTTCAGAGTCGTTAAAATCACTGAAATCCTGTCTATCCGTGATATTGGCACCTACCCGAAATAACAACGACCAGTCTTCGTTAAGAAAAGGCTCCACCATTAACGTGGGAATAAAACCTGCCGGATAAAATTGTGCAGACACCCCAAGGCGTACTTCTTTTCCATTTTGTGCTGTTCCCTGTGGTTGGTCCTGTCCCATTACTGTAGAAGTACCAAGCCATAGCGACACCATTATAACTGCTGGTAGAATCTTTATTTTCATATCATCTTTAATTGTGATTCCAGTTCGTCATGGGCTTTTAACATGGCCCTGCCCGCTTTGTAACTTAAATAAGGATGTCCATTTCTATGATTAATAATACTAATATTACACAAATGGTTCCAATGTTTTGTGATTTCCCGCCATGCAAATAATAGGGAGTGTTTGGGATCATAGATATGTGTGCATTCACTTCCAGCACCATTAAGTTCAATAATACTAAAGTTTTTCCCTTCAGTTAAACCTTCAAATGTATCGTAGAGCACATCCAAACGACCATAGTAAAACCCTTTGATCTGCGTACATATCGTATTTATGGTCTCCTCAAGTTTTGGATTGACCAAATGTGTCATATCAACAAATTTTGCCCCTCTGGTATGGCTACCATAGGGAACTAAAACCTTAAGTTCCCCTTCCCGCAATATGGAATGTAGCTCCTCTGCCATCAGGCGTTTTCGTAGTATTTTAAGCTGCAAATGACTTCTTGCATCTTTCTTAATGAGCTCAAGCAATGAACTTTTACCATCGCCTGTAACACTTAAAAACTCTTTGGAAACAATACCGGTTATCCTTCCCTTGGTTTCACCAGGATAACGCACATAGAAAATCCCCACCTCTTTTTGGTAGGGGATAAATTCCTGAACCAAAAAATTTGAAGGGGTTTTTGCTAAGTACAGTTTTAAATCCTCTACAGAAAATAGTTTTTCTACAGCAAACGCCTTCATTCCAATATCCGGTTTTGCAATGCAGGGAAATTTGATGGCATTCTGTTCAATCCGTTTTAAAACCAGATCAATATTCGCTCCCTTTTTTACCAAAAATGTAGTTGGAATATATCTATCTGGGATATTTTCATAGATGTCCATTTTGGATTCCATGGCCATTCCTCCATTTTTCATGGTAGGATTAGCGGCATTGAAAAAGAAAAAAGAACGGGCTTTAACAGAAAAATAAAGCCAGACAGGAAACATAGGGTAATAAATAAGTGTGAAAGGCCAATACTCCCAATGTGTCAATCTGTGCCAAAATAATCTTGGATTCATGATGGTGTAACTAATGAGGTGGATGGAACAGTAATGGATTCTTTCCCTCCAGAATCCAGATCATAATGATCAAGAACAATTACTTGCTCCTCTAAAACCGCTTGGGTAATACTTAATGTTTTCAGGCCATTTTGTCGGTCAATAACAAATCCATTTTCATGGTCACCGTGATTTTCTCGATGGAAATTCAATATTTTTTCGGTATCAAAAACCTCATTTTCTACAATAAACCGCTCAAAATACCCATTCCGTTTTGTTTGCGCCCCTTTATCGTATAAGGTCCATGAAGACCATAAGTACGCCTTTGCGCTATCCAGCTGCTTCAGGTGCTTTTGTGTTCCATCCCATCGCAACTCCCAAAGCTCCCAATTTCTGAAAACAACAAGGGTAAAGGGTTCTATACTTTCTAAATTGATTCCCCTTATGGACTTCAAAGTATTGTCTTGGGAGATGATATCCAAAACGATAAGACCACGACTTTTTCTATATGGAGGCTGTCGTTTGTGATTGGCAAAAGCTCCATTCAATAATACGATCACCGTGCCATCTTCATTTAATGAAAACCAAGTGCCTCCTGCACCAGAATCCTTAGGATAAAAGATCTTTTTACCATTCAAGGTTTCAACTGTTGGAATCAAATTGGATTTCCTGGAAATATGCTCATCCCTATTTGAGGTAATACATATTTTTTTTCCTAACGGCAAGAAGCTTACTGTGCACATGTTTTTTTCCTGTATTGCAAGGTGGATGGTGCAACACCAAAGGATTGTGGAAGCTCCATCTCAACAAAATTCCTAATTCCAATTTTTATAAGGGCATGATGGTGAATGGCATGTTCCAAATTATACATCACTTCCCGATAATAATTTGAAGGCAAAAAGTTTTCCTCCCCATTCAGCTCATAACCCATCTGTACTTCTTTATTGGGTTTTTCCAAATGTTGTTGAACGAAGGCCAATTGTTCAATGGCAAAAGAAACCTCGTTTTCTATACGTTTGTCCCGCTCCCGTCTGTCATAAGAAACCTCAGCGCTATCATATCCTTTTATTAAACAAAGGTATAATTCAATGACATGACGCGTATGCTGACCGATAGTTGCATTGGAAAGTAATCCGCATGGAGCGCTATAACAATCTTCGGGCAGTTCTGCCAATATTAATTTAAATTGCTCTAGCGTATCTATGGCGGCCGCGCTCGGCGACGAGCCAGGCGCCGTCAACCAGATCCAGCGCACCGCTGGCG
>JBCBZA010000031.1:0-31586 GCA_039815575.1 Bacteroidota bacterium | reverse complement strand
TTCACTATATCCATAAAAACATGATGTTGCAGTAGTCATACTTTTCTTTTATCTAAATTGGAGCTAGGAAAGTGGGTGGCGTCCAGTGCAAACATCATGTTTTTATGGATATAGTGAATAAAATAAAGGGGAAGTTCACCCCGCTCTCAGCGGAAAATAGATATTACAAATGGGCGCTTATTTTAGTGGTTTCACGATGTGTTTTGCTTCTTTTTTTCCAAGGTCTTCTTGCCTCCTTTTTTTATTTTAAAGGTATCCAAAACCCTTGGGGAAGTGCTGCCAAATGGTGGACGGTTTATGGAACCGCAGTGGATTTATCGTGCCTACTCTTGCTTTTTTTTGCTCTAAAAGCTGAAGGGAAAGAACTATTGTCATTGCTTGATTTTAGTAAAAAGAAATTGCTTAAAGATGTAAAGAACGGTCTACTGGTGGCCATAGTGATATTTCCATTGCTAGGGTTTCTCTTTTCTGTTTGGACAGCTAGTTTCATTTTTAACGAGAGCACTTTAGAGCTAATTCTGGGTAGGCTCGCAGAAAGAAGGTTGCCCGCTTGGGCCTACTACTATAGCATTACTATTTGGTGGGTGATATGGTCGGTTACCGAAGAGATGACCTATCAAGGATTTGGCCTTCCCCGATTATTGGGAAGGTATGGACGTATAAAAGTGATCTTGTTAATCGCTTTTTTTTGGGCATTACAACATAGTTTTCTACCCTTACTGCTGGATTGGCGTTATATTCTTTGGCGGTTTGTTTCGTTTTTTCCCTTGGTTCTTGCACTTATTGTTTCCTATCTAAAAATAGGGCGGCTCACCCCTATAATTTTTGCCCATGCTTTGATGGATATTATGGCCGCTATTTGGACATTTGAAGCCTAAGCGTGGCCCCCACCCATATATTGAAATTCATTTAAAATAATCCGGCCTGTCCCAATTTTGTATTTTTTTCAAAGTGGAATAGGAGTGAGTACGGGCTAGTGGATGTGGCCGTAGCACAAGAATTAGTATTTTCATGCGAAAGACCGTCCAAAGATGAACATTTCAAAGCTGCTCAAAGTACCCTTTCCACCCCCTAAGCGCAGCCTAAAAAAATTCCTGTTCATAGCCTTGCTCGGCATAGGTGGGAGTCTTTTTATTTTATTGTATAACCCTTTTGAAATTGCAAGACAAGCGGGGGAACTGTCCATTAATCTATTATTGTTCAGCTTAGGGGTTGTATTTGCAGCGTCCATTATTTTTATGGAATGGTTGTTTCCCTGGCTATTTCCGCACTTCTATAAAAAATGGAACATTGGGAAAGCGCTACTTTGGTATACCTTGGTGTTTCTTTTTGCAGGGACCATTAACTTTATCTATAAAAGTTATCTGGGGGGTTTTAGGGAATTTACCCTTCAGGAATGGGTTTTAGTACTTGCCCGGACATTGGCCATAAGTGGCACGGTGGCTTTCTTTATCGTAGGAATATACCAATTGTTGAATAGAAATAAACTTGTACGGCTGGTTTCGGGAGAGCAATTTACCATCAAAGCCTCGGATGGCAAATCATATACCCTGGACCTAAATCAAATCCTGTATTTGTCCAGTGATGACAATTATGTAGATATCCACTATTTGGAACACAATGATCGTAAGAAGCTCATTGTGCGATCCAGTTTAAAACATTTGGAAGCGCAATTGGTCAATCCCATATCCCCTATACAAAGGTGCCATCGACAGTATTTAATAAACACGGCGCAGTTCGCTATCCAAAAAGCAACGAGCAGAAGTATGCTATTGAAGTTAGTGGGACAACCCGATAGCATTCCAGTTTCTTCCCAATATGTCAAAGACATCAAAGTAGCTATTGTTCATTGACCCCAAATACTTGATTATTCCCCACAACCATTGGGTTCAATAGGGCCTATACGTTTGTTTATATATTGTTTTGGGCATCGGGAACTATTTCCTGACAACATAAATACTATCAAATGAAAACGTTAAAAACAATGAGGATTCCTTTTACTGTTTTGGTATTCTGTACCTCTATTACAGTCTCGCTTGCACAAGGACCTAAGACTGAACAAGCAGTATCTAATGAGGTAAGGGATTCAAAAACCGAACTAAAAAAGGAAATGGAAAACATTATAACTTCTTATGTTGAAGATTATAAAACCGATAGGCACGCCGCTGAAAAACGAGTGGTGGGCATTAAAGTACCAGAGGTTGATGGGGAATGGACCATAACGATTACTGGAAAGGAAATAGCCGATAAGAAATGGGAGGTTAATTTAGCAGAAGGCCTGCCAAATATACCTACCTACGTATATAGGGCGGAGGTCAGTGCCCTAAAGGCCATTTATAATGGTGAAATGAACGCCCTTACCGCGCAAGCCAAAGCATTTTCTACAGATTACGCCCCTTTGGATGTGCAGGAAATCAATGAGTATCAACCAACGGAAGAAGAGGACGGCGCACTAAATGCCTTTTCCTTTCATTTTTGGACCAAAGGATTCCCTGAAGTAATTCCATTCCGACCTAATGCCACCCGAAGGGCCCATGGTGCGGGAGTGACTGTTTTTTATTATGAGAAAGGGTTGCGTACGGCTTGGTTTAACATGCTTCCTGGAGAGCGTGTTCGCGAAGATGCTAGGGAACAAGCCATGCCTTTTCCCATGATGGGTGTCATGATCAAGGGTACTGCTAAAGGCATAGTCGATGGAGAACCCATTACGGTTTCTGAAGGGAATACGGTATTTATCCCTGCCAATGTTCATCATAAATGGTGGAATGAGTCTGAAGAGAATGTGGAACTCATCCTTATCATGTTTGGAAAAGGAGCATAAACTTAACCCGATGGAAAAAAAATTGGAATTGACAAAACAATGGATACGCCTTGGAAGTTATTCTGGAATTGCAAGCACCGTACTCTTTTTACTCTTGATTTTGGTTGATATGCCAATGTACCTACAGTTTTTGTTTGCGGGTTTATTTGGCATTTCATATGCACTCCTAGGTTTTGGGATTGACCATGCCATAAGGTTGGAAAAGGAAACCATTACAAGCCGTTTGGGAGCTTTATTTGTATTTGTTGCTGGAATATTATTTAATGTTATGCTCATGATGCAGTTGACCTTTAAGGGACAATTGGAAATGTATCAAAATGAGATTTTGGAATTGACCCATAAAGAATTATTTGATCCATGGATAGGTCTTATGGATACCTTTCAATTAGGAATACAGTTTTCAATTGATCTTTTAACAGCTTGTGCCATGCTGTTTTTTTCGATAGACATGTTCAAACATCGTTTTTTTGGTAGGCCATGGGCAATTAGTGGAGCTATCATTGCCGTATCTTTAGTGGTGATTAAATGCATTTCATTTCCACTGACCCCTGGAGAACTGGGAATACCCTATGTGTTGGGGCCTATGATCTCCCTTTGGTTTCTGGCAGTTTGCATACAAAACCTTAGGGTGAGCAAAAACGTTGTTAGAAAGGAAGTTGAGGTGTATGCCAGTCCGCAAAAATGAATTTGTCCATAGCCGTACTTTCAGGAATAGGTGCAGTTCAGGGGCTTTTATTTGCCCTTTTGATTCTTCTCAAAAAGAACAAGCAACGATTCGATTGGATATTGTTTGTCTGGTTTTTGGTTTTTTCATTGCACCTATCCTTAAAGTTTGAGTTTGAGTTTAATGCCGTAGTGCTTTCTGATGTTTTGATAATGACCTTAGGGTTCCTTCACGGGCCCTTCTTTTGGGTGTATTCAAGGGATATTTTGGAAGGAGGGAAATACCCCATGGATTTGGTTCACTTTCTCCCTTTCTTTCTTTTCCTTATGGCAAGCTTCCTTATTGGGAATGTTCACGATCCCGTATGGGAAGTTGTCATACTCATCCCTAAATTATTGGTGCTTGGCATATACCCATTATGGGTATTACGTCTAATAAAAAGCAAAAAAACCCAGAAAGAATCGAGTATCAATTCAGCTTTGGGACACAATTATTTATGGATTAAAACGGCAGCTTATGTTTTTTTGATAAGTTTAGGAGTCAGCGTGGTCCGTCTGCTTACCGAACTCCTTGTTGGAGTTTCCTATTTTGAGTTCTTGGATATTCTGCGTTATGTGCTAGTATTGACGATAATGGGTTTTTTTGGTTTAAAATACGGCACGGTGTATAGGCCTGTGGAAATTCAATCCACACCTAAAAAGGGAAAATATAAGGATAGTCCACTGGGCGAAGATAAAATGGGTGACATACATAGGACCATAGAGCACTTTTTTCTTGAAAATAAATCTTATTTAAATCCAAAGTTTTCGCTTTCCGAACTTTCAGAAGCAACCAAAATCAAAAAGCATCATTTATCCCAAGTCATAAATTCTGAAATGAACACCAAGTTTTATGATTTGGTCAATTCAAAACGAATCGATTATGCCATTGATTTGATAAAACAACGGAACCATGATGAATTGACTTTGGAAGGTCTTGGCTATGAATGTGGCTTTAACTCAAAATCGGTCTTCTTTCAAAATTTCAAGAAATATACGGGTAAAACACCGGGTAATTTTAAAAAGGAAATAAGTCCTTATTAATTAAGCCTTCCCTATAAATAGAATTCTTCCTAAATATTTGTAAGCGTATGGTTGTTACAAAAGTTAACATTACAACAAAATCAAAGTATGTGAAAATAAGGTGCTTCATTGTATTGCTTACCTGCTTTGGAACAGCCCAGGTGCTGTTTGGACAGGATGCTACAAGAACCTTAGGCGCAACACGGTATTTTTCGTTTCACAATAACTATTGGATGAACCTCCATCATTTTCTGTATCAAAGCGCTAGTGGCAATCAACTGTCCAAACTACAGCAGGATGGTAATAAAATGTTGGTTATTGGCGAAAAAGGGATTCAGGAATCTATAACTGAAAAGCAAGGTTTGATTTTGGACAGTGCCATTCAGTATTATAAAAACAAGGTCATTCAAAAAGACCTCCTACGGGGATTGGGATACGAACGGTACTGGTTACAAAAACAGGCAGAGTCCAAGGCGATAGCTGACACCACTGTTTCACAAGAATTTGTTGATGTCCTTAACCGTGTTTCGAAAGCGTATAGGGAAACCTATTGGCCTATACATAAAAAACATAATGAAGAAATATTCAAACATCAGATAGCAAAGATTCGGAAACTCGAAGAACGCATCATACCTAGAATGGAGGCCCTTTCATTAACCCCATGGCCCAGTGGTGAAAAAGTACGGGTAGATTTGACAGTCTATGCCAATTATGCCGGTGCTTATACCCCAACAAGACCCATTTTCAATGTAATCGTATCCACTATTGACCCGAGATCTTATGGCCCCGACTTTTTGGAAACCATTTTCCATGAAGGGTCCCATCTGCTATTTAGGTATGAGGGCCCTTGGAGGGAACGTATTTTTCAAGCGTTTGAAGCAGGGGAATTCAAAATGAAATTCCCAAGACATTTATGGCATGTAAGCCTATTCTATTTGTGTGGCCAGGTGTGTGTGGAAGAATTTGAACGAATTGGAATGGATGGCTATAAGATGACGATGTTGACGAGGAATATTTTTAGAAGATATCACAATGCGGAACTTTTTACCATTCTTGACGATTATATGCAGAAAGACCTTACCCTGGATGCCACGGTAACCGAACTACTTCAGCTGCTAGAGCAGAAATCCGGGAACCAATAACGCCTAATATGAATGAAAAGAAAAGCCTATGAACAAGAGACAATTTATTAAAACAGCTACTGCAAGTACAACAATTTTATTGGCCAACCCTCTTGAGGCTTTGGGTTTTTCAAAATCCTTAAATGGGAATAATGGTAAAAAAGCCCTAATCCTTGGCGGAAGGGGTTTTATCGGTCCAACCATTGTCAAATCGTTTTTGGATAATGGCTATGAGGTTACATTGCTCAACAGAAATAAGACCAACACACATCTTTTTAAAAACTTGCCCCTAATTATTTGCGATAGGGAAAAGGAAAACAAAGCGGGATTAAAGGCCATCGACAAGAGATACAAAAACACCTATTGGGATGTGGTGGTAGATACCTGGCAGAAATCATCAAAGGCGGTTTCGGACTTTTTGGAAGATTTTAAGGGAAACATTGGGCATTATCACTATATCTCCAGCGTTGTGGTTTATGATGACTGGGATAAAAAATACATTAAAGAAGATGAACCTTTAAATCCCTTGCCAGCACGTCCCAAATCGATAGCTGAAAGTAAGAATAAGAAGCATCGCTATGCGCTTCGGAAAACATTTGCTGAAGAAATGATAAGGGAGCAAATGGAGAATTATACGATTTACCGATCACAGGGGATGCGGGATTTTAGGAGTGCCAATCCAGGGAATATCACGGATGAACCATTTTGGCCGATACGTTTTTATAGGGGGGGCGAGATTCTAGTACCCCATGTAGAAAATCATCATATGCAGGTGGTTGACGTAAAGAGCCTTGTGGACTTTATTGTGTATTGTTCCGATCAAAAAACGTATGGGGAGTTTAATGTGGCTTGCCAACCAACGCTATTTAAAGATTATGTCTCCAGTTTGATACATGCCACTTCAATGCCCAAAAAATTACATTGGGTCGACGGAGAATTTTTAATTGAAAACGGACTTATTCCCTATAAAATCGTACCCTTTTGGAGGGAGGATCGAATAGCCAAATACTATTTTAATGTTCAGAAAGCTATAGAAGCTGGGTTTGTGCACAGACCCTTAGTGGATATGATAAAAGATCAGATCGAGGGCTACAAATACAGATACCCTAAAGATGATATCACCTTTGGGAAACAACCAGATGGCACAGTAAAATGCTATTCCCTTGAAAAAGAAAAGGAGATCATTCAAAAATGGTATTCAAGATAAAACAAGAAAATGGTGTAGCCGAAATTAAGGCAGGGTTTAGGAGGGACAGCTGCTATTGGAATCAGAATCCAGAAACTGGTAACGCCCAAGTGAACGAATTTAAAATGCTATGAACAAAAGACAATTTATTAAAACCGTAGGAGCCGCTACGATGTATACTGGATTGAATCCCATGCCCAGTTTTGGCAATGTTGCCACTTCTTCAAGATTGAAAGAGGCCCTTATCCTTGGCGGAAGGGGTTTTATTGGGCCAAGGATTGTGGAGGACTTTGTTTCCAATGGATATAAGGTGACTTTATTAAATCGTGGAAAGACCAATCCACATCTCTTCAAAGAGCTTCCCCTAATTATTTGCGATCGAGAGATCGAAGCGCAAAATGGACTTAAAGGCATTGCAAAGGATTATCGTTCTAAATACTGGGACGTTGTTGTGGATACTTGGCAAAAATCACCCAAGGCAGTTTCAGACTTTTTAGAGGTTTTCGAAGGACAGTTTGGACATTACCATTACATTTCTACGGTATCGGTCTACGACAAATGGGATGAAAAACACATCACAGAGACAGCAGCTTTAAATCCCCTGCCAAGTTTTCCCAAGACCATTGCGGAAGAATACCGATATGCCATCCGAAAAACATTGGCGGAAGAGATTATCCGCGAAAAAACAGACAATCACACTATTTACCGATCCCATGGGATGAAAGATTTTAGGGTGACCCGGCCAGAAGACCCCAATGCGGAACCCTTTTGGCCGGTACGGTTTCTTAGGGGCGGGGAGATCGTATTGCCCAAGGTCGAAGACCACCATATACAACTGACTGATGTTACCAGTCTTTCCCACTTTATTGTTCATTGCTCGAACACCTCGACTTTTGGATCGTTCAATGTAGCCTACCACCCCACTCCATTCAAAGACTATGTGTCAAGCCTTGTGCTAGCCACAGGAATGCCAAAGAAATTGCATTGGATTGATGGAGCGTTTTTAGAGAAGGAAGGGTTAACACCCTATAAGATCGTACCCCTATGGAAACCGCATCCCATAGGCTCTTATTATTTCAACGTTCAAAAAGCTGTTAATGCGGGCTTGGTCAACCGTTCGTTGACAGACATGATCAGCGACCAGATAAACGGCTATCTCAGCAGGCACCCTAATGACGACGTTCAATTTGGCACACTACAGGGAGGCAAAAAATTAAAATACTACGCCATGGAAAAAGAAAAAGAAATTATTCAAAAATGGCAGTCAAATTAATAGGCTGTTTTTTTGAAATGGGCGCTTAAAATCCACTAAAAAATAGTATCTTTTTGGAAGAACCCAGCCTTGGTTCTTTTTTAATGCTTGTATCACTATGCAACGTATAATAAGCTGAATATTTCAACAAATGGGACGTGATGCCCATGGGGTCAAGATTCCCATATTATATGGCAATGGAAAAGATATTATAAGGATAAAGACTAATGTTCAAGCCAGTTACGTTTATGGTGGTCGGACTTTTTGGATTTATGGAAGAAGTGGAATAAGATCAATGGGGAATTAAGCTAATCTTAAAGAGGGGTCGTTTTAGCTTGCTGATGAAGTAATTTTATGGATATAAAACAATAAAATCGAACATGAAGAATCCTCGTTCTACTGCTATTTATTTACGTTATCGGATGTTATGGCTTTTTTTGGTAGCCAACCTGTTGGTTGCCATACAAATTATAAACGCCCAGACGACTAAAACTGAAATTCGAATGACGAATGAGGGCTACCGTATCTTTTTAAATGGAGAACCCTTTTATGTTAAAGGAGCGGGCGTGGATAATTGGGATATGGATGCCTTGGCCAGTCATGGAGCAAACGCTATGAGGACCTGGAGTATGGAAAACGGAAAGGAGGTTTTGGATAAAGCCCACGCATTGGGATTGAAGGTGATGATGGGCATATGGGTAGGCTTGGAACGACATGGATTTGACTATAATGACGATAACGCTGTTAAAAAGCAATTGGAGCGTATCCGAGGGCAGGTCATGGCCCTTAAGGACCATCCTGCACTCATATTATGGGGCATTGGTAACGAAATGAACCTACAATCCCAAAACCCCAAGGTTTGGGACGCGGTGAACGATATTGCCAAAATGATTCATGAAATAGATCCGAACCATTTAACCACGACGCCTTTGGCGGGGATTGACAAAGAATTGGTTAAGCTATTGACCAGTAAAGCACCCGAAGTGGATTTTTTAAGCGTTCAGCTCTATGGACCAATGGATGTCCTTCCAGAAATTATTGTAGCCTCAAAACATAGTGGCCCCATTTTAATTACGGAATGGGGTGCTACGGGGTATTGGGAGGTGGAGAAAACGGAATGGGGCGCCCCCTTGGAAAATAACAGCTCTAAAAAAGCAGACCTGTATCTAAGCCGTTATCAAAATTCCATCCTATCGCAATCCAAACAAGTTATGGGATCCTTTGTATTCTTATGGGGTCAGAAACAAGAAAGAACCCCAACATGGTTTGGAATGTTTATGCCCGATGGTAAGGAAACGGAATCCGTTGATATGATGCATTTTGCTTGGAATGGTGAATGGCCTATAAACAGAACACCACGACTTGAAGATTTTAGTGCAGCGGGGAAACGAGCAAATGACAATATTCGATTGAAGGCCAGTGAATTCTATCCTGCCCAAGTTATAGTAACCGACCCGGACAAGGATGATTTGACCTACCGTTGGGAAATCATGCCAGAAAGCAAGTCAACAAAGACAGGAGGAGATGCTGAATATGTGCCAGATAGGTTGTCCGGCCTAATCCCAAATGAAGTTGGGGACACCATTTCATTTGAGGCTCCTGCCCAATCTGGCCCTTATCGGTTATTCATTTATGTGGAAGATGGTCATGAACACACAGCGCATGCAAACATCCCTTTTTGGGTAGAGCAGTAAAGGGCATGAAAACAACTTTAAACCATATGCGTTCTCCCAAAGAGGTTGACCTTATTAAAAATAATAGCATTAAGTCAGGAGAATAGGGTTACCGCATTTACAGTTTTGCCAAACTATTTTCCATATCAGGCAATAGTTCAACCATTTTTTGAGAAAAATGTTCCTTAATATCCTGGGAATAGGTTTGGTAGGCTACCAATCCAAGAATCATGGCACCAATAAGTAGTGAGGTAATAAAAATTCGAAGTTCGACTGCATTTTTTGAGATAGTCATGCTTTCAAGTGTTAAGGCTAAGTTAATAAAAAATCTTTTATTAAGAAGACATTAACAAGTTGATTCCATGAGTTGAATACGAATTTTTGACAATTGAATTCCAAAAGAAAAGAAGTGAATCTGATTAAAGGGTATGCTTAAGCCTTATTCGAACATAATAAATAAGAAAATTCTTACGTTTTTTATAAAAATGAGGTTTATTGAATACCACAACGACTTCCAGTTTTACGTTTAAGAGCTCTCCATTGCCAATTGCGGTTTTAGATGAAAAGTTTAGTATTCTTGAATGTTCAGGCGCCTTACTTCCATTTTTTGAACTTTCTAAGAGGGACAAAATCAACACCCTTTTTGACTTATTGGGCGATACGTGTGAGGCTTTTGGCAAGAACTTGAAAATGGGCGAACGAATCACCGCAACCCTACCCATCATTTCACGGAAAGGCAAATTACGTTGGATAAGGACCAGTATCTTTTCCACTCAAGCGAATGATCGTCAATTTCAGGTTTATTTTGATGATGTCACCGAAGGTAAAATACAGTATGAACTTGCTATGCAGGCCAAAAAAATTGCTAAGATTGGCAGTTGGAAGGTTGATTTGGTGAATAATACGCTGACATGGTCAGAAATGACCAAAATGATTCATGAAGTGCCCCAAAGCTATGTGCCAGATTTGGAAAAGGGCATCAATTTCTATAAAGAAGGCAAGCATCGCAATCGCATCATACAAGTTGTTGCCGAATGTATCGAGTCGGGAACCCCATATGATGTAGAGTTGATTATTGTAACCGCCAAGGGGAACGAAAAATGGGTGAGGGCCATTGGCGAAGCGGAACGCAGTAACGGCAAGACGGTAGCTTTTCGAGGTGTTTTTCAAGATATTGACGACATAAAAAAAGAAAAACGTAAAAATGAAGAGCTCAACGATCGTATGCGCGCGGCCGTAGAAAGTGCCAATATTGGTATTTGGGACTGGAACGTGGCCGATAACAACCTTATTTGGGACGATAATATGTTTACACTTTTTGGTCTTGATAGATCTGAATTTACTGAGGCTTATGAAGCATGGGAGACCTCATTGCACCCCCAGGACAAGGAGTTTGCCGCTAGCCAGGTGAAATTGGCTTTAGAGGGCGAGAAGGAATTTGATACCGAGTTCCGAATTATAAAGAAAGATGGTTCTGTGGCCCATATCCAGGGGCGGGCACAAGTGTTTAGGAACAAAAAAGGACAGCCTTTGAGAATGGTAGGTACCAATGCAGATATTACCGCACTCAAAAGGAAAGATGATCGATTACGAAGGCTGTTGGAAGTCACCGAAAAACAAAATCAGAAACTGGTGAATTTTGCGCATATCGTATCCCATAACCTCCGTTCCAATTCAAGCAATATCTCTATGTTATCAGGAATGCTGGTGTCCGATATTGCACCAAAAGAAAAAGAACGCTTTCTTAAAATGATTCACACCTCTTCGGAGAAATTGGAGGATACGTTGAACCAACTGAATGAGATCATTAAAATACAGCAAACAGGGTATCGTGACTTAAAGGAAATTACAGTATTCCCCATACTCGAAAATGTATGTGAGAGTATCAATGCCATCCTTAAAGAATCTAACGCAGAAGTCCGCATTAAGGTCTCAAAATCGCTAAAGGTATGGGGTATACCATCATACCTAACCAGCATCTTTATGAACCTTTTGAGCAATGCCATTAAATACAAAACCGCGGAGATAGCACCTAGTATAGAAATCGAGTCAAAAAATTTGGGCCATCAAACCGTATTGGCCTTTCACGACAATGGACTTGGTATTGACCTAAAGAAACATGGTAAAAACCTATTTGGGATGTACAAAACGTTCCACAACAATAAGGACGCCAAAGGTATGGGACTCTATATGTCAAAGAATCAAATGGAAGCCATGAACGGAAAAATCGAAGTGAAGAGCAGACCAGGAGCTGGGAGTACGTTTTATCTCTATTTTAAGAATATACAATAGAACAATACATGGGGGCAAAAAAACTATTTTTAGTAGATGATGACGAGATTTTTAGAACGGCCGCGGAAGTTCTTATCAAATCCTTGGGACTTGCCAAAGAAGTAGTTCAGTTGGAAAATGGCCTATCGGCCTATGACGCCTTAATGGCTTTGGAAAACACGCCTGACCAATTACCTGAGGTGCTATTTTTGGATATCAATATGCCTGTCATGAACGGCTGGGAACTCTTGGAAGAGCTAAAACTAGCACCAGGGATTATTCGCAAAAAAGTCCAAATACATATCCTTACCTCTTCCATAGCGCCAGAAGACCTTAATCTTTCCAAAACCTATGGGTTTATTAAGGGATATATTACCAAACCCCTGACCAATTCAGATATTGAGAAAATTAAAGCTGGCCTTTAAGGTTTTACTTTAAAAGAATAGCAATGGCCCCAATGGCCGTAACGACAATTATAAATTTGCGGTAAAAGGAATCGTTGATATACTTTAGTATTCTGGCCCCCAGAAAAAAGCCCAATAACAAAGCAGGAAATAGCTTTAAATTGAATAGTAAGGTCTCAGGGGTAATTGTTTTCCAGACGAACACATGGAACGGAACTTTAAATAGGTTGGTAATAAAGAACAGCCAAGCTGCGGTGCCTACAAATTCATTTTTGGGCAAGCGGAGCATTAAAAAATAGAGATTGGTAAAAGGCCCTGCCATGTTTCCTATCATGGTGGTCAATCCGGCAAAAATCCCACTTCCCGAAGCAAAGGTCCAATGTTTGGGAACCGTTTTGGATTTTCGAATGTCCCAATACACCATGAGTCCAAGACTTACAAAAATGATAATAACCATGGCTATTTTGAACAATTGTTCTGGTAGGTCCTTGCCAATAAAAACTCCCAAAAGAATGCCAATAATCATCCAGGGTAAAATCTGAACAAGGGGCTTCCATTGGGCATGTCTGTTGTAATACCATACGGCAGCAATATCGCCGAGGATAAGAAAGGGCATGATAATACCGGTAGAGGATTTGGCGCCAAAAGCTAAAGCAAGCAAAGTCACATTAAACAGGGACAATCCTTTAAGTCCAGCTTTTGAAATCCCAATCAAAAATGCCGCTGCTAGTGCCAGGGCCCAGCTGGATAGGGGAATGCTTGCTGATAGCGATAAAATCATAGCGCGGATGCTACATCAAAAATAGGACTAATTTGCAGGAAGCCCTTATTCAATATTGCATTAAAGCACAGGATATTATAGAATCTTGTCATTTTTTGCTACTAATGTTCCAAATGGAAAGGTGTAAATAAGTCGGTGCCAAAAAAATAATATCTTTAATATTCAACCAAAACCAACGTATGGATATTCAGACCCTTGATTACATCATCATCTTTGGATTTTTTGCTATCGTGCTTTTCATCGGAATTTACGTATCAAAGAAATCAGGTAAAAGTTCCTCGGAATACTTTTTATCTGGACGAACAATGCCATGGTGGCTTTTGGGGCTCTCCATGGTAGCGACTACCTTTTCTACAGATACGCCAAATTTGGTAACCGATTTAGTGAGGACCAATGGCGTTTCAGGGAATTGGGGATGGTGGTGTTTTTTACTTACGGGGATGCTGACGGTATTTGTTTACGCAAAACTTTGGAGAAAGTCTAATGTTAAAACTGATTTGGAATTTTATGAACTTCGCTACGGGGGAAAACCGGCAAGTTTTCTGCGAAAGTTCAGAGCAGTATATCTAGGGGTTCTGTTTAATGTTATCACCATGTCTGCGGTAACCCTTGCAGCCATAAAAATAGGAGGGGTAATGTTGGGGTTGGAACCATGGGTAACGGTAGTAGCTGCCGGACTGATTACCGTAGTATTTAGTGCCCTTGGAGGGTTTAAAGGGGTGGTCTACAGTGATTTTTTACTCTTTTTTGTGGCTATGGCCGGGGCAATTGGAGCTGCTTTCTATTTGGTAAATCTTCCGGAAGTAGGAGGGATGACTGCTATTTTGGAGAATGACAATGTCAAGGACAAATTGAGTATCCTACCTGATTTTAATAATAAAAAGGCACTGATTACAATGCTTATCATCCCTTTGGCCGTGCAATGGTGGAGTTCTTGGTACCCGGGAGGTGAACCTGGTGGTGGGGGTTATATTGCCCAACGAATGTTAGCGGCGAAGAATGAAAACCATGCTATAGGCGCTACCTTTTTCTTTAATATTATGCATTATGCGTTGCGTCCTTGGCCATGGATTTTGGTGGCTTTGGCCTCATTGGTGATCTATCCGGATGTTGCTAGCATTTCGCAGGCTTTCCCCAATGTACCTGCAGATAAATTGGGGCATGATTTAGCGTATTCTGCCATGTTGACCAAATTACCTAGTGGCTTGTTGGGCGTGGTATTGGCCTCTCTGGTGGCTGCTTATATGAGCACCATTTCAACCCAGCTGAACTGGGGTTCCAGTTATTTGGTATTCGACTTCTATAAGCAACAAATCAATCCCAACGCCACAGAAAAACAGATGGTGGCTGTAGGGAGGTTATCAACAGTGGTGCTAATGGTATTAAGTGCTTTTCTAGCCCTGGCCATGCAAAATGCCATGGGAATCTTCAATCTGTTATTGTCCTTTGGTGCTGGAACGGGGTTGATTTTTATTTTGAGATGGTTTTGGTGGCGCATCAACGCGTGGAGTGAGATTACGGCCATGTTCTCTTCTGGGATATTGGCCATTGTATTGGAAACCACTTCACTGCGATCATTCCTTTTTGCACCGAATACAGGACTATTTCCTGACTGGGCCGAATTGCCCTTTATAATGGTGGTCACTTCCATAATTTGGTTGACGGCGACATTTGTGACCCAACCCGAATCCAAGGACGTACTTCGGGACTTTTACAAGAAGATACAACCTGGTGGACCTGGATGGAAAAAAGTGGTGGAAGAAGCAGAGGACGATAAGGATCCTGTTGTGCTATCTGGTGAAAAATGGAGCGTTCCTTCTGGCATAACCGCCATGCTACTTGGAGTTGTGCTTATTTATACCATAATGTTTGCGACCGGTCATTGGATTTACGGCAAGACCACCAGCGCCATTGTTTTAAGTATGGTGGCCGCACTTTCAGGCTTTTTGCTCATCAGGGTTTGGAATAAAATGAAAGACAATATCTTGTAATCATGAAGAATAGGATTCTTTCTGTGGATATTTTTAGGGGGATGACCATTGTTCTTATGATTTTGGTAAACACCCCCGGAACGTGGTCCAATGTCTATGCGCCATTGCTTCATGCCAAATGGCATGGCTATACACCTACAGATTTGGTGTTCCCATTTTTCTTATTTATTGTAGGCACGTCCATTGTGTTTGCCTACCAGAACAAAACACCTTCTGGGGCGACCTACAAAAAGATTACCATACGAAGTTTAAAGTTGATTGGCCTTGGATTGTTTCTTGGTGCCTTTACTATTAGTCTCCCTTTCATTAAGGAGTTTTCAGCAATACGTTTCCCTGGGGTTCTACAACGCATAGGTGTGGTTTTTTTCTTTGCCGCCCTGCTTTTTCTCAACTTCAACTGGAAAAGGTTGGTTGGATTGACCGTCTTAATACTGTTGGGGTATTGGTTAGTGATGACTTTTATTCCTGTGGAAGGACAGCCGTCAACCTTTGAAAGGGCTCCCAATAATTTGGCAAACTGGCTGGACGTTAAGGCCTTCGGCACCCATAATTACAAGGCTGATTACGACCCTGAAGGCCTACTTAGCACATTGCCGGCCATTGCTAGTGCCCTTTTAGGTATTTTTACAGGTTATATCCTTCGGTCCAAACAGGAAAAAAAAGCCACTATTCTTTTTGGTTTGGGAGGTGCGCTGCTGATTGTTGGGCATTTGTGGGATTTTTTATTCCCCATTAATAAAGCCCTTTGGACAAGCAGCTTTGTATTGGTCACTGGTGGTTGGGCAAACATTGTGTTGGCGTTGATCTATTATTTAACCGACGTTAAAAATCTCCAATTTGGGAGTATCTTTAGGTATGCAGGAGCCAATGCCATAGTGGTTTACTTTTTGTCCAGCTTTATCACCAAACTCTTTTATTTGATTAAGATAGACGGCGAAACTTCATTGCATGGATGGCTGTTTACGACCTTCTACGTACAAGATTTCTTTTCTATGCAGCTGTCGTCCCTGCTATATGGGTTGACCGTAGTAACTTTTTATTGTTTGCTGGCCTATGTACTTTGGAAACGGAAGATTTTCATAAAGGTTTAACCGCGGACCCCTACCAATCGAGCCACATATTTGCCAATTACATCAAATTCAAGGTTGACCTTTGAACCAACATTATAGGAATTAAACCGCGTATGCTCATAAGTGTAGGGAATAATGGCCACACTGAATTGGTCCGTTTTTGAATCTACTACAGTGAGGCTGACCCCATCTACCGTTATTGACCCCTTTTCTATGGTAACATTGTTCAACGAAGCATCATATTGAAATGTAAACATCCAACTTCCATCTTTTTCTTCCCGACCTATACATTTGGCCGTCTGGTCCACATGCCCCTGAACTATATGTCCATCTAGTCTGGCTCCAAGTACCATAGCCCGTTCCAAATTGACCCCACTTCCCAATTTAAGGGTGCCGATACTCGTTTTGTCCAAGGTTTCTTGGATGGCCGTAACCGTATAAATATCATTTTTAATGTCCACAACGGTCAAACAGACCCCGTTATGGGACACGCTTTGATCTACTTTAAGCTCTGAAGTGATATCTGATTTCACACTAATATGAAGATTTTCGCTTTCTCTTTTTAATCCAACAACCTCTCCTAAGGTTTCTATAATCCCTGTAAACATTTTGTAGATATTACTATTATTTTCAATTCATGAACCGAGGTTCGTTTTATGACTAGTACCCTTTTCGTCTTTAGAGGTAAACTGTAAGTATGGGTGTAAATAATTTACCTAGCTTTGCTTTGTAAAATTAGGGATTCGGTCATGGATTCTAAGGATGAAAACAAGAAAATACGTGTTGGAATTTCGGTTGGCGACCTTAACGGAATTGGTTGCGAAGTGGCCCTAAAATGTTTTCTTGATAGTAGAATGTTGGATTTTTGTACGCCTGTGTTCTTTGCCTCAAGCAAATCCATTTCGGAACAGATAAAGGCTTTGGGGTTTGAGATGCGATTCCAAAGCGTTCAGGAAGCTGAAAAGGCTCTGGAGGGAAGAATAAACGTTGTCAATGTTTGGAAAGAACCTTTTCCATTGACTTATGGCAGTGCAACTGCAGAAGGCGGGAAATATGCAATAAAATCGCTAAAGGCGGCTGTAGGGGCCTTGAAAAAAAATCATATTAATGTATTGGTCACCGCACCTATTAACAAGAACAATATTCAAGCTGATGACTTTACCTTTCCTGGGCATACGGATTATTTGGCCCATGAGCTGGAAGGAGAAAGTCTAATGTTTATGGTGACCAATGATGTGAGGGTGGGGTTATTAACGGATCACATTGCCGTAAAGAATGTTTCGGATACAATTACTACAAAATTAGTTCGGGAAAAGGTGTTCACCATTTTAAATTCATTGACTATGGATTTTGGTATTCGTAAACCTAAGATTGCCTTATTGGGCATCAACCCACATAGTGGTGACAATGGAACAATAGGGAAAGAAGATGAGGAAATTATGAAACCCGCCATAACCTCATTGTTCAATGAAGGAAATATGGTATATGGGCCCTATTCTGCGGACGGCTTTTTTGGCTCTCAGACCCATTTGGCCTTTGATGCCGTTTTAGCGGCTTATCATGACCAAGGTTTGATTCCTTTTAAAACACTAAGCTTTGGCCAAGGAGTAAATTATACGGCCGGGCTATCCAAGATAAGAACATCTCCCGATCATGGTACGGCTTATGAAATTGCGGGAAAGAGCCAAGCGGACGAAAGCTCGTTCAAGGAAGCTATTTTTACTGCCATCACCATTTTTAGAAATCGTAGGGATTATAAGAATCTTACCAAGAATCCGCTCAAGAAGCAATCCATGAAACGAACGGGCTAGGCACTTTTGATTTTTAAGGGTATTCTTAGGCGTTCTACAAATAAAATGTATCTTTGCACCCGCCTTAGAAGGCAGGTACACGAATCCATAGTGTTGAAATCATGAAAAAGAAGGCGTTTTTTATTCCTTTTGTGGGATTGAAACAGGGAAAACACAGGTTTGAGTATAGTATTGACAATACGTTCTTTGAGTCTTTTGGTTACGAAGAGTTTAATGGAGCCCATATTGAAGCTAAAGCTACTCTAAATAAGACCAGTACCATGATGGAACTGGACATTGAAGCTGATGGGTCGGTAAACGTAAATTGTGATTTGACCAATGAGCCTTACGATCAAGAAATGGTGTCAAATCTGCATTTGATCATCAAATTTGGGGAGGACTATAATGATGAAGACGATGAAATTTTAATTCTTCCTCACGGAGAACATCAATTCAACATAGCCCAATACCTTTATGAAATGTCGGTATTGGCAGTCCCACATAAGCGGATGCACCCAGGGGTTTTAGATGGCACATTAAAATCAGAGGCATTACAAAAGCTTCAGGAACTGCAACCAAAGGAAACAACAAAAGAAGATAATAATACAGACCCAAGGTGGGATGGATTAAAAAAATTACTAACGGATAATAAATAGGAAAACATGGCACATCCTAAAAGAAAAATATCAAAAACTAGAAGGGATAAAAGAAGAACCCACTACAAAGCTAGTGTTCCTACCATTGCCAAAGATTCTTCTACAGGAGAACTGCACTTATATCATCGGGCACATTGGCATGAAGGAAAGCTGTACTATCGAGGTCAAGTTTTAATTGACAGCACAGAAGAAGAACCTGCAGCTTAGCAACTAGTTTTTGTCATAAAATATAAGCTCCCGTTTCATTTCGGAAATTGGGAGTTTTTTATTTGTAGGACTTGGCGAAAACCAACGTTTTTGATATAAATATGGAAGAAAATCATTATTTTTCGACAATTTTGAGCCAGTTTTTGGCTTTTTTTGATAAAATTCAATTTTAATGGCTAAAACAACAGCGGCTATTACGGCCGTAGGGGGTTATGTTCCGGAATACGTGTTGACCAACCAGATTTTAGAGACCATGGTAGACACGAATGATGAGTGGATTACCACGAGAACTGGAATAAAGGAACGCAGATTGCTAAAAAAAGAGGGTGCGGGATCCTCGTATTTAGGCATAAATGCTGTTAAGGATTTGATGCAGAAAACGGATGTAAATCCCGAAGAAATCGATTTGGTCTTGGTCGCTACTGCAACACCAGATATGCTAGTAGCCTCTACCGCCGCTTATGTGGCTTCGGAAATTGGAGCAGTCAATGCATTTTCATACGATCTTTTGGCGGCCTGTTCGAGTTTTCTTTATGGGATGTCAACCGCGGCAAGTTATATTGAATCAGGGCGATATAAAAAAGTACTTTTGGTAGGTGCGGATAAAATGTCTTCAATCATAGACTATACCGATCGCACTACCTGTATTATTTTTGGTGACGGAGCCGGAGCTGTTTTGTTCGAACCTAATGAAGAGGGGCTTGGATTAAAGGATGAGTATTTGCGGTCTGATGGTAAGGGTCGTGAGTTTCTGAAAATGGAAGCCGGAGGCTCCATATTACCCGCTTCACATGAAACTGTTGAGAGGCGATTGCACTATGCTCGCCAAGATGGCAAGAATGTATTTAAGTTTGCTGTTTCCAATATGGCAGATGTTTCTGCCCGAATCATGGAGCGAAATAACCTTACCCATTCAGATGTGCAATGGCTGGTGCCACATCAAGCCAATAAAAGGATAATTGACGCGACAGCGAAACGAATGGGATTGGAGGATTCCAAAGTAATGATGAACATTCATAGGTATGGAAATACTACTTCGGCAACCTTGCCCCTATTACTCCATGATTATGAAAAGCAATTAAAAAAAGGGGATAATTTGGTGTTTGCGGCGTTCGGTGGCGGATTTACTTGGGGCTCTATTTATTTAAAATGGGCCTACACTACTTAAAATTGACTAACTAAATCATATTCAATGGATATTAAGGAAATTCAAAGTCTAATAAAGTTCGTGGCCAAGTCTGGTGCCAGTGAAGTAAAGTTGGAGATGGAGGATATTAAAATCACTATCCGCACCGGCAGTACATCCGCAACACCAGAGACCACAATCGTTCAGCAAATTCCAGTAGCCCAGTCCCCAGTAGCAGCGGCTCCCACTCCTATTCAAGAAACTCCTGCCCCAGCTGCTCTAGCACAGGAACTGACTCCCGCAGAGGACGATTCAAAGTATATTACCATTAAGTCTCCAATAATTGGAACATTCTATCGAAAACCTTCACCGGATAAACCCGCTTTTGTTGAGGTAGGTGCTGAAATCAAACAAGGTGATGTGCTATGTGTTATTGAAGCCATGAAGTTGTTCAACGACATTGAATCTGAAGTTTCAGGAAAAATTGTGAAGGTATTGGTAGATGATTCCTCCCCGGTAGAATTTGATCAACCTTTATTCCTGGTAGATCCAAGCTAATAGAAAATTCCAAACTCCAAACGCCAAAATCCAAATTTGGGATGTGGGATTTGAATTTTTAAACAGAAAGATATGTTCAAAAAAATATTGATAGCAAACAGGGGAGAAATTGCGCTTCGGGTTATTCGTACTTGTAAAGAAATGGGCATTAAAACAGTGGCGGTATATTCCAAAGCGGATGAAGAAAGCCTCCATGTTCGTTTTGCCGATGAAGCGGTTTGTATTGGTCCGGCACCTAGTAGCGAATCGTATTTAAAAATACCTAATATTATTGCTGCTGCCGAAATTACCAATGCAGATGCCATACACCCAGGATATGGTTTCCTATCTGAAAATTCCAAATTTTCAAAGATTTGTGCGGAACACGATATAAAGTTTATCGGAGCCTCAGGGGAGCAAATTGACAAAATGGGGGATAAGGCCACGGCAAAAGAAACCATGAAAAAGGCTGGAGTACCCTGTGTCCCTGGATCTGAAGGTTTGCTAAAGGATGTCGCCCACGCCAAAAAGGAAGCCAAGAAAATGGGTTATCCTGTGATGATTAAGGCTACTGCCGGTGGTGGTGGCAAGGGAATGCGCGCCATTTGGTCAGAAGATGAAATGGAAAAGAACTTTAACAGTGCCGTTACCGAAGCTACGGCGGCTTTTGGAAATGGCGGAATGTACATGGAGAAGCTCATTGAGGAACCAAGGCATATCGAAATTCAAGTCGTTGGCGATCAATTTGGGAAAGCATGCCATCTATCGGAGCGGGATTGTTCCGTGCAACGAAGACATCAAAAGCTTACTGAAGAGACCCCGTCGCCTTTCATGACCGATAAGCTTAGGGACGAAATGGGGAAAGCCGCTGTAAAAGCAGCAGAATATATCAAATATGAAGGTGCTGGAACAGTGGAATTTTTGGTAGACAAACATAGGAACTTCTATTTTATGGAGATGAACACTCGTATTCAGGTGGAGCATCCCATTACAGAACAGGTTATTGACTACGATTTGATTCGCGAACAAATTTTAGTGGCCGGTGGTGTTCCGATTTCAGGAAAAAATTATACTCCAAAGTTACATTCCATCGAAGTGCGAATCAATGCGGAAGACCCGTATAATAACTTTAGGCCTTCCCCTGGTAAAATTTCAACGCTACATACACCAGGAGGACATGGGGTTCGTTTGGACACCCATGTTTACGGTGGTTATATTATTCCACCCAACTACGACTCTATGGTTGCTAAATTGATTACCACGGCCCAAACGCGTGAAGAGGCCATCAACAAAATGCGCCGTGCACTGGATGAATTTGTCATTGAAGGGGTGAAAACCACTATTCCTTTTCATCGGCAATTGATGGACCACCCTGATTACTTGGCCGGTAATTATACGACCAAGTTCATGGAGGATTTTGAAATGGATGAAAAATATGCCTATTAAGGAAAAGCCCCGACAACGTCGGGGTTTTTTTGTGAACTCATATGATGTTTTTGGATTCACGCGAAAAATGAAGATTTTGTACCCAATTTATGGAACTGAGCTACTGGGAACATAAAAGCTGGTTGTCAAATATTGACTTTACAGTGGTTGGCAGTGGAATTGTAGGACTTAATTGCGCAATCCACTTAAAGGAGCGATTTCCAAAGTCAAAGGTTTTGGTACTTGAAAAAGGAATACTGCCCCAAGGAGCTAGTACAAAAAATGCTGGTTTTGCCTGTTTTGGAAGCATTTCAGAGGTACTGTCCGATTTACAGCATCATTCAGAAGCGGAGGTATACGGTTTGGTCAAACAGCGTTGGCTAGGCATTCAATTTTTGCGAAGCCTTTTGGGAGATGAAAACATTGGTTTTCATCAATGGGGAGGACACGAAATCTTTCTTGAAACGGATAGGGAATTGTTCGAAAAGTGCCAAACGAAATTGCAGCACACAAACAAATTGCTGACGCCAATTTTTGGTAAAGCACCATTTTGTAGTACTAAAAATCTTTTTTCTTTTCAAAATATCCTTCCGGAATATATTACCCATCAATTTGAAGGACAAATCGATACAGGTAAGATGATGTTTTCACTTTTGGAATTGGCGTATCAAAAGGGCATACGAATCCTGAACACTGTTGAGGTTAAAGCATTTGAAGAAATTGGAGAGGGGGTCGCACTCCAAGCCAATGACTTTGAGCTGAAAACCAAGAAGCTATTTATAGCTACCAATGGTTTCGCCAAATCACTTTTAGGAGAGGATGTTACTCCGGCTAGGGCACAAGTGTTAATTACTAAGCCCATCCAAAAAATTCATATGAAAGGCACCTTTCATTTTGACGAAGGGTATTACTACTTTAGAAATATTGACAATCGCATCTTATTTGGAGGAGGCCGAAACCTTGATTTTAAAACAGAAACAACAACAAGTTTTGGGCAAACGGAATTGATTCAAAAGGAGTTGGAACGGCTTCTTAAACAAGTAATTCTTCCCAACACTTCATTTGAAATTGATCGGCGCTGGAGCGGAATTATGGGTATTGGAAAACAAAAGAAACCTATTGTCAAACAATTTTCTGACCATGTTTACTGCGGAGTGCGTCTGGGAGGTATGGGTATCGCCATCGGAAGTCAAGTTGGGAAAGACTTGGCAGGGTTGGCGTAACAAATTGACGAAAAAAGATAGTTTTTTATCCCATTGGAAAAGCCCTAATGGGTACCTTCTTATCTTCATGGCTGCAATGGCTATGATCAGGACCTTACAATCTTGTCCTGGATCAAAAACTAGAAGACCAATATTTTGTAGATTTCATATATGAACTTTTTTAAAGCATCCAATTCCGCCTTTCCCGTTTATTTGATAACACTCTTTTTACTGGCATGTGGAACCCCAAAAAAGACATTTACGAAAGGGGACGTAAAGAAGTCCCAGAAATTGACAGGGGTTAAATTTTCAAAAACAAAGATAGATACGCTTTATGGATACTTGGAGAGGAACAGAAAAGGGTATGACTCATTGCGGAAGTATAGTATTGAACATGAGGTTTTTCCGGCTATTTTATTTGACCCAAGACCTAATGGGTTCCAACTACCAAGTACTAAGGATACCGTGTTATCCTGGACGGTATTGGATACAGTCAAAAGGCCTGAACGATTGGATGGGTTAGCTTTTTATTCCATTCCCCAATTGGCGTCTTTGATAAAGTTTAAGAGGGTATCCTGTGTAGAGCTTACGGAATTTTACCTAGATCGGTTAAAAAAATACAGCCCAAAATTGGCGTGTACCATTACCATTACCGAAAGCCTAGCCCTTAGCCAAGCTAAGCAATTGGATATGGAACTGGCCCAAGGGCACTATCGAGGAATATTACACGGTATTCCATATGGTGTAAAGGACTTGATTGCTGTTTCCGGTTACCCCACAACCTGGGGCTCTGAGCCCTACAAAACCCAACGTATTGAAGAAACCGCTACCGTGGTAAAACGGCTCAATGATGCTGGAGGAATTTTGGTAGCCAAATTGGTTTCTGGAGCTTTGGCACGTGGTGATGTCTGGTTTGGGGGGAAAACAAAAAACCCATGGGACCTTACTAAAGGTGCCGGTGGTTCTTCGGCCGGTTCGGGGAGTGCCACCTCAGCTGGTTTGGTGCCTTTTGCTTTAGGTACGGAAACCTTGGGGTCCATCACCTTTCCTAGCTCAACAAATGGCATAACGGGCCTTCGCCCCACCTATGGTCGAGTGAGCAGATATGGGGTAATGAGCCTATCGTGGTCAATGGATAAAGTAGGGCCCATGTGCAGAAATGCGGAAGATTGCGCTATTGTTTTTAGTATCATTCAAGGAAAGGATGTCAAGGACAAAACAACAAGCTCCATCCCTTTTTCCTTTGATCCAAAAATTGACATCAAAACACTTAAAGTGGCCTATTTGAAAGATGATATGGAGCGGGATACTACAAAGGGCAAGGACAATTTACTGAGGGCAATGGCCACCTTTAAAAAAATGGGCATTGAACCAACACCAGTAGATTTACCGACCGACGTGCCTTATGATGGGTTCGATATTATACTGCGTTCGGAGTCCGGAGCATTTTTTGATGAATTGGTACGGTCTGGGCGCGTTAATTTAATGGTAGAACAACATAAAAAGTCCCGAGCAAATTCATTAAGGCAATCCCGTTTTATTCCGGCAGTGGAGTACTTACAGGCCAACAGACATCGACAGCTACTTATTGAAAAAATGCATGAAATCATGAAGGGGTATGATGTGCTAATATCCCCTTCGTTCGGAAACAAACAACTGCTCATCACCAACTTAACGGGTCACCCTGTTATTACAATACCTACAGGTCTGGACAATGAAAAACATCCCACCAGCCTAACCCTAGTGGGTAATCTTTATGATGAAGGAAAAATTCTGATGCTGGCCAAATGCTTTCAAGAAGTCACCAATTATGATGAGTTACATCCAGAAGGATATCACTAAACTTTCCGGCCATCCAATAAATTGATGACCCTAGAGCCATATTCCGCATTTTTTTCAGAATGGGTGACTTGAATAATGGTAACCCCTTCCTGATTGAGTTGTTTGAAAAGCTCCATAATCTCCTCCCCTTGTTTGGAGTTCAAATTTCCGGTAGGTTCATCGGCCAATATTAATTTGGGTTTTCCTATTAAGGCCCTGGCCACACCTACCAATTGCTGTTGCCCACCACTTAGTTGCGCCGGGAATAGATCCTTTTTCCCAACAATGTTAAATCGATCCAGCATATCCGCTACCATGGCCTTGCGTTCAGCACCTTTATATTTTTTATACAGCAATGGCATCTCAAGATTTTCATAGACCGTAAGGTCGTCCAGTAGATGATAGGCCTGGAAGACGAATCCAATATATTCTTTGTAGAGATTGGAACGATGTTTTTCCTTGAGGGTATGAACGGACTCATCAAAAAAGAAGTATTCCCCTTCATTAAACTGATCTAACATACCAATGACATTCAGTAAGGTGGATTTTCCTGAACCTGAAGGTCCCATTACGGATATAAATTCCCCTTCTTCCACAGAAAGGTTGATGTCCTTTAATAGAAAAATACGCTGGCCCCCTGAGTTGACCCATTTAAAAATGTTTTTTAATTCCAACAACATAATTTTAGTTTAAGTGGTATTAGAGCATCCGCCCGACTTTCGGACAGAAAATTATTTTTTATTCTTCTTTTAATCTTTTTATCAGGTTATCCTTTGCTGCGGTGCGGGTTTGGGATAGAATGGTTCCAAAACCAGTGGTAAATAGTATACCAATTCCCAAAACAAAAATCCACGGGCTGAAACTAACCTTATACGCAAACTCCTCCAGCCAAAGTGCATTCACAAAATAGCTGAGGGGGACTGTCACTAGAACAGCAATAATGAACAAGGGCAAAAAGCCCTTGGACAAAAGAAAAGTAATATTTTTTGTCATTGCCCCGTGTACCTTTCGAATACTTATTTCTTTCTTTTTTGATTCAGCTGTAAAGGCGGCTATGCCCAAAAGACCTAGTGTGCATATCGTAATGGTTAAAAAGGAAATAAACCCTAGAATGTAGATAATATCCGAAAAGATAGCATTGGTTCCTTTTAATTCTTCTTCATAAAGCTGGTACTTCAGGGAATGCACTTTATCCAACCCCTTCCATTTTTGTTCTACATACGACACTATGGCTTTTGCATTTGCTGGTGGGGCATAGCGCATGTTCAAATATGCAAATTCATTGGGCAAATATCGAATGACCAGGGGATCGGTGGGGGCCGCTTCCATTAAAAGGTCGTATATAAAATTGGCTGTTAACCCTATTACCTTAACCGAGATTTGATCCTCACCTATGAAAATGTTTGTACCTACCACCTCTTCCGGTTGGGTATAACCCAACAACTTGGCCGCCGCCTCATTTAGTATTACATATTCCTCATTATGCTTTGGCATCTTGGACGGGAAATTTGTGCCAGCCTTAAGAGGTATGTTTAGATTGGGAATAAAGTTCTGGTCTACGGAAATAAAACTTGATGCCAGATCATCACCTTCAGAACGCTTATTCTTGACAAGTACGTCACCGCTATACCCGCCTGTACCGGGCACAAAAGAACTGGCTGAAACGCCTTGAATCGACGGATTTTTGGAAAGCTCACCAGCCAAGGTTTCATAATCCAATCCTTGTAACTTAAGGTTAATAACATGATTTTGGTCAAAGCCATATTCTTTTTCCATTAGGTAATTCAGTTGTGAAAAAATCAAAAGAGTAGTAATGATAAAAAGCAGGGAGGCACAGAATTGTATCACCACCAATCCTTTTCTAAGCGATAAGCCCTTACTTTTACCTAGGGTCATTCCCTTGGCATTGCGAAGGGTCTTTATGGGTGAAAAGGAGGATAAAAAAGAGGCTGGAAGCACACCCGCCATTAACCCGACCATAATACTGAACGCAACGAACACTAAGAAAAGCAATACATCAAACCTAAAGTCCAACATCAGGAATTGGTTGATCCATAAATCCAAGAAGAAGTGGCTCAACACTTGAAGCAATCCGATGGCAATGACCAATGACAATAACCCTACAAGTATGGATTCCAGTATAAACTGTACAAATACTTGGTAACGTGCGGCTCCCATGGTTTTTCTTACCCCAATTTCCTTAGAGCGCCTAAGGGATCGTGCAAAAGATAGGTTCACATAGTTAAAGCAGGCAGAGAAGAGAACAATGATGCCTAAAAAAGAAAGTACATAGATGACCTCAACGGGTATTCTTAAGCTAATAGGATTTTGATGAAAAGCACTCAGGCTGATTTGGGATAGTTTTTCAAAGGTAAACGCAATGTTGACCTCGTCAAGAGCGGCGTATTGTTCCAATGCCAAATCATTTAGAACGGGTTCCAAATCCCTTTCCGAAACACCCTCTTTCAGCAAGAGATAGAGATACGCATCAAAATAGTTCTCCCAACTATCAAAGGCAGCATTACTCTTTCCTTGCTTTACCAAGGAAGGTAGGGTGGCCATGGAAATCAAATAGTCAAATTGAATATGTGAGGGCAAGCTGTTGTCGACAATACCGGTAACCACAAAATCACCTAACAAAGTTTCTTTGTTTTCTAAAAGTATATCGATACCCATAGTATTCAAACCCACATCATTAAGTTTGACGGACTTGCCTATGGGATCTGTTTTCCCAAACAGTTTTTCTGCCGATTTTTTTGTGAGCACAATGGAGAATGGTGCTTTCAAAACAGTTGCTACATCCCCAGCAATCAGATTGAAGTCAAAAACGGCAAAGAAGCGTTCATCTACATAGCGCCCAGCCAAAGGGATTCTATTTTCACCAAACGTGATGTCCCCACCCACAAAACTCGACTTTATCTGCACTGCGTCTTCTACGAGATGGGGGTAGTTTTCAGAAAGTGTTTTACCCAAAGGCATTGGTGTTGATGCGATAGAACGACTTTCCTCAAGGCTTAAAATGCGTACGATCCTATCTCCTTTTTCATGAAAGCTATCTGACTGTTTTTGGCTATAGACCAGAAGGATAATCAACAGACATGTTGCCATGCTCACGGATAATCCCAAGATATTGATGACCGAAAACAGCTTATGTTTTAAAAGATTTCTAAAAGCAACTCGTATATAGTTTTTTATCATGATTCTATTCCATTAAAGGATGAGGTTTATTCGTCTTTAAGAGCATGAACGGGGTTTTTATTGGCCGCATTCATGGCTTGACTCCCAACTGTCAGTAGGGCAACCAATATGGCCGTAACTCCGGCTCCTATGAAATATCCTGCATGCAATGAAATTCTGTAGGCAAACTGTGAAAGCCAATTTGACGCAAATAGATATGCGATGGGCAAAGCAATTAACATAGAAATGAAAACCAATTTCATGAACTCGCTGGAAAGCATGACAGTAACCTGTGAAACCGTTTGTCCCAAAACCTTACGTATGCTGATTTCCTTTCTTCGTCGCTCCGCAGAAAAGGCAGCCAAACCAAAAAGTCCCAAACATGAAATTAAGATGGCCATGGCCGCAAAATATTTGGACAGGGTTGATACGCGTTGTTCCGACTGGTACAGCTCTTGGTATTGGCTGTCCAAAAAGCGAAAATCAAAGGCAAGTCCCGGGTTAAATTCGTCATATAACTTTTCTAGGGAAGCAAGGGCCATTTTTTCTTCACCTGCTTTAATTTTGACCACCAAATTACTGATCCACTCGGTTCTGCATAATAGGGCCATGGGCGCAATTTCATTATATAGGGATTGAATATTAAAGTCTTTTACCACACCAATAATTTCCCGATTTGGTCCTCGCATATCAATAACGGTTCCAATAGGGTTTTCAAGCCCCATGACTTCAACGGCGGTCTCATTCAAAATGATTTTTGATTCGTTATTGGGTTGTTCATCAATATAAGTCCTTCCCTCCTTTAGTTCTATCCCCATGGTCTCTATGAATTCTGGCCCTACATGCGCATGCCTAAAAGTGATGTATTTGGATTCTTCAGTTTGACCCGGCCAAGAATGCCCCCTTGAGGCATTACTGAAGTTGGTCATCCCTCCTTGCATATAAGTGGCATTGACCACCCCAGGCAATTTTTTTGCCTGTTCAAGAAACACATCGGCTTTACCAATCAATCCGTCCTGTATTTCAAAAATTAGAACGTTGTCTTTGTTGTAGCCTAAATTTTTAGATTGAATGTAATCCAGTTGCATATAAATTACACTGACCGCAACAATGAGTAAAATGGAGATGCTAAACTGAAAAACAACTAAGCCCTTACGAGCCACTAGATCGCCAAAAGAGGTATTAATTTTTCCTTTTAGGACCTTAACGGCACTAAACTTTGTTAAATATAGTGCTGGGTAACTTCCTGAAACCAACCCGGTCAATAAAGCAATGAACAAAAGTGTCAATGTCATACTACCACCAATGCTAAATGTAAGTTCTTTACCGGTGACCGTATTGAACCAAGGCAGTAAAAGAACCACGATAAGAACAGCACAGGCCAGGGAAAAGAAGGACAGTAAAAGGGATTCTGAAAGAAACTGAAAGATTAAGGATTTCCTGTTGGCCCCAATGGATTTTTTTACGCCAACTTCCTTTAATCGTCTTGTTGCCCTTGCTGTGGATAGGTTCATAAAATTGATGCAGGCAATGGATAGCACAAAAAGGGCCACAATAGAAAATAAGATGACATAGTTGATTCGTCCACCAACTTGTTTTCCGTTCTCATAATTTCCCCTTAGGTAATTATCACTGTATTTGGTAAACAGCACCTGTTCGCCCTTAGCATACTTGTGCCGTTTGGAAACAAAATCCCCCATTTTTTGTTTGAACGCATTGATATCCGTTCCAGTCCTTAAAAGTGCATACACGCTTGAGCTGTTGCTATACCATGCTATATCGTCAGGATCTCTGTATTTAAGAAAGGTATTGTACGGTAAGATGAAGTCGAATTGCTGGGAAGAATTTCGGGGTATCTCAAAAACTCCAGAGATGGTAAAAATGGCATCGATTTCTTCTTCACCTTCTGTTATAGCGAGCGGTTTTCCTATGGGCTCTACGCCATCCCCAAAAAAGTTGATAGCTAGTTCCCTAGAAATTACCACAGAATTCAGACCGGACAAGACGGTGTTTTTATCTCCGGAAATTAAAGGATAAGAAAAGACATTAAAGAAGTCTTCGCTGGCCATAATACCAAAGGCACTTAATTTTTTGTCCCTAGTCTCTACACTGGCACTATTGTCAAATTCGTAGACCGCAGAAGCCAATTCCACGTCTGGCACCTCCTCTTGTAAGGCAGTCAGCATTAGGCTGGAATTGGAGGAGAAGGTAGCCAATACACCAGGGGCCACCGGCACATTTCTTCGTACTTGGTACAACCGTTCATCGTGTTCATGGAACTTATCCATTGCGAGCTCATCATTGACCCATAGATATACTAAGATTACGCAAGCCAAACCAGAGGACAAGCCCACCAGGTTAATCAAAAAAGTACTCTTGTGCTTTTGAATTTTTCTTAAATACAATACAATGTTATGCTTAAACATGTTTTTAGGTATTAGGGTTATGGCTCAAAAAGTGTCTGTTTTTTGTTGTTTATTTAATGGTTTGTTGTGGGCACTTACTCTGTTCGTAGGCTTTTTACCGGATTCGCCCTAGCTGCCTGTATCGCTTGACCTCCTACAGTTAACATGGCAATTAGTAGAGTCATCACACCTGTCCCAATAAAATACCAAACCTGCAATGGAATATGATAAGCAAAACCAGATAGCCAGCTATGTGCCATCAAATAAGCGATAGGTAAAGCGATTGAAATCGCTATCAAAACCAGTTTTGAAAAGTCACTTGATAACATAAAAGTGATCTGAGAGGCACTTTGCCCTAGTACTTTGCGGACACTGATTTCCTTTTTTCTGCGCTGTGTTGTAAAGACGGCTAATCCAAACAATCCAAGACAGGAAATGATTGTAGCAATGGCAGCAAAAAACTTTGACAAACTGGCAACCCTTACTTCAGATTGGTACATGGCTTGATAATTTTCACTCAACAAAGAGAACTCAAAAGGCATCCCAGTTACGAAATATTCTTGATAGGCCCTTTTGATGCGTCCTAGGGTGTTACTGTCATTGCTATCTTCCATTCTAACAATAAGATTCGATGCAAAGTTGCTATTGCTCAAGGTTATAAAGACGGGCATTACCCTTTGATATAGCTTGTCAACATGGAAGTTCTTGACAACACCTATAATTTCCTTATCCTCGCCCCAAAGGTTTACGATTTTTCCAATGGGTTTTTCCAATCCCATCTGTTTGATGGCTTCTTCGTTGAAAATGATTTTTTCATTTTCCGCATTGAAATTTTTAGAATAGGTTCTACCCTCTTTTAATTCAATTTGCATAGTCTCAATAAAGTTATGCCCGCCTGCTATTTGGGCAAAAAGCCCATCGATTTCCAAGTCTTTTCCCGGCCAG
>JBCBZA010000149.1:0-9585 GCA_039815575.1 Bacteroidota bacterium | reverse complement strand
TGTGTCGCGACTACAACTTTGAGGAGGGGCTGTGGTGGTTAACGTGGACGCTGGTGGTTGATAACGTTACGATTTGGAATGCCGTCTTGTTCGCAGAGAGAAAGATAGCGATTTGATGCACGCATGGGCAAGGGTCACGGGGGACATTTGGCACTCGATGGATGTAGACGGCGCACTTGCCATCCTTGTATATATGTTGCGCCTGCGTGTGGCAGTTTATCGCCTGCACCTGCTTTGGTGTTTGTTAGATCTGCTGGATGGAGATGGGAAATGAAAGAAGAAAAGAGAGTGAGCGATCGGAGGCTTCACTACGCGTTTTCACTCGGAGTTTGGAGAGAGTGTTTGCTGCTGTGTCATAAAAATCGTTGGCGATGGAAACTCTTTTTGGCATATGCGTGTAGACTTCAAACCTCAACTTAGCGTCCACGGACTAGAGGACTGTCTAGTACTCAAGGATGATTAGCAACATCGTCTTATGGCGTCGCTTTAGTATGAGGCAGATGAGAGATGGAAGCTCTTCGAATAGCGCAATGGAGGTATTATCATGCCACAGCGCAGGACTGTGCGCATGGGCACCATCGACGGCAGATTCAAAGCGTGCGACTGAGCGTTGCGTCGGCAGACGGTGCTAATTTCCTCAAGAGAAATGCAGCCAGTATTCTTCGCTCCAGCACATCATCATCGTTCGTGACAGTAGCAAACTCCTCAGTTGAGCCAGCCAGGCGAGAGAGCGCATACACGGGCCCTCTTTCCAAACTCGACTCCGGCCGCTCTGGAGACGTCCAAATTGGGAAGCCAGCGAGAAACGCGATTCTGATCGGTGACATCCATGGGCAATATGATAAGCTCTTAGAGCTTTGGGGCAGGCTTGAGGAGGAGATGGGCAGTTACGAATTCAGCCGATCCAAAGTAGTTTTTTTAGGGGACTACACTGATCGGGGGCCCAATGTTCGGGAGGTGGTCGAATTTCTGAGCGGACTCCCTGCTGCTATGCCGCATCAGGTATGCTGTTTTTTTTTTGAGTGAGCGAGTCACTCGATCAGTCAGAGGCTCTGTTGTGCTGAATATATATTCTATGATAGAATGAATGAACATGCAATGCAGCGATGCTCTTCGATGTAGCACGCTTCAATTTGATGGCATAGAGCTGTATGGAAACTATGGCCAAAAACCCCACTAGGAGATAGGACACCATGGATGTATATGCTTCTAACGAATGTCCATAAGAATAGTAGTCCTTAAATTTTATCTTATCCACAACCAATTCATTCAACAAATAAATAGCACATACTATGGAGAATAGGCTGAACATGAGCATGGTTGGCAGAATGATTTCCTCGTTAAATCTATTGATTGTCTTTATATCCTTAGACATCCGTATTTAGTTTGGGCCTTCTATATTTTAACACTTGTTTTTTAATGAACAGCACTAAGGCCCTTAGTAGCAGGAAGGCGAGGGAGAGGTAAAGTAATGAAACGGTCAAAATGGCCGGGACTACGATTCCAAACGCCAAATGTAAAACCAATAGAAGTCCCATGTAACCGGTAATACCCAAGGTCCATCGTAGTAAGAGCGGTTTTAATTCCACAAATTTTGGCCGCTCCTTTCTTTCGCGCTCGGTTCTTTGAAGATAGACTATAAATCCGGACAAAGCTAAAAACCCAGAAGTAGTACCAAAAAATGCATACAAAAGTTTGAGTACAAAGCCCCCAAAATCACCAAAATGCAGGGATTCTTGAATATAAAATAGCTTATCGGATAAAGACGCCTTACGAATATCATAACGGTGTAGTTCTTGAGACGTACTTTTGTCGAAGGTTATGGTAAAAGTATGCCGTTCAAAGGCCGTTCTTGGAACCGTACCGTAAACGGTAACCTTTCTACTGCCATCAGAAGAGGGACGCATCATATGTGGAATCAACTCAGGAAAAGCAGTTCTGGTTTTGGTATACACTTCTTCAAAATCAATGGAAAGCGCTGCATCTTCCTCAGATGAAATCGGCTTTTCGGCGACTTTGTACACCCCCGGCCTACTGCCAACTATAACAGGTTGTAAGTAGCCCTGTAATCCCAACCAAGCCCCTGTAATGGCAATCATCAAGTTAAACAGTAAGGTCGTAATACCGATTAGTTTGTGGTAGTCGGCCATGCGTATGCGTAGGTTCTTTTTTCTAATGGCTCCAAAAAACTGCCGTTTCATGAACCCCCCGTAAATCCAAAACCCGGTAATGGTCGAAATTAATAACGCAATACCCGCAAGCCCAACAATTTGTCTTCCAAACAAGTTATCATATAACCGAACATGAATGTTGCGAAGGAAAAAGCCTATTGATTTATAGATATCCCTTTCCCCAAGAATCTTTCCGGTATAAGGGTCCATAAAAATTTCCCATTGTTTTATGTTCAATGTGCTATTTCGAAGAAAAAACATGGTTGACCACGAATCGGTATCACCTGTGTGTACCCTTACATAACTGAGGTTCTTTCCGCCATGAACGGTCTTCAGGCTATCAATTAGGGGCGTCAAGTCTACACGTTTCGAACGCGGTTGGACGGTAAACAAATCTTTGTTAAGGGCCTCATCAATTTCAATTTTAAAAAGTGCAACCACACCAGTGATACTAAGAACGGCAATGACGATTCCTGCGTAGAGGCCCACCCAGTTATGTAGGGCCCACATCTTTTTGTTCATGCCCATCTAGCCCCTTTATTTGGTATCGCTGAAGTTTTGCAACACGGGAGTAGGTTCTTCCGTCAAAATAGGGCGTTCTTTTATTGTTCTTGCAGGTCTCACGATTTGTAGGTCTTCTTTGCCTTTTCGCTGTCTTAAATATACAAGACTAATTGCTAGTCCAAAAAGGCCAATGATGAGCCAAGTCATATCCACGCTAAAAACGTAATACTGACCATTGGCAAGGGTATTCCAAAACCAGTCCCCAGTTACCAGTCCATTCGCAAAGGGAATCAATAATCCGAGAACACTTCCAATAACAACATAATTCCGGTTTAATTTTCTGTAGTTGTTCCAGAACAGGCCTAAAAAAGAAAATAGGAGCCACCCTGAGAAAAAAACAGAATTTACGTAGAATACCCTATCTGCCAATTCCATAGGGACCAACTTATTGGCAATAAAAATCAACGCCAATGAGGGAAATAGCGATAGTGTTATGGCTAGATAGACTTTGGTAACACGATGGTGAAAGCGGCGTTGCCTGTCTGTATACTTCTTATTATCCCTAGCGGTACGCCAAATCATAACCCCACTAAGGATGATGTAGCAAGTAATCATGGCCAGGATGAAGTAGATAATTTTCAAGAAAATCCCCCCATAGGTTGCGTAGTGTAATTTTATTAAAACGCCATAGGCCGCCTGCGAATATGGTTTTGTTTCCGGGGCAATGGCCTGTAAAAGGGAACCATCCTTATATGCATATACAAAAGTCCCATCCCCACTAATACCTTTATGGTCGTCCACCCTGGCAGTTATCGTCCCGTCTTCCTTTCCATAGTTTCTGGAATAAATATAGGTGACTTCATTGTCTGGATATTGGGAATATACGTCCCGGTATATGGCATTAAAGCCAAAGCCATCTGCAAGTAATTCAGAATCTTCGTCATATTTCATGGCAGCATCCGGTCGGACTGCCTCTATAACCTTTGAAGTATCACCATTGAACATTAGAAAGGCACTGGGTGCCAACAATAAAATGGATAGTCCTAGAAGCGCACCGGTAACTGCATATATAAGTTGAAAGGGGAGGGCAATAAAACCCAAGGAAACATGTCCATTGGTCCATATCTGTTTCCATTTTCCCTCAGTTGTGAAAGCATAAAAACGATTGACGATATTTTTCCAATGTGTCAACAATCCCGTGATAATGGCAAAAAGAAAGAAAAAAGCGACCAGACCAGACAGGTAGATACCTATTACAGGTATCTGATGGAAATAATGCAATTCGTAAATGGTGCGGCCCATATGGGTGCTGGGTTCCTTACCTGTGCTTAGGACCTCATAGGTGTTTGGATTAATGGTTGCCGTAAATCGCTCCGTATTCCCTTGTTCATCCTTAGTACTGCCATAAAACCACGCCAAGGGATTTGAATCCTTGGGCGGCACAATACCAAACTGTCCCGTTGTATCAAAATTGGGTATTTCTTTGGAAATCGTATTAATGATTTTATCATAGTCTACCGAGGCCGGTTCAACAGCTTCAATACGTGCTTCCGGATTTTCCCATAGGTATATTTCATCCATAAAAAGCGCTACCGCACCACAATAAAAACAAATAAAGAGGGCAAAACTGATAACAATGCCAGAAACCGTGTGGGTATGGAACATAGCATTGTGTAGTCTGGGTTTAAGGGCTTTTAACTTCATAACACTTGCTACAATTTATTTGTTCATAAAAATAACCACTCCAAAAACAACCATAAGCACTATATAGATTCCCCAAATCTTCCAACCATTTTTGGTCATAAAGGCGATAGCTAACAATCCTGCCCAAAGAAAAAAGGAAGAATAGGCAGATGTAATAATGATACCCCCTTTTTCTTCCAGGAGACTGCCCAAAGCATTATGAAATAGGATGGTGATTATAAAACCTCCTAAGATACCCGCCGTTATTTTTAAAAAACGTTGGCCCGGACTTGATAGATATTTAGGATTTGCTGGCATCTAGATGAGGTATTCGGTTAAAATGGCAATAATGCTTAATGCTGTTAGTAAATAAGCATATTTTTTATTCAACGGCAGTAATACCATGGTCAGTAATAGGGCAAACATCAGAACCATTAAGAAAATTACAAACCCCGTCCAAAATCCATAGCTGTTGCCAAGAACTACTATGGCAAGAAGAAATAAAAAATAAGCCAAAATCCTTGTCACCATGGGTTTGGTCCTTACGTTATCTCCAAACCTGGACAAGAAATCGGGTATATGCTTGGATTTAGCATATAATAGAAAGCAACCCAAAAAGACGAAAACTATCCCCATAGCAACTGGATTCCGTTGTTTTTACAAACTTATCGATAATCTTGAATAGTTCTAAATAAAAATAAGGCTAATTGCGTCATGTAAAATAGTCTTTAAGTTTATGGATTAAAGTTTAGTTTAACCCCTACTAATTTAAAACAACGGCATAATCCACTTTTTCCGCGGTAATTAGTTCAGAAGTGCTTTCCTCTGTCATTCCTAGGAGGAGTTTGAGTTCCTCTAATTCCGAACGGTTCAGCATAATTTGTAGGTTGGTCTGTAGAGTAGGAATCGGGATTTTTCTTTTTACGGCGCAACTGCAATAGACCTGTTCCCAATGATCAGGGTTCAGCCCACTCAAAAATTTTTTAAAGTGATTCAACTCTTTTTGGGTAAGATCGAGAAAAATGTTGCCAAAGGAAATATGAAAGGACTTACATCTCTGACATTGGGAAAAGAATCCGTTGCGGGTGTGATTGATGACCTTGATGTTCTGACTCATGCGCTACTTCTAATGTATTTGAAAATAAAGTTGAAGTTATAAAATTTATTTAGACTTAATATAAATAATTTAAGGAATTTATATTCATCTTGATTCTTTTTCCAGCACCCTACAGAGAAAGTCCAAAGTCCTTTTTAGTGGTGAATTAAGATACCTTTGATTCTGATGATTTAATATTTTTTGCAATTTTCACGAAGTAATTGGTGGCACAACGTGGATATATTTTTAATGAAATATGGCAGGAAATCATCCTGATGCTTCACTTAAACTTAGATGTCCATGTTACTTTTTACTTCCCATAACCCTATTAAATAAAGGTATCCAAGGCAAATTTTAGCATGATATACTTAGATTGTGGATTTTTTGGGAATTGGGAATATTTAATAATTTAGAATGATTCCACGTAAAGAATAGTCATTATTTTTGTAGTTCGTATGAATGGGGTGTCCATGATCGCGAATCATAACACCAAAGAATAGATAGTTGTAGAATTGAAGAATATGATTAAAACGGATATGTTGATTATCGGTGCAGGACCCACAGGGCTTTTCACCGTTTTTGAAGCAGGATTATTAAAGTTGCGCTGCCATTTGATTGATTCCCTTCCCATGCCGGGAGGACAGTGCGCCGAAATCTATCCCAAGAAACCCATTTATGACATTCCGGCGTATCCAGAGATATTGGCGGGGGATCTGGTTGATAAGTTATTGGAACAGATAAAACCCTTTGAGCCAGGTTTCACTCTGGGGGAACGGGCAGAAACCTTGGAAAAATTGGAGGATGGCTCCTTTGTGGTAACTACGGATAAGGGTACCAAGCACAATGCCCCGGTAGTTGTTATCGCAGGAGGTTTAGGTTGCTTTGAACCTAGGAAGCCACAGCTTGATAATATTGCTGATTTTGAAGACAAGGGTGTTTCCTATATGATTAAGGATCCAGAGGTTTTTCGAGATAAAAAAGTGGTGATAGCCGGTGGTGGGGATTCTGCTTTGGATTGGTCCATTTTCTTATCCGATGTTGCTGAAGAGGTCTATTTGGTGCATCGCAGGAATGAGTTCAGGGGTGCTCTGGATTCCGTAGAAAAGGCTGGGGAACTTGCAAAAGCCGGCAAAATCAAGCTGCATACCCCGTCAGAAGTAGTTTCCATTAGTGGCAATGGCCGTTTGGATACCGTAACTATCAAAAAGAATGGGACCGATGGGACATCCATTGATGTCAAAACCGACTATTTTATTCCACTTTTTGGCCTTTCACCAAAATTGGGTCCGTTAGGGGATTGGGGCTTGGAAATTGAGAAGAATGCCATCAAAGTAAACAATGCCAAAGATTACCAGACCAATATACCCGGGGTTTTTGCCATTGGCGATGTCAATACCTATGAAGGGAAATTGAAATTGATCCTTTCAGGTTTCCATGAAGCTGCCGTAATGTGTCAGTATGCATATAATTTGGTTCATCCCAATAAGAAGTTTGTACTCAAATATACTACGGTAGGAGGCGTACATGGTTTCGATGGATCTTCCAAAGAAGCAAAAAAAGCGGTTGTCAAAGCAATTAATTAATTGTTTGGATTACCGGAAGGTTTTATTTTTGCCACTTATTGTAATGCTATGAAAGGGAGTATAGGCTTTATCTATGGCTCGGATACCGGAGTGACCGAGGAGATTACCAATGACATGGCCAGTAAAATGGAAGCAGGGAACATCGAGGTTATCGAGGTGTGCAATGCCGAAATCGAGGATTTTAGACGATTTGACTTGTTAATGCTGGGACTATCCACTTGGTACGATGGTGATTTGCAAAGTGATTGGGAAGATTATTTTGATACCTTTAAAACCATTGATTTTACAGATAAGATTGTAGCCCTTTATGGTCTAGGAGATCAATTGGGTTATGATGACTATTTTGTTGATGGTATTGGAATGCTTGCTGAGGTGATTTTAGAAAATGGGGGGACCATTATTGGCAATTGGCCTGCGGAGGACTATGACTTCAGTGAATCGAAAGGATTAAAAGATGATACTACCTTCTTTGGCCTAGCGCTGGATGAGGACAATGAACCCCAAAAGACTCCAGAAAGGGTAGAACAATGGCTATCCCAAGTACAACAGGAGTACCAAGCCGTACTACAGGGAACATAGTTCGAACAAAGATTTTTTTGAAGGAGGGGTACGAAGGTTTTGACCTGTATTATCCAAAAACGAAAAGTTACCTTCTTTCCATAAGGATAGGTTTTGGCTACTATGAGGGCCACCTTTGTTCCCAATATTCTTGAAAAGAATAGCGCGTAGTAAAATTGAAATGGTTTTGTTAATAAGATTTCTACCATCCTTCAAATTACCAAGAACTGTTGAAAGGCAGCAATGACCATTTAATAGTTCATGCGGCTATTTGTTCCCTTTCCATAGCAAGAAAATGGGTGACCTCCCTCTTATTATCAAATAAGGGTATCACATCAATATGGCAAAGGTACTCCTCGCCATTTTTTCGATAATTGATAAGGGCCCTTGTAAAGCGTTTTTGTTCTTTGAGCAACGTCCTAATTTCCTTCTTTGTCTCCTCTGACGTATTTTTTCCCTGTAAAAAAGAAGGTTTTTTCCCTTTTGCAAAGCCCTTGGAGTACCCAGTCATTTCATTAAAACCATTGTTGACCCAAACAATTTTCTTCTTGATGTCTGTAACGACCAAGGCCTCATAATTTGAAACTTGTAAAATATCGACCACAGATGGGTCCAATTCCCGATGCAGTAATTTCTGCAACTGGGCTACATCATTCTCCAATTTTAGTTTTTTGCAAAGTGCCTGGTATTTTTCCAAGTAAAAATCCATGCTTTGTAAAGGGGACAGGTATTCTTTTTTTCCATTGGCCATGACTAAAGGATTTTATTTTGCATATTACTTCTAAATATAATGAAATTAACGTGGACAAAAACTGACTTGGGCTTGCCCCCATTTTCCATAATGTCCTTATTCATACCCTCCCAGTGCCGCTGTTGTCTCAAATAGTTGTCTTAGGTCGCCTTTTTTGGAAATAGGGACTTCTGCTAGAAGGCCTTGGTATAAATCCATAAATACTTTGGGTCTTTCTTGATGGGAATTGACAAACTCCAAAACAATACGGTTGAATTTTTGTTTTCCTATGGCTTCTTGTAGTTGGTTTAAGGCGATGGCACCTTTATTTTCCTCCATATACTCCGTGCCATCGGCATATATTGGGGCAGGTTCGCTATTCGGTTCGTTGTTTTTGTCTTTAGCATACTTATCTATCTTCTTTTTGATAAGTAAACCAACTGCTTCTTCTCCCAAGTGCTCTTCTACAAACTGTAGGCTTAAGGCTTCGGGCAAACCTAAAATAAACATATCCGCACCTTGTACATTGGCAGCCGTAAGTCTTTTTTGTAACCATAGTTTGGCCAATCCACTTCCAATGGTTTGATAGATATAGGCCTTTTCCTGCAAGCCTTCCGTATTGGCGACCCAACCCTCCTTTTCGGAAAGTGCAATGGTATTTATAAAGATATATCTGTCTTCCTGCCAGTGATGAATTTCTATCAATTGGAGTTGATCATCCACCGAACCGGTACCAAAATGGGTTTCCATAAAGTCAATACCTTTTTTTAGGGCTTCATGATAAAGGTCAACATTAAAAGTATGGGTAGGTTTATGCAATATTGAATACGAAATATTTCCTGCTTTACCTTTGGCAATCTGATAATCCGATGAGCCTAAGTGCCAATTGAACACCTGTGGGGTATTAATGGAGTATTCGGCAATAGTGCGTCCCTTTACCGTTTCAATGGTCCGTAAAACGCCGCCTGTAAATGGTGTTTGCCCAGCTTCGGTACTTATGGTGATACTGCCTTTTACTAAATTGGCATCAGTGGTAAATGCATTTTGCCTTAAAGCAAATGAATCATTAAAATTTGCCATTCTTGAATCAAGTCGTGCCAATCCCTGTTCTTGACGTTTTCGGTTTTCCAACAATTCCTTGTCGCTATTATAACCAATAACCGGTAAAAATTGATGTACACTTCCAAAACTGCCATTATTTGTTAGATCCGCCTGATAGTTGCCCTGTACAAAACCTATATATTGCTTATTACCCACTAG
>JBCBZA010000237.1:0-3734 GCA_039815575.1 Bacteroidota bacterium | reverse complement strand
GTTGGTTGGTCAATTCATCTTCGGATACGGAGCTAAGGTATTGTGAAATATTAGGGTGGTCGGTGCTAAAGAAAACCTCCTCAATAACTGCTACGGATGCCAAGGTCAAAGCCAGCGATTCATGACTGTAGGGCGCTTGTACTTTTTGTGGATTTGTACGTGGGGATTTTTCAAGGCCACCAGGTTTTCCAATTTTTGTCACCTTAGCCGTATTGGCCGCATTGTAGAGGCCATTAAATAAAAGGTTAAAAGGATTGTTTATCCCCGTGGCTTTATTTGCCACAAAAGTGGCGGCGTAATTTTCCCCTCCTGGAGCCCAAATAGCAACCAGTCGGTTGGCCTGTGCTTCCAAAAATTTAGCACATTCCAAAAGGTAGGTCCTACGCTGTTCATATTCTATCATTTCGTTATTCAGGGTGGCGCTATCTTCCTTGAAAAGTAGGTACTCCAAAGCAGCGAGCCCTTTTATCTGTGGACTTGCCTTGGCCATGGTCTGCTCGTTGATTTCATTGGAAACCAACAGGTTCTCGATGGTTTCAGGTACTGTTGGCCAATTGTAAATGGCGCGATGCAAAAACCGGGACTTGGCAGGACCAAAATGAAAATTATAGGTGCGCTCATAAGCATGGGCCGTTTTGATCCATTGCTTTTTTAACTTTTCCAATTGATCCAAATTTGGGGCCTTGGCATAAGTAGCTGTTTCTTTGGAAAGCAACTCAGCTTCATTTTTGAAATCATTTAAGGTGGGAAGGATGACATTTTTCGTGATTTCCTTCAGAAAAAGGTCGACATTGAACGTTTTTTCCTTTGATTTTTCACTACATGCACCAACTAAAACCAAAAGTACGACACCAAATACGATTCGGATTTTTCCCATGATTTCAAAGTTACAGCGAATTGATAAAGGCCAAGAGTTGTTTGCGTTGATTTTCGGACAATTTTTTGAATTGGTCCCTACTCTGCATCGCCTCGCCACCGTGCCAAAGGATAGCCTCTTCAATACTTCGCGCTCGGCCATCGTGTAAGAAATAGGTATGCTTGTTCACGGAAGGAATCAATCCAATACCCCACAAAGGTTGTGTGCGCCACTCCCGTCCGTTGGCTTCATAATCTGGCCGATTGTCCGCTAAGTCTTCACCCATATCGTGCAACAAAAAGTCGGAATAGGGTTTGATCTTTATTCCCTCTAAAAGTGGATTGACAGGAAAAAGCCCTGTTACTTGGTCAACAGCGTGGCACCCTACACAATTCAATTTATTGAACAAGGCTTTTCCCTTCAGTACATTTTCATCTTTGGCATTTCTCCTATTGGGTACTGATAAGGCAGCTTGATAGAATAATACCCGTTCCAACTGTCTTTCCGTCACTTCGGGTTCACCCCCATTTGGGGCTTGGTTACAGTCTACCTGGGCATCAGGGCAATCTTCGTTAGGAAAAACAGGATTGGTCAGGCCCATGTCCCCGTGAAAAGCACTGGCAATCTGTGTTTTTAAGGTCGGTGCATTTGCTTTCCAACCATATTTGCCCAAATCCTTTTCATTGGTATCAAAATTCCAAACATAATTGGGTCGCCCCGAGATACCATCCCCATCTGTATCAAATTCATCGGCATATTTTAGGATCTCGCTATCCGGTAATGCGCTGATGAACCCCATGCCTATGGTTTGCTGGGCAACACGCGGGGAGGTCATTACATTTTTAATTTCCCCAAAATTTTCTTCTTTAAAGTTGTAGATAGGTCTGTAGAGCGTGTAGGGCGTTCCATCTGCATATTGGCCAAAGATGGTATCATAGCGAATCCCTATTTTGGCTTCGAATGGGACGTTCCGGTTACTTCGGTCGTGAATCTGGACCCCGTAGTTTTCTAGCCCCAAGGGCCCCCCATAGGCATCGGTCCCTTCTTGACTAAGGCGCATTAAAAACCCTGTGGTATTTTCATCAATAAGCAAGGGTTTGCCACGCCCATCCTTAAAATGGCAGGCAGCGCAGGCCCTTGCATTAAAGGTGGGTCCCAGGCCATCCCGGGCCGTTGTCGATGCCGGTGAAGATACCCATGACTGATTAAAAAGGGAATTACCCACAGCAAATTTTGCCTGTTCTTGAAAGCTTAGTCCAGGGACTTCAAAACCAAAGGCGTTGGAACTTCGGGAATTTACGCCAAGATTCCCCACCAACAGTTCCTCACCCTCTTCATAGACGGCAAGATATTGCTCTTCACCTGACCTGCACCCCAAGATGAGGAAGGCTAAAAGAAATAGTTGTAATGGGAGCCTCTTCATAGCGTCTTTTTAAACCTACAAATCCCAACGAATACTCATTGGGATTTGGGCGGTCACTCCTTCTTTACAAAGGTATTGATTTTCGAGGGCTCTTACAAAAAGTAGCTTATCGCAAGCTGATGCCGATAGTGTTCGCTGAAACACTGATTTGATCACCCAATTCCTGTAGGGCCACTACGGATTGCATTACAAGCCCAAATTCAGCATCTGAAGAGGACTCCTGGGTAATCAAATAGTCAAAGGGTTGCTCGTGATTAGCAATGATTTGTACTTGACCCATGGCCTTATCGGCAGCCGCTTTTAGTTTTGTGGCCTGCTCGGCATCCGTTTGTTTGACCAAGTCATAGAACGAAGGCCCTCTAATAGTACCGTAAGTGCCAAAGAGCACATTGTTGATGCCTAACATATTTACATAAATATCGCGGTGGGTATTGTCCGCAAAACAAGAATGCTCGTCTTCCTGTCCTGAACCGTCAACTCCATCTGTAGAATCCACAGGGGCTATCATACGTTCTGAGCTTAACTCATCCCCGGACATAAAAAAGGTGCCGTGGACCAATTGGGCCAGGGCCTGATCCGTTTCCAAACTTTCAAAAACCGTTCGATAGGTTCCTCCTTCGGCCCAGGTATCCACTAATTTTTTTAAATCCGATACCAGGAGTTCCGTTACCGCCTTTAGATATTGACCTCGACGTTCGGCATTTGGCGCTGTGGTATAATCCGTGTATTCGCGCATTCCCGGTTGGTCCAGTTCTGGAAGGCTGAGGTCTTGTCCCCAAAGCAAAAATTCTATGGCATGCCAACCTGTGCTGATGGACTTATCCGTGTCTTTTTCGTTGAGGTCTTTTAGCAGTTCTTTGGTAATCACCATGGAAGTATCGGCAATAACACTAGTGTACAGTCCCGCATGACCTTCCGTACCTTCTTCAGCGTAATCAATATAACTTTCATCAATGGGCCAAGCGTTCATTTGGGCTTCATTGGCTATTCCCCATGGCGAGATTTCACTTTCTTCCACATCAATGGGGCTATTGGTTTCACGATAGACTTCTGTTTGGCCATAGGGCTCACGTGCTTCAAGCCACGCTATCTTAGCAGCTTCCAACCCCGCTTCTGAAGGATTTTTTAAAAAAGCGGCAATGGCGGTTTCCATTTTAAGAGCTGATTGATAACTGTCGTCATACGACTCATATACCATATTGGCATAGTTGGTAACGACTTCCTCTTTACTGATTCCTGGTTCTGAGCAGGATTGAAAGAGAAAGAGGATGCATAGCATATATGATGGATAGTGTAAGGCTTTCATGACTATTATTTAGAATCATTTTGGATAGGAAAAATAGCCAATAAAATGATGTTGTTCAAAGATATCTTTGCACGTAAAGAAAGATTTAACTTTTCGGATTTTTAATCAAACCTTCATTTTAATACGGGTGAATGGGTCCTCGGTGCACC
>JBCBZA010000280.1:0-2176 GCA_039815575.1 Bacteroidota bacterium | reverse complement strand
TTGTTTTATCAATTACCATACTTTTTGGTTCGTTTTATGGGTTTGGCCAGCAAGATTATTGGCAGCGGATCACTCCCAATGCTGCAATTGATAAATCCGGAATATCTGACCACGATATTCTTTACAAACTGGACAACTTTCAATTTGAAAAAATATTGGGGAAAACGACCAAAACAAAAAAAACCACAATTCAATTTCCCAGCAGAAATGGTGATGTGAATTTTTACCAAGTCTGGGAGACCCCTGTTTTCCATCCTGACTTATCCAAAAAGTATCCTGAAATAAAATCCTTTACGGGAGTATCTGGTGATGGTAGGTCAAAAATTAGGTTCAGTCATTCTCCAAAAGGTCTTCAAGCCACAATTATGGACATCAGAAATGAGGAAACCTATTTTTTGGAACCCATAAAGGGTCAGAAAGGGGATTATCGGGTTTATATTAGCGATGTAGTAATTGGAAAAAGTAAGTTTGAATGCTCTACGCCTAATGTAATGGGCTTAAGGCGAAGTATAACAGCCAAAAGTTTGGTGGATGGACAAGCCCTCAGAACCTATCGAATTGCTGTTTCCACCACAGGAGAATACACAAGCTTTCATGGGGGGACAGTGGCAGGTGCTTTGGCTGCCATTAATGCTACCCTTACTAGGATTAATACCGTTTTTGAAACGGACTTGGCCGTTACCCTTGAACTGGTTGCCAATAATGACCAAGTTATTTTTACCAATGCAGCAACCGATCCCTACACGGGAAGTCTTAACGCCCAGGTCCAGAATACGTTGACCACTATTATTGGAGAGGAAAATTATGATGTAGGACATTTGTTTCACCGTGACAACGACAACGGAAATGCCGGGTTTATCGGTTCTGTATGTGTGGATAACAGAAAAGGAAGTGCATTTGCAGCGGCTTTAATTCCGGAAGGTGATTTGTTTGATTTGGATTTTGTGGCCCACGAATTGGGGCATCAATTTGGAGCCAATCACACTTGGTCTTTTGAATCCGAAGGTACCGGAGTTCAGGTAGAGCCAGCTAGCGGTACAACTATAATGGGCTATGCCGGGATTGTGGACGGCAATAATGTTGCTCCCAATGGTGATGATTACTTTCATCATCTGAGTATCGTTCAAATTCAAGATTATTTGCAGACTACCGGTTGTTCGTCGGACATGAATTTGAGTAATAACCCTCCAGATATAGTACCTCAACAAGACTACAGTATCCCCATGGGTACAGCTTTTGTGCTATCCGGAACAGCAACGGACACGGATGGTGATATGCTGACCTACACATGGGAACAAATAGATGATGGGGTAGTTGTAGCGGCCACATTTGGACCGGATAATACTGCTGGGGCCAATTTTAGGTCCTTACCGCCATCGATGAATCCAGAGCGGTATTTTCCTCGCCTTTCCAGAGTCTTAAGTGGGGATTTGGAACAGGTGAATCCCGTTACCAATGATGTTTGGGAGACGGTGTCCAATGTAAAACGGGAATTGAACTTTGCCCTGACAGTGAGGGATAATAACCCAGAAGGTGGTCAGGTTGTTTCGGACTCCGTCAAAGTGGAAGTAATCAATACTTCAGGGCCTTTTAGGGTTACCTCGCAATCGGTTGCTGAAGTCTTTACTGCAGGAAGTGTTCAGAATATTATGTGGGATGTGGCCAATACCAATAGAACTCCCATTAACGCAGAGTCAGTTGACGTTCTTCTATCTACCGATGGGGGAGTTACTTTTCCTCTCGTATTAGCCGAGGACATTCCCAATACTGGAAGCGCCCAAATACAATTGCCTGGTACTGCTACCCTCAATGGAAGGATCATGGTACGGGCAAACAACAATATCTTCTTTTCTGTTAATAGTGCTGACTTTACTATTGAAGGGACTCAGGCCATTTTAAATTTTGATCAACTTAGTTTTAGCAGTTGTCAACCAAATGACATTATCATTCCTTTTGTTTATGAGGCATACCGAGGTTTTTCAGAGACTATGGATTTAAGTATTAATAGTTCCCAACCCTTTGTAGCCAATTTTTCACAATCCCCTGTTTCAGTCAACGGGACTATGATAGATTTGACTCTGGGAAACATTTTGAATGTTCCTGTAGGCACCCATACGGTGGAAGTTATTGCAACCGGACAAAATTTTTCCACTTCAACAAACTTGGAAATTACTGT
>JBCBZA010000113.1:0-13002 GCA_039815575.1 Bacteroidota bacterium | reverse complement strand
TTTTGCTTTCAGGTATAGGGACCCTAATCCATAATCTTTCGTGAAAATAGTACAGCAACATCTTAGTGAGAACCTCAATAAGCCCAATTTTCAAACCAATCAACGGGTCCCCAGTTATGACCCATGAAATCACGAAGGTGTCAAGAGTACCCAGAAGGCGCCATGTAATAGTTTTGGCAACATGCCTTTTGTACGATATTTTAGTCATTTAGAAGCTTACGAGAAAATGAGGATTTAATAAATTTTCTTTGTTATAACGAAGGGGTTCTTGCGTATTTTGATCAATGACCTTTAACCCAACCGCATTGCAAATGGCTTGCCCCGCAGCGGTATCCCATTCCATTGTAGGAGCAAATCTAGGATAAATATCTGCTTCCCCACTAGCAACCAAACATAATTTTAACGAACTACCCCTCGAAACAATTTCCACTTTGTCATATTTCAATTTCAACTCTTCAATAAAATCAGATGTTTTTTGGTTCATATGGGAACGACTTGCAACAACCCTTATTTTATCATTTCTGGGTATTGAGGGTTTTATTTCGCTAGTTCCATAAAAAAGACTTTCATCCAATTGATGCTCCTCACCCACAACCAACTTAAACGCCCTTCTTTTTTTTACATCGGCATAGTATAACTCCCTTTTGGCCGGTACATAAATAACCCCTAGTGTTGGGGTACCGCTATCACATAACGCAATGTTCACGGTAAATTCCCCATTTTTTTTAAGGAACTCCTTTGTCCCATCCAGTGGGTCTACAATCCAACATTGCTGCCATATTTTCCTTTGGGCATAGTCCAAATTTTTATCTTCCTCACTAATGATTGGAATTCCTGTCTTCACCAAATAATCTCGAATAATTGCATTACTTGATATATCAGCTTCAGTAAGCGGCGAATTATTTTCCTTGATTTTGACATCAAAATTTGGCTGGTTATAGATATCCATAATTTTTGGGCCAGCTGCTATGGCTGCCTCTATAGCTGTAAGTAAAACATTCATGGTCTTGCTTTTGACTTAGTTACATTCCACACGTAGACTAAAATTGACTGCGTACCGCAATTATAAAAACAAAAATGCGATAAACCCTTTAAAATTCTGCCACTTTGATTATACCCAATTATCATATTTTGCGGCTCAAGGAATTCCTCACCTTCCATACGTTTTTAAGGGAACTTTGATTTCTTGCTTTAAAGTGGATGAGAAGAAAACTGGCTTTAACCAACAAAAGCAAACACTTTAAAACGTGATAACGATTTTAGTGGCTCTTACTTTAAAAGAATTTTTGAAGTACCCCTTAACTACCGTATGGGGTTAAGAAGCGGATAAAGCTTTTATCAATAATTAGAAGGTGCTTCCAACCAATTAGTTTCCCTCCCAACCTGCAAACGAAGCCTCTTCAACAGAAGACATGGCCTCTGGATTGAATATTTTTTGAATAGTTTTCAGCAAGATTCTCACATCGTTACTGAAACTTAGGTTGTCAACGTACCAAACATCAAGCGTAAATTTTTGCTTCCACGAGATGGCCGTGCGTCCATTTACCTGCGCCCATCCAGTGATACCTGGTTTAACTAAATGTCTTCTTGCTTGTTCTTTATTATATAAGGGAAGATAATCGATTAGTAGGGGCCTCGGACCTATGAGCGACATATCACCTTTTAAAACATTGACCAATTGTAATAGTTCATCCAAGGAAGTCTTTCTAACAAATGCACCAACTTTTGTGATACGTTTCTCTTGATCGGATAATTCATTTTCATTGTCCCTTGGATCCCTCATGGTCTTGAACTTAATAATGGTAAATATTTCTTCATTTTTACCGGGTCTTTTTTGGAAGAAAAATGGTTTACCCCTATTGGCTAGTGTCAGGAGAATAATCAATACAATTATCAGGGGAGAAAATAAAATCAACCCTACAAGTGCTGAAGAAAAGTCTAAAATTCTTTTTAAAAAATTTTTATACATAAGGAAGTAGTTGTTTTTTATTCTTCTTCTTATGAATTCTTCATTTAAAATTACCTAAATATTCTGTTCCATTGATGGTTTCAGCAAGGAATTTGTCCCCTTTTTCGAAAAACAGTTCATTAGTGGGGACAAAAGACACAATCGTCTGTCTAGGCTGTTCCTCTCCGAGACCATGACTATACAGGTTCTCTCCCTTTGAATGGGTTCCGTAATTTCGAGACCCTTTACTTTAGTTACGTCCATAAGCACCTAGATGGTCATTTCCCTGATGTTGTCAACTATAGCTCCATGGTGGAACCTTGCCCTGATTCGATGCATCCATTAAAGGCATACCTAAAGCTATCTATTGTCGAGTACATTTAATTGGAACAAGCCAATGACTTAAATTTATGGGTAAGCCTAAATTCCCATCTAGCAAAAAGTCCAAACATTCTATTTTGAATACACCAAATGAAAAGGTTCCGCATACTCCATTCCTACCATATTACCGAAGTATTTTGCTGAATTTCTTATACCCTCAAGGCTTCTTGGATGCGGATAGTCCCTCAATTCAGTTTTGTATTTGGACATTGCTGTCAGTTTATCTTCTATCGTAGAAGTAATATCTATAAAAACATTAGGATTAAAGGGTTCTTTTTTTAACATATTTCCCCACTCGGTGGAAGAATTCACGTAGTAGGAGAGCAGGTTTTTTACCTTTTGTCCAGGATAAGGCCTACATGAGACCAAAGTACTCTCAAATAACTCGTTATGGTCTTTATTGATATCGGTTCTGTCCTGAACAAAGACCGTATCATAGTCGCCACCTGATATAATCCTTCCCAATGCAATATTTTTATCAACATGTGCCACCGTGTCTAAGCGCATATCCGGGAAGTCTTCTCTAGGAAGCAAAAGGGATCCCAAAACAGCATTAGCCTCTTTGGCTTCCCCGAATTTATCCTCTAATATGGCTTCGTTATTGAAGTATTGTGTGCTGCTCCCATCGGTGAAAATCAAAACATCTACGTGTTTGCCCTTTCTTACCAGTCGCGATATGGTCCCTCCTGCACCTAGTATTTCATCGTCCGGATGTGCCGCAATCACAAGTACCTTATTAAACAGTTCGAGCATTATTTTAGAATTTGTTTAAGTCTATATATTTCGTCTTGCACATTGTAACCCAGTTTGTCACCAATCCGAAAAAAATTCATTTCAACTTCTTTGCGGTCTTCAAAAGTAGGAGTTTTAAGCCATAGGTTGCCATCTGCAAAACGAATCAGAATACCCTTTTTCCCTTTTTTGAGAATTTGACCCCTACTGCCGAAAAATCTTCCGTCTGCATCAAGATCAACTTCCCAAAAAATTATCTTTTTATCCTTATAATAACAGTACGCCCCCGGATATGGTTTTCCAACCGCACGGATTAAGCGGTCTATCTCATTTACAGTCCTGTTAAAGTCAATAAAACCATCTGAAGGCGTCCTTTTTGCCCTAACCGTAGCGCCCTTTTCATCCTGATCAATAAAACTAAATTCTCTACCATTTTCTATATATTGGTAGATTTCCAGAAAACCATTACCCAACTCTTCGCTGACTTGATTGTACAGGTCTTGTACATAGGTTCGCTTTGGAATTGGGAATTTTCTTTGGAAAATCAGTTTTCCGGTGTCCACTCCGGTATCTATCTTAAAAAAACTTACTGCAGATGTACGCAAATCTTCCAAAATGGTCCAGGGCAATGGTGCGCGCCCCCTTCCGTAGGGCAATTGGGTGGGATGGGTACCAACCACAAATTGGGAAAAGCATGCAATAAAATCTTCACGGAATATTTGACTCCATCCCAGAGTAAACAGATAGTCCAGGTCCAAGGATTTCACTTCTTCAATGGTTTCTTGGGCGTTTACATTCTTGGTATCGATGGTATTAATTCCATGATTGGCACAAAAATCGTGCAGATCGAAGTAGTCTGAAACCTTGTTATTATAGCCACTTGGCAAGGTAATCAGCGTATGGATTTCGCAAGCGTTTTTAATAAGGAACCGAAGACTGTGATAAGATTCTAGATTGGAACCGATACAGGCTATTTTAAAACTTTTTTTGGACACTTTTTATGGTATGAAGTTGATAGAATTCATTTCAACTGACTAAATTAAAGATACATTTAACAAATGAAAAAAGGCTCTCAACATTTGAATTAACGCATTCATTATTGAATTAGTGTACTATTTTTATTTTCAATTTGCGAATTCACAGGTAGGGGAACATCACTTCTAGGAGCGTTCTATTTGATTTAAAACGGTATTAAACGCCTGATCGGTCGATAGCTCATTCTTCATATAGGTATGCCCATTTTGCCCCATTTGCTTTCTCAGATTTGGATTGTTATAGAGGACTAGCAGTTGCTCTTTAAGGGCACTGGTATTTCCAGCTTCGGCCCATAGACCCGTGTGATTTTCCTCTAGAACCTCCCCAAAATCCGTATTAAGATCAATGGAGGCCAGGATGGGCAGTCTTGCATTGTAATAGGACAATGATTTTGAGGGTATGTTGGGTATGGTAAAATCCTCACTTAAAGAGATTAGGCCAACTTGACATAGGCTAAGGACTTTTACGAATTCATTGTGCGGAATATTTTTACGAAACTCTACGTTTTTTGCACCGCGCTGTTTGGCATACGTCATTAAATTCCTGTGTTCTACGCCATAACCATAGATTAAAAAAAGAATATCATCCATATCGTGACAGGCAATGGCCAATTCAATGATATTCTCCATTTTTTGGGGCCTGCCAATATTTCCACCAAAAATGAGCACGAATTTGTCTTTAATCGCTTCTCGCTCCGTAATACTCAGTATTTCTTGATTGCTCATTTCTATTGGCAATACATCTGACCAGTTGGGCTGAAGATGTAGTTTTGAGCTATCGACTTCTGGATTGTGTTTTTTTATGTACGCTATGTTTCCAGGTGACATACAGCCTATGCTATCGGAAATCTTATAGAGTTTTCGTTCTTGACGCCGGAAAAAATGATAAAAGGGGCCATTTTTTTTCATAATGCCCAAGTCTACTGCGTTTTGAGGGAAAATATCTCGGAGGATAAGGTATATTTTACCATTAGACTTTTTCTTGAGCCAGTAGGCCAGATTATATAAGGTAATGGGTGGGGTGGGCATAAAGATAAGGTCAAACTTTATGTCATCGACCAAAGCTTTCAACGCTCTTTTATACTGGTAGGGCAATAACAAGTTGGCTAGTCCCTTTCTGAGGAAGTTTACCCCGAACTGAGGAAGTGTTTTTACGCGAAGTACCTTAAAATTATTCTCCAAGTGAAGCCCGGGTACGGTTCCTTCTCGGTCAGGGGCAACTATGGTTACATCATGACCCTCCTCATGGAACCTGTCCATCAAGTCCCTATAGAAGTGACCGGATTCCCTTTCATGCGGGAAGCCTATGGCCAAAAAGACTACCTTCATCTGTGTATTTTTGATATTTTTTTATGATTCTTGACTGGTAAGCAATGGCAAGATGCAAAAAAACAACCGCCATACCATTTAGTGTTTGGACCAAACCACTCTATTTACGTAATCAACATAAGAAATTATGATTCGGACCACTTTTTCGCTTACATTGGGCATGGAATAATCCCCCACTTCCCTAAAGTTTCTTTCAGGATTTCTTTTTTGTTCATCTAAGGCTTCCAAAGCCTGTAAAATTCTTTCAGGACTTAGTCCTACCATCATTACCGAAGCCTCTTCCATAGCTTCGGGCCTTTCATGGGCCTCCCTAATATTTAATGCCCTAAAGTTAAGTATGGACGATTCCTCTGAAATGGTACCACTATCAGACAGAACGGCAAACGAATGATATTGCAGCGCATTATAGTCCGAAAAGCCCAATGGTTTTAAAAACTGGATGTTTTTATGCGTTCTTACTTTTTTTGAATTCAACATATTCCTGGTGCGCGGATGGGTAGATACAATTACAGGATAGTTATATTTTTCTGCGATTTTGTTTAAGGATTCAATGAGGCCTTCAAAATTTTTAGGATTGTTGATGTTCTCTTCGCGATGTGAAGAAATCACAAAGTATTCTTGTTTTTTTAAGTTGAGGTCTTTTAAGACCGTTGAGGCCTCTATTTTAGATTTGAATTTGCCCAATACTTCAAACATTGGACTTCCTGTTTTAATGACCCTATCCGGGGGCAGCCCTTCCCTTAACAAATATTCCCGGGCGATATCACTATAGGTTAGATTAATATCAGCAACGTGGTCCACAATCTTTCTATTAGTTTCTTCCGGAACCCTCTGGTCAAAACAGCGGTTGCCAGCTTCCATATGGAAAACCGGGATTTTACGTTTTTTTGCCGGAATAGCGCAAAGGCATGAGTTCGTATCGCCCAGGACCAAAAAGGCATCGGGTTGTATTTGTTCTAATAATGGGTCAATTTTAACGAGAATCTGCCCCACGGTTTCCGAGGCATTTTTTCCAGCAGCATTCAAAAAATGATCTGGTCTACGTATCCCCATATCTTCAAAGAAGATTTCATTTAGCTCATAGTCATAGTTCTGACCGGTATGAACCAGGGTATGGGAAATTGCGGGATTTGAGTCCAAAGCGTTCAAGACACAGGCCAATCGAATAATCTCTGGGCGGGTGCCTACTACTGTCAATACTTTTAGTTTCTTCAAAATACTGTATTAGGTTAGGGTTTCAACATCTTCAAAATAAGTGTCGGCATCTTCTGGATTGAACGGTTCATTGATCCAAAACAATGTAATCAATTCTGTATCTCCTATATTGGTTATGTTGTGGGTATGCCATATAGGCATATCAACATAGGAAGGTTCATCGCCATCAAGTGTGTAATTAATGAGTTCATCAGTACCTATTTTACGCAATTGAATCTGTGCTTTCCCTTTAATGACTGCAAATCGTTCAGCCTTTCGGGTATGAAAGTGGTTCCCCCTGGTGATTCCTGGAACCGTGGTAGAAAAGGAGAATTGACCACTAGTCTGGGCCCTGACTATTTCTACAAAACTTCCCCTGGGATCCGTATGTTTGGTATACTTGACAGGATAGTGGGAGTGGGGGATATAACACCTGAAAGTATTGAACAATGCCTTTTCAAAATTATTTTCAAGATTGGGAAAAATACCATTTTTCATATAATCCCTGTGATACTTTTTCAATAGGCCTAGGAGTTCCGAAACCAATATATGATGATTTGGAGGTATGGAAATTTCAGAACCAATGGAATTACTGCTATCTTCTTTGGTCTTGAAAATTGTGTTGACGAAAATTTCAACTAATTCATTAATATAAATTAGCCCAACTTCGCCATCATTTATTATTTGAGCTTCTTCGTCCCGTGCTACTTTATGACAGAAAGTAGCAACTACTGAATTGTAGTTGGGCTTGCCAAAAGGGCCAAAAACATTTGGAATGGTCAAGGACGTAAACTGGGCACCTTTGTCTTTGCTCCATTCCATGAACAGCTCTTTCCCCCTTTTTTTTGATTTGCCGTAAAGGTTGTCTTTAAGCTCCTGAGAAGACGATGAAAAAATAATATGTGGTGTAACTTTTTTTGATTCGCAGGCCTTAATCAAATTTTCTACCAAGGAAATGTTGGTTTGGTATATAACATTGGCATCTTCATGTCTATTCATGGCCGCCAAATGAACTATGGTATCGCATGAGGATACAAAGTCTTCCAATTTCTGAGAATCTTCAAAATAAGAGCGCTCAAAATTGACAAGCTGAATTTTATCATGAATTGAAAGCGTCCTGTACAGGTGGTATCCCACAAAACCAGCTTGACCCGTTATGCCTACCTTTAGTTTCTTTTCTTTCATCATCTATATTTCCCAATTTGTGGTCCATTTTTCCAACGGAAACCTTAGGTCATCATTTTTTGATTCTTCTAAGGTAAAGTTAGAATAGACTTGGAGTTTAGCATCTTCTTTTATTGCTTTTATTGCAGTGGCGTGATTTTTGGGAACAAAGAGCACCTCTGGCAAACTTTCTTTTAGTAGGTACTGTGCCGCTATCACCGAGTTAGACGGAGTTTCATGATCGTCCATTGAAACAACATTGATTATAAAACTTCCTTTAGTGCAGTAGAACCATTTTTTTTCTATGCGATGTCCCTGCCATCCCCGAATGAGTTCCGTATTTGCCGGCGAAATTTCGTAAAACCGCACAATTTCTTGCATATTGAACTGGTTAAAAAAACGTAAACTTCCACGATGGTCATGGAAGCTTTCACCCCTTACTGCCCGACTTTCATTCACCCAAAGCGTCTTTTATGAAATCCAAGTTTAGCAATGTCCGTTTAAGCCCGTCATCAGTTAATTGATCCGTATTGTGCGAATGATAATCCTCAATCTCACTCACATCTGTCTCACCTTCCGAAAAATAGCGACTATAGTTTAAGTCCCTATTGTCTGCTGGAATTCTGTAAAACTCACCCATGTCCTGGGCCTTTTGCATTTCTTCGCGGGTACAAAGTGTCTCATACAACTTTTCCCCATGCCTGGTTCCTATGACCTTTATTTCATTATCGACATTAAAAATCCCCCGAATCGCTTCTGCAAGGTCACCTATGGTACTTGCCGGTGCTTTATTTACAAATAAGTCCCCTTGGTTGCCATGTTGAAAGGCAAAAAGTACCAAATCTACCGCATCCTCCAATGACATTAGAAAACGGGTCATCTTGGGATCTGTAACCGTTAGGGGGGTATTCTCTCTAATCTGCTTTACAAACAAGGGTATAACAGATCCCCTTGAAGCCATAACATTTCCATATCGTGTGAGGCATACAATGGTTTCATCTTCATAAATATTCCTGGATGCAGCCACCGCCACCTTTTCCATTAAGGCTTTGCTAATACCCATGGCGTTGATGGGATAGGCGGCTTTATCCGTGCTTAGGCAGATAATACGCTTGACCTTATTGGCCACTGCAGCGTCTATCGTATTCTGAGTGCCAAAAACATTTGTTTTTGCTGCTTCGAGCGGAAAAAACTCACAAGAGGGTACTTGTTTTAAAGCGGCAGCATGAAATACATAATCTACACCCCGCATGGCCTTCTCAATGCTTTCATAATTGCGGACGTCACCAATATAAAACTTCACCTTCTCATTTTTTAATCGAGTACGCATATCGTCCTGCTTTTTCTCGTCCCGACTAAAAATCCGTATTTCTTTAATATTGGTCTTTAAAAAACGGTTGAGTACGGCATTTCCAAAGGACCCTGTGCCTCCTGTAATCAATAGTGTTTTACCATCAAACATAATTGCTGTTGTTTTTTATAGGCTTAGCAGTGAAATAACGCCTTATCTAGCCCTTTTATTCTCTGGTGTCTTTCGAATATTTCATTTAATGTCAATGAATTCAAAAATCCAGAAATTGTTTCGAATTTAGAATCTACTGTCCAACCCATATGCTTTTCCAATACACGTTCGCCCACATAAGTTTTTGTTGCGCATAGGATAGGAATATTAAAGAACCCAGATTCATAGAATTTATTGGGCATGGCTACTTTTTCATTCTCAAGGGAGTTGTCGTAAACCACAAAGTTTAAGTTGTTTTCTCCATAAATACCTTCAAGATCATCGGGGTTTTTAAACGCGCCATTGTAGGTGATGTTCTCAAAATTGGCCACATTCTTTTTTATGATTTCAACAATTTGCTGATTCCCGTCACCGTAGAAATTAAGCTGCAATTCCTTGTTGTTTGCCACGGTTTTTAACAAGTGCTCAATTATTTCAGCATACCGAAATGCGCCGATGTAGGCAATGCATATTTTATCACTTTTAATCTGCTCAATAGGGGTTACCTTGTCATAAGATTTAAACTTATTTTCTTTAATTACAACTCTTTCTGCCCTAACATGTTCGGCATAGTACGAATTGTAAAACCCCTTGGAGGTAAAAATAACTTCATCCGAACGTTTGGCCAAAAAAGTGTCTATGGCACTTAAAATCTTACGTTGCCCTCCACTTTTGTATAGCCACAAGATATCGCTGATTTCATATTTAATCTTAGCATTGGCGATCAAAGCTGCAATGCCCCTTAGATCCAAACCAAAGGCATAGATGTTTTTTGGACTTAATCCATGGTTTCTATATAGAACACCAATGAGTTTGCAATACATAAAAACCCGACTTACATATCTACTGTTTGCCAAAGAACCAATTATGGTTATATCAATATTTTCATAGTCATGGAGAACACTATAATTGTTGACTGCATGTATTTTTCGGGTAAAACCATACACTTTTACCGTATCATGCTCCGACGCTTTTTCAATTATCCTTTTAACAATTCTTGGCTGCTCAAGGGATTGTGCTAGAATTATGATTTGTTCTTTATTCTTTGACATAGAATATGGAAAGAAGTGACTATTTGAAAACTCCGCAAAAATCCAAAACAGTTTTTTTCGGATTGGCTTCAAGAGAAGAAAATTCCTTATGCGCTACTAAAAATACTACAATATCCGCCATTTTATACGCTTCTGTATAGCCCGTCAGTTTAAAAACATTATGTTCCGAGATATTTGGTTCTACCACATAATATTCTTCATTGTTGACATTCTGTAGTATTTTCTGAACAATATATTTGGCAGGAGATTCCCTGAGGTCATCAATATTCGGTTTAAAGGCTAACCCCATTAATGCAATTTTTGGTTTACGCCCATGCTCCAATTCAAATTGTAGTTTTGCATTTTGAACTTTTTCCGCACACCAAAATGACTTATAATTATTAACCTCTCTTGCAGTTCCAATAATTTTGGATTCCATTGGATAATCGGATACAATAAAATATGGGTCTACTGCAATACAATGTCCTCCAACACCTGAACCAGGTTGCAGAATATTTACCCTAGGGTGTTTATTGGCTAAGGATATAAGTTCCCATACATTGATATCCGCCTTATCACAAATTAATGAGAGTTCATTGGCAAATGCAATTTGGACATCCCTTGAGGAATTTTCTACCAACTTGCACATTTCTGCCGTTCTGGCATTGGTCTTGTGTAATTCCCCTTTAACGTATTGTGAATAAAAATGAACGGCCTTTTCAGTGGAAAGATCATTTATACCTCCAATTACCCTATCGTTATGAACCAACTCATGCATAACATTGCCAGGTAAAACTCGCTCAGGACAATAGGCAATATATAAGCTATCCTTTAAATCAGGACGTTGTTCATAGATGAAATGCATCATTTTTTCAGTGGTTCCTACTGGTGATGTTGACTCAATGATATACATATCATCCTTTTTTAATAAAGGAATTATTGCCTTGGTCGCCGATTTTACGAAGGAGATGTCCGGTTCGTTTTTATCTTTAAATGGTGTAGGTACTACGATAAGGTAAACATTGGCTTCCACGGGCTTTGTAGCAGCTTTTAACATTCCGTTTTTCACAGCTTTTGCCACGGCAGTTCCCAAGTCAGGCTCAACAATGTGTATTTCACCTCTGTTAATGGTATCAACTACATTTTGATTGATGTCCACCCCGTGAACCTTTGTTCCGCCTTGCGCAATTAAAGCCGCCGTGGGAAGGCCAATATAGCCAAGTCCCATCATTACCACTTCTGGTTGATTCATTTTTTTAGATTTTCAATGTATGTTACGATTCTTTGGCAAGCTTTTCCATCTCCATATGGATTATGAAGCTTGCTCATTTTTTTATATCGTTCAGAATTATTCAATAAGTCTAAGGCTTCGTCCACTATTTTAGAGGTGTTGGTGCCAACTAAAATTACCGTTCCAGCCTCCACTGCTTCGGGCCTTTCAGTGGTATCCCGCATTACCAAAACAGGTTTGCCCAGACTTGGAGCCTCTTCCTGTACTCCCCCGCTATCAGTAATTACCAATTCCGCTTTGTTCATCAACCAAACGAAAGCTGGGTAGGCAAGTGGAGCAATCAATCGTATATTCTCCTGACCTCCCAAAATTTCATATACAGGTTTTTGAACCTTTGGGTTTAGATGAACAGGATAGACTATTTGCACATCTGGTGCCGATATGGAGATTTGTTTTAGTGCCTCACAAATGTCTATAAAGCCTTGTCCGTGATTTTCGCGACGATGACCGGTAACAAGAATTATCCTTTTGGAAAAGTCCAATTCCTTTTTTAAATAGTCAACCTCCTTGTCCTCGATAAGATCCGCCCTAGGAACACTCTCAAGAAGCGCATCGATTACGGTATTGCCAGTAATCGAAATATGGGCTTCTTCAATTCCTTCATTCTTGAGATTGTCAAAAGAAGTTTGTGTAGGCGCAAAATGGTAATCTGCAATATGTCCAGTGACGGTTCTGTTGATCTCTTCAGGAAAAGGAGAATACTTATTAAATGTTCTAAGGCCAGCTTCGACATGACAAATTTTTGCACCGGAATAAAAAGCAGCGATACTGGCACTCATAGTAGTTGTTGTATCACCATGTACATAAACAAAGTCTGGTTGAAATTCCTCTAAAATGGGTTGTAAGCTTGTAATTATTGTGGCCGTTAGGCCATATAGATTTTGGCCAGGTTTCATTAAATTAAGGTCGTAATCTGGAATGATTTCAAAGAAATCAAGTACCTGATCCAGCATCTCCCGATGTTGTGCGGTAACACAAATCCTTGTGTCAAACTTTTCTGACTTTTTGAAGGCTTTGACCAAGGGCGCCATTTTGATTGCCTCAGGTCGCGTGCCAAATATTATTAGGTTTCTTTTCTTCATTGTACTAAGTTTTCCATACTTTTTTTGAAATGGTGTTTTCTCACATGAATAATTCAACCGATTAAAACTGCAGCAAAGATATTTTCGTCTTCTTGTTTGCTATCAAATAATTAGTTAGAATACCTCTTTTATAGGTAAAGAGTTCTAAAGTAACCATTGAATAAGGAGTTAATTGTTTTTACAGATTTCGGTTATTAATTTATTCCATTTATTGGTTATTGAACCAATTTCAAATTCCGTAACGTATTTCATATTGGCTTCTGAAAATTCCAATCTTTTTTCTTCATTTTCAATGAGTAACCCAATTTTCCTTGT
>JBCBZA010000167.1:0-8206 GCA_039815575.1 Bacteroidota bacterium | reverse complement strand
CTTTGAACCAGTTGATCTGTGCCTCATTGTAACTATGGTTGGCAATGATGGTATCCGTACTTCCATTGGCATGTACTACTTCTATGGTCAACGGTTTTCCAGGGGTAAAATCAGCAATATCGAGGAAGTTAAAGGTATCATCTTCCTGTATGATATCATAATCGTTTTCATTGTCAAAGGTCAGCCCTAGCATTCCTTGTTTTTTGAGATTGGTCTCGTGAATCCTAGCAAAGGACTTTACCAATACCGCCGCGACACCCAAATGCCTTGGTTGCATGGCCGCATGCTCTCGGGAAGACCCTTCACCATAGTTGTGGTCGCCAACCACTATCGTTTTTATTCCATTTTTCTTATACTCCCTTTGCGTATCTGGAACCGCACCGTATGCTCCCGTCAGTTGGTTTTTAACAAAGTTGGTCTTTTTGTTAAAGGCATTTACCGCGCCTATCAATGTATTATTGGCGATATTATCCAGATGCCCACGATACCTTAACCACGGACCCGCCATGGAAATATGGTCCGTTGTACATTTACCAAATGCTTTTATCAATAGTCTCATTCCCTGTAAATTACCCGGTTTTAAGGGTATAAAGGGTGCTAAAAGCTGTAATCGCTGGGAATCTGGCGAAACAATGACTTCAACTTCACTCCCATCTTCCCTAGGTGCCAGATAGCCCGCATCTTCCACATCAAAACCTTCTGGAGGAAGTTCATATCCCCTGGGCTCGTCCAGCATAACTTCTTCTCCATCCTCATTGATTAATCTATCCGTTATTGGGTTAAAATCCAATCTTCCAGATATCGCTATGGCCGTTACCAATTCGGGTGAACCAACAAAGGCCAATGTATTTGGATTCCCGTCTGCCCGCTTGGCAAAATTCCTATTAAAGGAATGTACAATAGTATTTCGTGGGCCTTCCGCTGCTTTGTCCCCATATCGATCCCACATTCCAATACAGGGACCACAGGCGTTTGCAAAAACAGTAGCTCCAATGTTATTGAACGTGTTAATAAATCCATCTCTCTCAATGGTATAGCGTACCTGTTCAGAGCCTGGAGTAATCGTAAATTTTGATTTGGTTTTTAGATTTTTTTCTGCCACTTGCCTGGCTAGGGAGGCCGCCCTTGAGATATCCTCGTACGAAGAATTCGTGCAAGACCCTATGAGTCCCACCTCAACATTCAACGGCCAGTCATTTTCTCGTGCCGCTTCCCTCATCTTAGAAATGGGAGTTGCCAAATCTGGCGTAAAAGGACCATTTAAATGGGGCTCTAATGTATTTAGATCAATTTCAATCACCTGATCAAAATAATCTTCTGGGCTCTGATAAGCCTCTGAATCAGCCGTTAAATGCTCTTTAACGGCCTGAGCGGCATTTGCCACATCTTCCCTATCCGTAGCTCTTAAATAACGGTCCATGGAATCGTCATACCCAAATGTTGAGGTAGTCGCCCCTACTTCGGCCCCCATATTACAAATGGTCCCCTTGCCCGTGCAGGACATGGTCGTTGCCCCTTCTCCGAAGTATTCAATAATGGCACCGGTCCCTCCTTTAGCCGTTAAGATGCCCGCCACTTTCAATATAATATCTTTGGGTGCGGTCCAACCCGAGAGTCTTCCCTTCAATTTTACCCCAATTAGTTTTGGGAACTTTAATTCCCAAGGCATACCGGCCATGACATCCACGGCATCCGCACCACCAACACCTACAGCCACCATTCCCAATCCACCGGCATTTACGGTATGGGAGTCCGTGCCTATCATCATTCCACCAGGAAAGGCATAATTTTCCAATACGACCTGGTGAATGATACCTGCTCCAGGTCTCCAGAAACCAATACCATATTTATTGGAAACGGATTCTAAAAAATCAAATACCTCATTGCTGGTCTGATTGGCTCGTTTTAAATCAGTAGCAGCATCTACTTTAGCCTGAATTAGATGATCGCAATGTACCGTGGTTGGGACAGCTACCTTAGGCTTTCCGGCATGCATAAATTGAAGAAGCGCCATTTGCGCGGTCGCATCTTGGCATGCTACCCTATCCGGAGCAAAATCAACATAATCTTTGCCTCTCTGAAATATTGTAGTGGGATTGCCATCCCATAAATGGGAATACAATATCTTTTCAGTCAAAGTTAGGGGCCTTCCCAAAAGTTCACGCGCCTTATTAACCCGTTCGGGCATCCGGGAATACACTCCCTTTATCATGTCAATGTCAAATGCCATACTCTTACTTTTTAATGCTGACCGCACCTAAAGTTACCTTTTTAAATAGTATTTGACAATGACCATTTAGGTTTTGCGGGCAAAACGAAACAAAGTACGTTTTTAAGAAGAAAAATCTAATAGGAAATTAAATGTCCTGGTTTAGCACTCATCTTTTTCAGCGGAGGTGTAAACTGGGTCAATTTAATGCCTTTCACTGCCACCTTATATTCTTCGAGTGTAGGTGTTCTACCTAAAATGGCTGATAACACTACCACAGGTGTGGAGGCCAGCAAGGATTCTCCTTTTTTGCGATCGGAATCCTTTACCACACGTCCTTGAAACAAACGGGTAGAGGTGGCCATTACCGTATCCCCTTTTTCCGCTTTTTCCTGATTACCCATGCATAGATTACATCCTGGTCGTTCCAGATATAAGATATTATCGTATTCCGTACGTGCTGCATTTTTAGGTGCCGCATCATCAAACTCAAAACCGGAATACTTCTGTAGCATTTCCCAATCTCCCTCCTCTTTGAGTTCGTCAATAATATTATACGTGGGGGCCGTTACCACGAGAGGGGCTTTGAACTCAACCCTTCCATATTCCTCTTCCAGATTTTTAAGCATCTTGGAAACTACTTTAATATCCCCTTTGTGCACCATACAAGAGCCTACAAAACCTAGGTCCACATGTTTTTCTCCTCCATAGAACGAAAGCTCGCGAATGGTATCGTGGGTATAACGTTTGGACACATCATCATTATTCACATCAGGGTCGGCAATCATTGGCTCATCAATGATATCCAAATCTACTACAAACTCTGCATAGTATTTGGCATTTTCATCTGGAGCCAGTGGGGGTTTGGTTCCTGACCTTATTTCATCAATTCTATTATTGGCTTTATCAATAAGGCCTTGGAGTACTTGCTTCTCATTATCCATGCCTTTATCGATCATGATTTGGATTCTACCTTTCGCAATCCCCAAAGATTGAATGAGGGTATCGTCTTGGGAGATACAGATAGAGGCTTTGGCCTTCATTTCAGCCGTCCAGTCCGTAAATGTAAAAGCTTGGTCCGCCAACAAGGTTCCAATATGGACTTCTATGATTCGGCCCTGAAATACGTTCTCTCCCTTAAAAGCTTTAAGCATTTGGGATTGGGTAGCATGGACTACATCGCGAAAATCCATATGGTCCTGCATCTTTCCTTTAAAGGTCACCTTGACCGATTCAGGGATTGGCATTGAGGCTTCTCCCGTAGCCAATGCAAGGGCAACAGTACCCGAATCAGCTCCAAAGGCGACACCTTTGGACATCCGGGTGTGAGAATCTCCGCCAATAATAATCGCCCAATCATCTACGGTAATATCATTCAGGACTTTGTGAATAACATCTGTCATGGAATGGTAGCTCCCTTTCGGATCCCGTGCCGTAATCAGGCCGAAATCGTTCATAAACTTCATCAGCCTTGGAATATTGGTCTGGGATTTTAAATCCCACACGGATGCCGTATGACAACCGGACTGATATCCGCCATCCACAATGGGCGAAATTACCGTTGCCGCCATCATTTCCAATTCTTGGGAAGTCATTAAACCTGTAGTATCCTGGGAACCTACTATATTGACTTCAGCCCGCACATAGGAACCGGCATGTAAGACCGCCCCAGAGGTACCAACAGCATTTTTATTAAAAATTTTCTCTACTGCTGTAAGCCCCTGTCCTTTATGGGAAATTTCTTTTGAAGCTGCGTATACTGGCGGAACTTCTATTCCCAGGCTCTTTGCCGCAAAAGCCTGTAACTTTTTTCCAAAAACAACGGCATATGACCCACCGGCCTTCATGAATTCCATCTTTTGGGGTGTAAACGCAGAAGAGATATCCATCAACTCTTGGTCCCCATTATACAGTTTTTTTGTTTTGGTATTTATGGTCAACACGGTTCCAGTATCAATGGAATAAGCTTGTTCCAAAACAGGTTCGCCCTCTTCATCTACAACAAGGTTACCATCCGCATCAAACTTTTTGACCCAATTTTTTAGGTCCAGGCCTATACCCCCAGTCACGCCCACTGTTGTCAAAAAAATAGGGGAAATGCCATTGGTACCAGCAACTATTGGGGCTATGTTGATAAAGGGAACGTACGGACTTGAGGGTTTGCCAATCCATAGGGCCACATTATTGACGCCGGACATTCTTGAGGAACCAACCCCCATGGTGCCTTTCTCCGCAATCAGCATCACCCGTTTATCCGGATGTGCCGCCTGTAGTTCTAGTAGTGCGTTTTGTTGTTCTTTATTATGCTCAAACATACATTGGCCATGAAGTTCCCTATCTGACCTTGAGTGGGCGTCACTACCTGGGGATAGTAAATCCGTGGAAATGTCCCCTATCCCAGCGACAAAAGTTACTATTTTTATTTCCTCGGGAACATCAGGTAATTTTGTAAAAAACTCCGCCTTGGCGTAACTTTCAATAATGGCCTTTGCAATTTCACTTCCATTTTTATAAGCTTGCTCCAGTCTTTCCGTGTCTGCCTCGTATAGAAAAACCTGCGTTTTGAGGACTTTTGCTGCCTCTTCGGCAATAGTTTCATCATTACCTAAGGCTAAATCCAACAACACCTTAACAGACGGACCACCCTTCATATGCGATAATTGCTCAAGGGCAAAGGTTGGCGTTATCTCCTTTAATTCGATTTCCCCTAGGATGATTTCTTTTAAAAATAGAGCTTTTACCCCTGCAGCACTAGTCGTTCCGGGTAAGGTGTTATAAATAAAAAACTTCAAGGAATCTTCTCTATGCGCGTTATCCACATCCCTAATTTGTGCAATAACTTCGCTTAACAAGGCTGCATCATCAATAGGCTTAGGATGAAGCCCTTGCTGCTCCCTTTCTTCAATCTCCTTAATGTAGTCTTCGTATAAATTCATAAAAGAAATGTCTTAGCCATTAAACAGTATACCGACAAGTACCGAACAGGACCATATTAAAACGACCGAAATCGGTTTTTGCGTATAAAAAAATTCTACCAATGCCCCTCGTATCCCAAAACTTGATTGTTATTTATTATAAAATATTTAGAACCATTGGTTTCCAACTATTTGCGACCATTGTTTACATGTACTGCGCTCCCCAAAACTAGGTTCTCCCATTTTTGCAAAAATAAAAAGTTTACATCCAATTTTTGCAGTAATAGCGTTGATTCAAATTATACTGGTATAAGCCGTTTTGATTGATTATCAACAAATATTTTATTGCATTATCTACAACGATTTCGACAATTCCGTAAAAATAAGAAACCAAAAGTAAATTTTTGCAACAGAATATTACGAGAATTGCAATTTATACTGATTCTATTTCAGCAGCTCAGAAATGAGATTATCCTCAGAAATACCCTCAGCCTCAGCCTTGTAGTTTTTGAGGATCCTGTGCCTTAAAATACCATGTGCAACTGCCTTTATATTTTCGATATCGGGAGAAAATTTACCATTGACCACTGCATGTGCCTTTGCCGCCAACACCAGGTTTTGCGAAGCCCTAGGACCCGCTCCCCAATCCACATAGTTTCTCACAAATTCGGAAGCACCTTTACTATTCGGTCGGGTACTGTTTACCAACCTTACCGTGTAGTCCACAACATTGTCGGCAATTGGCACACGCCTTATCAACTGCTGCACTTCTCGAATCGCATCGGCACTAAAAATGGTGTTTAAGTTGACCGAGGTATCCGCCGTAGTTGATTTTACCACCTCAATCTCTTCTTCTACAGATGGGTATTTCAATTTTATCGCAAACATAAAGCGGTCCAATTGTGCTTCGGGCAAAGGATAGGTACCCTCTTGCTCAATAGGATTTTGCGTAGCCAATACAAAATAAGGAAGTTCCAATTTGTATTGATGTCCGGCCACGGTCACTGCCCGTTCCTGCATCGCCTCTAAAAGTGCTGCTTGGGTCTTGGGCGGTGTCCGGTTGATTTCATCTGCCAAAATGATATTGGCAAAAACAGGGCCTTTTATAAACTTAAAATTTCGGTTTTGGTCCAAGACTTCACTCCCCAAAATATCACTGGGCATCAAATCCGGGGTAAATTGAATGCGTTTAAAGTCCAATCCCAAAGTCTGTGCAATGGTATTTACCATTAGCGTTTTGGCCAAACCGGGAACTCCAATCAACAAGGAATGCCCTCCAGTGTAAATAGATAGAAGGATTTGTTCTATGACCTCAGTCTGGCCAATAATTACTTTTCCTATCTCCCCTTTTAAACTATTGTGCTTTTCAACTAGGTTTTGGACAGCGGTAACATCAGACATCTTATTGCTTTAGCCAGTTATTGGAAAAATCACAGCCTTTGTTATTCTCATCCACTAAAATATAGGTATCCCCAATCCGCTCTGCCATCCATTTTTTGATTTCCCCATACTGTTTGTCCTTTAAAGCCAATTCTTGGATTTTGATGTAGTCCCTTGCGAAGTCAGCGGTATGCTCATCATACCGATTGGTAATCTGCATGATCTTGAACTTTGGTGGACCTCCCCTAGGGTTGTCCTCGCGGATGGGTCTTGAAATCTCCCAATCCCCTAAATTTCTTACCTGATTGTATAGGGACGGGTCCATCTTTGTCAGCTCGAATTTGGAATCAAAATTGATAGGGTTACGAAGTAGTCCCCCGTCAAATTTTGTTTCTTTTTCATCGGAAAAATTTCTAGCGCCCTCGTCAAAACTATATTTATTGTCCAAAATTTGTTGGCGTATGCTATCCAATTCGGTGGCCGCAGCTTTCATGGCCTTATCAGAGATTTCAGGAATCATCAAAATATGCCTCAAATCCCTTTCCTGTCCACGGATTTTTTCCATACGGATGATATGATACCCAAATTCGGTTTCAAATGGTTCTGAAATTTCCCCCTCTTGAAGGCTAAAAGCCACATCCTTAAATTCCTTTACAAAACCTGTTTGCTTGGTAATCCCGGTGTAAAGTCCCCCCTTCGGTTTAGATCCAGGATCTTGTGAATAAAGAATTGCCTTGGTACTGAACCTTGCATCATTCTCCTCTACATCCTGTTTTATCTCCTTTAACCGATTAATGATTTTTAGTTTTTCCTCATCTGAAGGTTCTGGTGATTTTACAATCTGGGAAATTTCCAATTCCGCCCCAAATACGGGGCGTTCGCCCTCTGGGATTTTAAAAAAGAACTGCCGGACCTCTTCCGGCGTCACCTCAATACCCTCAACAATCTTTCCCTGCATTTTTTCAGAAAGCATCCGTAACTTATTAATTTCAAAAAGCTCAGCCTTAAAAGTTTCCAAATCCTGTTTCTTGTAATATTTGAGCATTTTGTCAATGCTACCAATTTGGGAGACCAACTGTTGAATCTGCCTATCTGAAGTGGCGTTTACCTGGTCATCAGAGACCAATAAACTATCTTGAACGGCTTGGTGGGCATATAAACGGTCCTCCATCAATTTTCCCAATAATTGGCAATGCGTGATATCCTCGGTCGAAGCTCCCTGACTTTTGAGGTCAATCAATGTCTTCTCGATGTCAGAATCCAGTATAACATAATCTCCAACTACTGCAGCGATACCATCTAATTTTGTCATTTTTCTGGTTACCGTACTATCATTGACCGCGGTTTCCTCCTGTCCAAAAAGAAGTCCTACGATACAAAAAAGCATCAAGCTGCACGTTCTATTCCTTATTCCCATATATTTCAAATTCATTTTTTTTGATTGCCTCATCCAAAACATCATTTTCTAATTTTCGCATTTGTTCCAAACGCCTTCGGTTAAGTATTATTTGCCTTAAGTTAGGCTCTATATATCCCAAAGGGGCCACATCATTAACTTCTAAGACATTAGTAACCTTACCCAAATATACCCCCAAGGAATCCTGCAATTCAAAAAATTGTGATTTTTTTAAGTAGTCGGTTTCATTGAGTGAAGTCAAGGGCGGTATTTCTTCCATCACCCTTGAAGCGCTTACCCAAACCG